>DAOUAY010000507.1:0-13431 GCA_034432995.1 Anaerolineae bacterium | reverse complement strand
TTCGGTCGGCCCGGTGATGATGGTGGACGACGAAGTGTATGGCAATCTAACGCCCGGCCGGGTGCGGGAGATTATCGCACAAGTAGGAGGTGGCGTATGATCCGCGCGACAATTTTGGTTTCGGGCGATCCTCAGAGCCTCAGCCGCGGCGCGGAAGAGGTAAAGCTCGCTATCGAAGCGGAACTTTCGTTCTACGGTCTGGCGAACGAGATCGAAGTGGGCTTTGGCGGGGGCGTGACGCGCGTCGATGTGTTGCCCACCGTCAGCATCTACCCGGAAGGCGTGATCTACGGCCCGGTCAAACCGGCGGATGGCGCGTTCATCGTAGAGGAACATCTCTACAAAGGGCGCGTCGTCGAACACCTGTTGCTCCCGACGGACGCGCTGGTGAGCGGGCAACTGGCTTCCTTGCCGGCCGGCAAAGAGGGCAAACAGTACGCCGAAAAGCGGGTGCTGTTGCGCCGCGTCGGCGTGGTCGACCCCTACAGCATCGAAGACTACGTGGCCCACGATGGCTACTTCGCCCTGGGACAGGCGCTGACCACAATGACGCCCACAGAAGTTATGAATGTCGTGCGCGAATCCGGTCTGCAAGGGCGCGGCGGCGCGGGCTTTCCGACGGGTCTCAAGTGGTCGTTCGTCGCCAGCCGCGCGGAGGAAACCAAGTACATCGTCTGCAACGCCGATGAATCCGAGCCGGGCACGTTCAAGGATCGCATGATCCTGGAAGGCGACCCGCACGCCGTCCTCGAAGGGATGGCGTTGGCCGGGTACGCGGTGGGGGCGCACGAAGGCTGGATTTACATTCGCGGCGAATACGTGCTCTCGAAAGAACGTCTGGAGCAGGCCATTCGCCAGGCGGAAGAACTGGGCGTGCTCGGCGACGACATTATGGGCAGCGGGTTCTCGTTCCACATCCACGTCCACGCCGGCGCGGGCGCCTACATCTGCGGCGAGGAAACGGCGCTTTTGGAAAGCATGGAGGGCAAGCGCGGAACGCCGCGCATCCGCCCGCCGTATCCCACCGTGAACGGCTATCGCGGGCTGCCCACCGTTGTCAACAACGTGGAGACGCTGGCGAACGTCCCGCCGATCGTGCTCAACGGCGCGGCGTGGTATCGCACGCTGGGCACCAAGCGCAGCCCCGGCACCAAGCTGTACTCCGTGATGGGCGATGTGAACATCACCGGCCTGATCGAGGTCCCGATGGGGATCACTCTACGTGAAGTCGTGGACATCTATGCCGGTGGGATGAAGGCCGGCAAGACCTTCAAGTGCGCGCAGACCGGCGGCGCGTCGGGCAGCATTATCCCGGCGGCGTTGCTGGACATTCCGATGGATTTTGCCAGCATGGCAGAGCAGGGCGCCTCTCTAGGTAGCGGCGCGCTCCTGATCTGCGGGGACGATACGGATATCGTCGATCTGGCCTACACGTTGGTGCGCTTCTTCAAAACGGAGTCGTGCGGCAAGTGTGTTCCCTGTCGCGTGGGTACAGCACAAATGTTGGAAGCGTTGGATCGTTTGCGCCAGGGGTATGCCCGCGCTGCGGATTTGGCGCGCCTGGAGCAAATCGCCGGATACGCGCGCGAAGCCAGCTTCTGCGGTTTGGGGCAGGCCGCGCCGGCGCCGATCTTGTCCGGGTTGCGATTCTTCCGTGAAGAATTCGAGGCCAGGCTGAGAGCGTAATGTTTGTAGGAGAAAATGGAGAATGAGTGAGATACATTTGAAAATCAACGATCGAGAAGTAACAACACAGAGCGGGCAAACGGTGCTGGAAGCAGCCAAGTCTGCCGGCGTCGAGATTCCGGTGCTGTGTCATCATCCGGCGCTCTCCAATTGGGGCGCGTGCCGGATGTGCGTGGTCGAAGTGGAGGGAATGCGTACCCTGCAAACCGCGTGTACGTTGCCCGCAACCGAAGGGATGGTCGTCAAGACGCATACCGAGCAGACGTTCAATATCCGCAAATTCGTATTGGAGTTGCTGTTCTCCGAGCGCAACCACTATTGTATGTACTGTCAGATGAGCGGCGATTGTGAACTCCAGGATCAGGCCTACGGCCACGGGCTGGATCACTGGACGTACCCGCGCCCTTACGAGAAGCAGGAAGTCGACGCTACGCGCAAGTACTTCATTATGGATCACAACCGCTGCATCTTGTGCTCGCGCTGTGTGCGCGCATGCACGGAGATCGCGGCCAACCATACCCTGGGATTGCGCAATCGCGGCGCGCAGACGATGATCTCCGCCGATCTCAACGTCCCCTTCGGCGCATCGTCGTGCGTGGAGTGCGGCACCTGTCTGCAGGTGTGTCCCACCGGCGCGTTGATCGATGCGCGCAGCGCCTACGGCGGGCGCGAGAAAGACGTCACGCACACGCAAACCACCTGTATGCAATGCAGCGTCGGCTGTGACCTCGACGTGGTGACGCGCTACAATCGCCTGCTGCGCGTGGACGGCGTGTGGGACTCAGCGCCGAACGGCGGGTTGTTGTGCGTGGATGGACGCTTCACGCCGCTGTACGAGACCCGCAAACGTGTGCTCAAACCGTTGGTGCGCAAGGACGGCAAACTGACCGAGTCGAGTTGGGAAGAGGCGCTCGGACTGGTCGCCGGCGCCCTCAAGGGCAGCACATGCCAGGGTGTGGCAGCCTGCGCGACGACGAACGAAGCGTTGGCAGCGTTCGCCGGGCTGATGACGCAGCTCGGTGGTCAAGCCGGCCGGCTCGAACCGGTCGCGCCGGCGTTGGGCTATGGCGTCCCGGCCACAGTGGCGGATGTGCTGGATGCCGATTTCATCATCGTCGCGGGGGCGCAGCCGTTGGAGTACCAGCGCGTCGTTGGCTATTTCATACACCGCGCTGCCGACAAAGGCGCGACGGTGGCCGTGATCGGCGATTCGGAGAACGCGCTGAACAAGCGCGCTGCACTGAGCGTGGCTTCGGCGCAGGCCGGCGTCGTCGCACAGGCCGCCGCTGATGCGGAGAAGATCGTGCTGGTCTACAGCGTCGGGATCAAACCCGAAGTGGTGGCCGCGCTCAAGCCGCTCGGCGACAAAGTGTCCTTCCTGGCGCTCGATCCGGCGCGCAACGGCAAAGGCGCGGAGGCGGTTGGCCTCAAGCCGCAGTCGCCAACCAAGACCGACGTGGCTTATATCTTGCTCGGCGAGCAACCGGTCGCCGACGCGCTGCGCGTGCCGGCCGGGTTCAAAGTCGTGCAGACGGCCTATCACTCCGCACTCACCGAGCAGGCAGACGTGGTGCTTCCCACGCCGCTCTGGTACGAGCGCAGTGGTCACGTGACGACGCTCGATGGCGTGGACAAGTCGCTCCAGACCGTGCTGCCCGCCCCGGCGGACGTGCGCGACGAGAGCGTGGTATTGGCGCAGTTGACGGCGTTGTTGCGTTCATAAAAGGAGTACCCAATGGGAAAAATTAAAGTGGCTACGCAGTGGCTGGAAGCCTGCGCCGGATGTCATATGTCTTTCCTGGACATCGATGAACGTATTGTGGAGTTTTTCAAGCATGTCGAACTGACCTCCTCGCCGCTCACCGATCTCAAACATCCGCCGGAAGAGGGGGTGGATGTGGGGATTCTGACAGGCGGCATCGGCAACGAGGACGAACTGCACGAAGCGCAGGAGATGCGCGAGCGTTCCAAGCTACTGATTGCGTTGGGCGATTGCGCCGTCTTCGGCGGCATCTGCACGATGCGCAACTTCTTCCCCACCGAGGAGGTCTTGCGGCGCGGCTACATCGAAACCGAGAGCACGGTAGATGGGCAAATCCCGCAGCACGAAGACCTTGCGCCTTTGACCGATAAGGTCTCCGGCGTGGGCGACGTCGTGCCGGTGGACATCTATCTGCCCGGTTGCCCGCCCACCGCCGACGCGATCTGGCACGTCCTGACGGAACTGCTGGCCGGGCGGATGCCGAAGTTGGAAGGCAAGGTTTTGAAATACGGTATGGATGGGGGGTAAAAAATACAATGGCTGAGAAAATTACCATTTCACCCGTGACCCGCATCGAAGGGCACGCCAAGATTACCATTTACCTGGGCGACGACGGGAAAGTCAAGGATTCCTACTTCCACGTCGAGCAATTTCGCGGCTTCGAGAAGTTCAGCGAAGGCCGCATGTTCTACGAAATGCCGCAAATCACCCCGCGCACCTGCGGCATCTGTCCGGTGAGCCACCACCTGGCTTCGACGAAGGCGTGCGACGTGGTCGCCGGAACTGCGCCGACGCCCACCGCCCACAAGCTCCGCGATCTGATGCACATGGGGCAGATGATCCAATCCCACGGGATGCACTTCTTCGAGTTGGCCGGGCCGGACTTCATCCTGGGCTTCGACGCCGACCCGAAGATTCGGCACGTGGGCGGCGTGGTGGCGGCGAATCCTGATCTGGCCGTCAAGGCCGTGCGGTTGCGCGCGTTCGGCCAGGAGATCATCCGTCGTCTTGGCGAGCGCCGCGTGCATCCGATCTTCGGCATACCCGGCGGCGTCACCCGCCCGCTGGACCCCGCCGACCGCGACTGGATTCTGCAAAGCATCGACGATCACCTCGCCACGACGATGGTAGGTATTTCGTTCCTCAAAAGCTGGATGCAGGACAACCAGCAGATGTTGAACGAATTCGCCGTGTTCCCTTCGGCCTATATGGGCCTGGTGCAGCCCGACGGCGCGCTCGAACTCTACGACGGGCAGCTCAAGATGGTGGACGTGGATGGCTCGCCGCTGGAACTGTTCGATCCCGCCGACTATCTGGACTACATCGGCGAGCACGTGAATACCTACACTTACCTCAAAGCGCCGTTCTACCTCAAGCGCGGCTACGAAAACGGCATCTACCGCGTTGGCCCGCTGGGCCGTTTGAACGTCGCCACGCACATCAGCACGCCGATGGCGCAGGGCGAGATGCTAATCTGGAAACAGCTCAACGGCGGCAAACCCGTCGAAGGGACGCTCTACTTCCACTACGCGCGCTTGATCGAGACGGTGTACGCGCTGGAGCGCGTCCGCGAGCTGATGGATGATCCCGACATTTTGAGCGCGGACGTCGTCAACCCGCAGGGCGCGATCACCGGCGAGGGTGTGGGCGTGTTGGAAGCCCCACGCGGCACGCTCTTCCACCACTACTGGACCAACGAGATGGGCATCATCACCAAAGTTAACATGATCGTCGCTACGGCGGGCAATGCCTGGTCGATGAACCACTCGGTCAACATGACGGCCAAACGCTACGTCGATGGCGCGAAACTGACCGAGGGGATGCTCAACCGGGTGGAACACGCGATCCGCGCGCACGACCCGTGCCTCTCGTGCTCCACGCACGCGCAGGGCCAGATGCCGATCAAGATCGAGTTGATCGGGCCGGATGGTCAGATCGTTGATACGTTGACGCGCGACTGAATCCACATACAATAACACCCGCAAGCGTCGCTTGCGGGTGTTTTTTTGTTAGTAGATGGGTAGATTTGATGAACGAGAAACCTCAACGCACACTGGTTGCCGGATTTGGCAACGTTTTCCGGCGTGACGATGGCGTGGGGCCGGTGGTGGTCAACGCGCTGCGCGCGCGCCTGGGTCGCGCGCCGCTCGCGCCGCTGGACGATGGCTTCGATGATTTGGGCCATGGTGTAGATACGGTCGTCCTGCATCAGCTCGTCCCGGAATTGGCAGAAACGATCAAAGATTACGGCTTGTTGATTTTTGTGGACGCGCACGTGGGCAATCTGCCGGAGGATATCCGCGTGGAGCCCCTGGATGCGACCTACACGCAGCCTTTCGTTTCCCACCAGATTCACCCTTCCACGGTGCTGGCGTTGGCGCAGCAGATGTACGGGCGCGCGCCGCGCGCCGTGTTGCTCTCGCTGCGCGGATATGACTTCGACTTCGGCGAGGGGCTTTCGCCGCAGACGGCGGCGCTGGTGACGCCGGCCGTTGCGCACATCCAGGCATTGTTGGCCGGACGGGAAGATGCGGTCGTCCACCTGGAAGGCGTTCCCCAGGTCAACGCTGCTGGGCAGTAGCGTGATGACTAACGCCGGATTTTCTTCGCCTACTTCTTCTGCTGGCGTAGACGATGCCCCAATGGAAGAATGGTCGCTGGCGGTGCGCTTGCTCGAGCAGTCTTGCCCCACTTAGCTGCGCTCAAAGCGGATCGCCAGATCCGCGATATGCTTGGAGCGGATCGCCAGATCCGCGATATGCTTGGAGCGGATCGTCAGATCCGCGGCTCCAGGTACTACACCGGGATCTGACGATCCCTGGCAAGCCTAGACTGGGAGTCATTTGCGCCGCGCGGTGCTCGTGGGGAGGTGTAGGATATTGCTTTGCAGTCGCCGTTTCCCTGTTACTTTTCTTGCCCAACAGCGACGCAATTTATATGTATGTCATTTGAAGGAGGATAACTATGAAAACCCGTTCTGAGCACAAAGGACATTTTGCCCTGCTTGCCCTGGTCTTGTTGCTGACGATCGGTTGCCAACTGTTCTCGCCGACGGCGAAGCCTATCCCCACCACGGAGACGCCGCCCACCGCCGAACTCACGCCGGAAACGCCGGCCACATTGCCCCCTGACGTCCCGGTGGTGCAGCCGCGCGCCAAGTCGGTCTTCGCGCCGTACCAGCCGCAGCCGGTGAACGTCACGCCCGCGCTCGAGCAACCCGCCATTGCTCCTGACCTGAGCAACGTCCACGTGCCTATGCCGCTGTCTACGGATCAACTCGCCCGGCTGGCCCGCGATGGCGTCGCCGCCAGCCCCGGCTTGCAGGAGAAGGAATTCTTCACCGTCTACGAGAAGGCGCGCTACGCCAACGTCCCGATCTTCGTCACCAGCGATTCGCTGCTGCACGTCTATCACCTGATGTTCGGCAAGACGCTGCGCACCGCCGAGGTCGAATACTTCTATCCGCTGCTGCAATCGCTCAACCGCGCGCTGATCGTCACTGCCGACGCGCAGTACCAGCAAGTGCGCGGCACCCCGTGGGAAGACGCGGCGCTGCGCACCGTCGCCTTCATCGCGGTGAGCGGCAAGCTTGCCGACGCCGCGTTCACAATCCCGGATTACGCCGCCGAGTTGACGGAAGCCGAAATCGCCAACGTTGAGTCCGCCGCCGGTATTTTGCCTTCCCCGCTTTTCCCCGGCCTGGACTTCGGCGAGGATTACACCCAGTACATCCCGCGCGGGCACTACACCCGCAGCGACGCGCTGAAAGCCTACTTCAAGAGTATGATGTGGTACGGGCGCATGACTTTCCGCCTGAAGACCGAAAACCCCGATGTGGGCCGGGCTGAAACCCGTTCCGCGCTGCTGCTGGTGCAGGCGTTGCGTAACACCCAGGTGGGGGGACGCCCTGCACTGGACGTGTGGGCCGACCTCTACGATCCCACCGCCTTCCTCGTCGGGCGCAGCGACGACCTCACCGCGCTCGATTACATTCCGGCAATCGACGCCGTCTACGGCGCAAATCCAGCCCTGGCGACGCTGGCCGATGACGCCAAACTGGATACCTTCATCGCCGCCACCGACGCGCTGCCCGCGCCGCGCATCCTCGGACTGGTCATCGCCGTTACAGACGACGAGACCGCGCAGACCAAGGGCTTGCGCTTTATGGGCCAGCGTTTCGTGCCGGATGCCTACATCTTCCGCCAGCTTATCTACCGCAATGTAGCTATCACCAACGGCCAACGCCGTGGACTGCCCAAGGGCCTGGACCTCTTCGCCGCGATGGGGTCGGAGCGCGCCTACGAGTTGCTGGATGCGATGGGCGACACCGGCTACATCAGCTACACCCTGCAAATGGACAAGATGCGCGCCTGGACCGGCAGCCTCACGGAGGACGATTGGACGGAGACGGTTTACAACGCCTGGCTCTATACCTTCTACCCGCTCATCGAGGCGCCTGGCCCAGGCTATCCCACCTTCATGCAATCCACTGCCTGGCGCGACAAGCAACTGCATACCGCCCTGGGTAGTTGGGCCGAACTGAAACACGACACGATCCTCTACGCCAAGCAAACCTACGCCGAAATGGGCGCCGGCTGGATGCCCACCCCGCCCGATCCGGTCCCGGCGCGCGGCTACGTGGAGCCGGTCCCGGAATTCTACGCCCGGCTGGCGGCGCTGGCCGCGATGACCCGCGAAGGTCTGGCCTCCCGCAGCCTGCTCGGTGAACAGGACGCCGACAGTCTCACGCGCATCGAAGACCTGGCGCTGGCGCTCAAGGCGATGGCGGAGAAACAACTGTCTGGCATTCCACTCACCGAAGAGGAACACCACCGCATCCGCTACTACGGCGGCGAACTGGAACATCTGGTGATGGCCTCCGCTGACACGCCGTCCGGCGAACCCGGCGCCATTCCCTACATGGACGAAGACCCGCAAGCCGCCGTCATCGCCGACGTCGCCACCGACCCCGATCCCGACAACGACGGTATCCCCAACCCCACCGTGTTGGAAGTGGGCGTCGGGCGGGTCAACGAGATCCACGTCGTCGTCCCGCTGGTCGAAGAGGACGGCAGCCTGCGCTTGCAAGTCGCCAGGGGCGGCATCTTCTCGTACTACGAATTCCCCTGGCCGGCCGAAGACCGCCTCACCGACGAGAAGTGGCAGGGGATGCTGGATGACGGCGCCGCCCCGCCGCCGCCCGCCTGGATCGGGAGCTTCTACACAACGGAAGGCGAGTACCACGATTTGCAGACGGCGCTCTACCGCTTCCAGCAAGGCTGGGTCAACGCCGTGTTCTACCTGGACACGCAGTATGTGGCATCTGAGTACAACAACCTGGCGCGCGGCGCGGCTTTGGACTTCATCAACGCCGAAATCGCCGCCTTGCGAGTGGAGAAGCACTTCGAGGGGCGGCAATGGGTGGGGACCACCTACCGCTCCTTCGACCGCCAATCCGCGAACCTGGCCGTGGTGACGGTGCGGGAGACCTGGCAGGACACGCTCTACGCCTACACCCGCGACGCGCATCCCGCCGAGACCGGCGATGAAGGCGATATGAAAGAAATCGGCGCGCGCGGTCCCTACACCGTGGATGTGACCTACACCCTGGAGCGCACCGGCGAAAGCTGGGTCGTCACGCGCATCGTCGTCGCCAACGCGCGCCCCGCGTGGTGAGCGTATGCGGCGCTTGTTTCTCGTTGCACTGCTGGCCCTGACTGCACTGGGGACGGCGCGCCTGGCCCACCTGCCGCGCCCTACGCGGCAGGTGGGCTTCGCCTGCGACCGGCAGGCGTGTCGGCCCGTCGCGCTGCCCGCCGCCAGCGTGGGCGCGCCCTTCACCGCAGGCGCCATCGACCTGACCGGCGACGGCATCCCGGAGACGATCTTGCGTGAAGGAGAAAGCCTGCGCGTCTTGCAAAGCGACGTCGAAATCTGGCGCAGCGATCCCGCGTGGCGCGTAGTAGACGTGGCCCTGGGCGATCCCAACGACGACGGGCGCTACGAAATCCTGGCGGCGCTGTGGAAACCTAACGACGCGGGCGTCCTTACCAGCCACCCCTTCATCATCGGCTATCGCGGCGGAACGGTCAAGGTGATCTGGGGTGGCTCCGCCGTGACGCACGGCATCCACGAGATCGCGCTGGCGGATATAGACGGCAACGGCGTGGAAGAACTGGTCGTGCTGGAATCGGCGCGGCCCGGCGACGGCCCGGACGCGACACAACGCACGCTCTCCGTGTGGGACTGGCATGGCTGGGGCTTCAACCTGCGCTGGCGGAGCGAGCCGGGGCGCTATCGGGGCCTCGATGTGGCGGAGGACGGCGTCGTCTTGGTGACTCTGGAGAAATAAGCTTGCGGAGAATTCCCCCCTTTAGTTCCCCCCGAAGGGGGGAAGATAGTGTGCTGGATCAGCATCGTATCTTCCCCCATTGGGGAGGACTAAGGGTTTGCAAAAGTATAACTTCCCGAAGCTGTGGCCGGTCTCCGACCGCGCCACCGAGGCTTCAGGCATCGGCGGGCACGGTCAGAGACCGGCCTGAGCGGGAAGTTGTTTATTTACAGATCCTTCATCGGCGGGCACGGTCAGAGACCAGCCTGAGCGGGAAGTTGTTTATTTACAGATCCTTGGTTCCCCCCTTCGGGGGGAAGATAGTGTGCTGGATTAGCATCGTATCTCCCCCCCATTGGGGGGGATTAAGGGGGGGAAGTGCCGGGCGCGTTTGTTTTCTTTGAAGATAGGAGCATAATAGCGGTGTCTCGTGGGCGGTATAGCACTCACGATGACACCCTTTTTGTTTTTACTTGCATACAAGGCAAGTGATTCGCCGGATCACAATCCGACACTGCGAGGACGGCGGATTATGATCCGCCTTAAGCGTTGAAGTAGCACTATTTTCTCCGAGGAGGTTACTTTGGTGGATACCCTGGTCGTCCAAACGCGCTGCGTGCGCGAGGCGTGTTTTCAGACAGAAGCAGCCCTGATGGCCGAACTGGCGCAGGGACAGCACCCTTCACTGCTCTACATCGGCTGTTCGGATTCGCGCATTTTGCCTTCTTGCATCCTGGATGCGCGTCCGGGGACAGTCTTCACCACGCGCAACATCGCCAACATTGTGCCACCCTATACGGCGGCGCAGCAAGGCGAGACGGCGGTGGCTGCTGTGCTGGCATATGCGGTACTGCACCTCAAAGTCGCGGACATCGTGTTGTGCGGGCACAGTTGTTGCGGCGGGATGCAGGCGCTGGCGCACGTCGAGGCGTTGGAACCTGGATTGCGGCACTGGTTGCAGTATGCGCAGGACGCGCAGACGCACGTTCCACCAGAGGTGGAAGGCGCTGCGCGGCTGGACGCGCTGATCGAAGCCAACGTGCTGCTGCAACTGGAACACCTGCGCAGCTACCCCTTCATCGCGGAAGCTGAGCGCGTGGGAACATTGCGTTTGCACGGCTGGGTGTACGACCTCGCCAGCGAGCGGGTGCGCGCCTATGAGGCCGAAGTGGGTTGTTTTGTGGAGGAAGCGCCGTTCGGCGCGTGACTTTTCTATGACAACAGACCTTGCATCGCCCATTCATCTTCCTGAAAACTACAACGAGGTGTTGTACTGGAAGCTCTCGCACCACAAAACGCTGCTCGTGGTGTTGAACCTGGTTGGCCTGGCGCTGATGGGCCTGGCGTTGCCACTGTTTTTCGCCTGGGCGCGGCTGTGGCCTCCGGCAGTCGAATCGTACAGTACTGGCATCTTACAGATGGGCGCGACGTTTATCGCCATCGCCCTGACTATTGTGTTGCACGAGCTGACGCACGGCCTGGCGCTGCGGGCTTACGGCGCGCAGCCAAAATACGGCGTGCTGTGGCAGGAAATGATGTTCTACGCCACCGCGGCCGGTCACGCCTTTCGCCGCAACGCCTACATCGTCATCGCGCTCGCGCCGCTGGTGGGCCTGAGCCTGGTGGGGATGGCGTTGTTGATGCTTCCGCTGCCGGGTTGGCTGGCGTGGATTGTCGTCTTTTGCACGGCGCTTAACGTGGGCAGCGCCATCGGCGACATGTGGTTGGTGCGCGTGGCGTTGGGTTATCCGCCCGTGGCCTACGTGGTGGATGAGAAGGACGGGCTGCGGGTGTTCATGCCGGTGGTGGAGGCATAAGTTGAGTCGAGCGTATCCGTATTGGGGACTCAGTCTCGCGCTGTGCGCGGCGTTGCTGCCGGCCTGTACCTCCTCTGCGTCTCCTACGGTTGAGACACCCCACTCTACCCCTCCCCCGCAGCCCAAAGCGGCGACGCTCACCGCCACATTGCCGGCCCCCCCGCTGCCTTCTGCGACGCTACCATTGCTGATGCATACATCCGCCCCACCCGCGCGCGAGTTCGCCATCGTCGGGTACCTGCCCGACTATCGCACACTCGATCCGGCGTGGGGAAGTTACGTTACCGACGTCGTCTACTTTTCCGCCAGTCTGCGTCCCTCCGGGGAACTGAACACCGCCCGGTTGGACGCGCAGACCCTCGCCGCCCTGCGCGAGATGAGCGCAGTCTACGGGACGCGCGTCTTCATCGCCGTCGGCGGGTGGGAGCGCTCGCAGAACTTCGCCGCCGTCGCCACAGACCCGGAGTTGCGGGCGCGGGCTGCGCAGGCGATTACCACCTATTGCCTCGAAAATGGGCTGGATGGCGTGGATTTCGATTGGGAATTTCCCGAAAACGCAGCGGAAAGCGCGGGTTACGTGGCGCTGCTCGCGGAAGTCCGCCAGGCGTTTGCCCCGCATCACCTGCGGGTGAGCGTGGCGTTGGCGGGCTGGCAGGATTTGGGCGACGAGCTTTACACTGCCGTGGATCGTATCCACGTGATGGCTTACGATCACGACGGCCGCCATTCGACGTTCGAGCAGGCCGCCGGAGACATCCAGGCGTTCCTGGAGCGCGGCGCGCCGCCGGAAAAGCTCCTGCTCGGCGTGCCGTTTTACGGGCGCAGCCTCAGCCATTGGGACACTGCTTTCACCTACGCGGAAATTGTCGCGCACCACCATCCGGCCTCGGATGTGGACGAGGCTGGCGGCATCTACTTCAATGGGATAACGACCGTCCGGCGAAAAACGCGCTATGCCCTGGAACAGCAATTGGGCGGCGTGATGATTTGGGAGTTGGGACAAGACACCTCAGATGATACATCGCTCCTGCGGGCGATTGAGCAAGCAACATCTGATTGATGTCGGCCTCAATCAAGGCGAGCCTCTTCGAGCGCGCGACGCTGACCTTCAAGCAGACGTAAGGTTTCGATTATCCTCATAAAGCAGGTTGAACGATGACGATCACTCTACATTCTCATACGCAATGGCGTTTGGACATTGCCCGGCGTCTGGCCGAGCGGATTCGCACATTCCCCGGGGTGCAGGCGATTGTCGTCGGCGGCTCGGTGGCGCGTGGTTACGCCGATGCCTACTCCGATCTGGAATTGCCCATCTTTTGGGACACACTGCCCCCGGACGAGACGCGCCTGGCCCTCGTCGCGGCGCTGCGCGGCGAGTTTTTGCACGGCTACGACGGCCCGGCGCTGGAAGACCAACTGTTGATCGACGGCTTCCAGGTCGATCTGTGGCACAACACGGTGACAGCGGAAGATGCCGTGTTCAAGGCGGTTCTGGAGGACCACAGCACGGATTTCGGCGACAGCAACTTCATGGACACCATCCGCGCGTGCATTCCCCTTCACGGTGAGGCGATCATCCAGAGGTGGAAAGCGCAAGCCACGCAGTATCCAGAGGCGCTGGCCCTGAAGAACATCCAGCAGCACATCACCGCGTTCGACGCCGCGCAACTGGCCGTCGTGGCCTACCGCGACAACCCCACCGTTTTTTATGCCGCCATCAGCCGCCAGCAGGAGGCGATGTTTCTGGTGTTGCTGGCGCTCAATCGCCTCTACTTCCCCACGTACAAGTGGATGTACCAGGTTTTGGCGACGATGTCGATCAAGCCGGTGGATGT
>DAOUAY010000506.1:0-19934 GCA_034432995.1 Anaerolineae bacterium | reverse complement strand
GGATATCAGGGCGTCGATAAGGAAAAAAAGATCACGCCGGACACAATCTTCGAAATCGGTTCTCTCAGCAAGGTGTTTACCGGATTGCTTTTGGCCGAGGCCGTAGATTCCGGCGCTGTCACGCTCGAGACTCCCATTCGTTCTTGTGTCCCTGATGAATTCATCACCGAGCAGGGATTTTACGATCAGATCACGTTGGGCCATCTTACAACTCATACTTCTGGTCTCCCTAAGCTTCCCACCACAATGGATTTTATGGTAAACAGTTATATTGCCGGCTTGACAGGCGGTAATCCCTATGAAAAAGTGACCCGCGAGAAATTGTTTACGTACTTAAGTCGAACAGCGACCCCTAAAAGTATTGGAACGGATTTCAAGTATTCCAATTACGGCGTTGGATTGCTGGGGGCCTGCCTTTCTAGCCAAAAGGGCCTGAGTTATGAAGAGACGTTGCAGCGCATTGTCACCGATCCTCTGGAAATGACAAACACATCCATCCATCTTATGCCGGAGCAGGGAGCCTTGTTTACGCCAGGGTATCGCGGTTATCTGCGGGTTGGGCGCCTCGTTTTGGGGATGAAGAACAAGCCCTGGCTGATGGGCGATGGAATTGCTGGCGCCGGCGGGATTCGTTCATCAGGCGCGGATATGCTCAAGTTTCTTGAGGCCTGCATTGCGGAAGAACTGGATTTTATGCCACTTGCCAAAACCTCCATTTTCCCGCTTGATGACGAAACGGACATCGGGATGGGCTGGTTGGTGGACCGCGGCTTGCTGGAAAATCAAACGGCCATCTGGCACAACGGCCAGACGGGAGGCTTCAATAGCTATATCGGCTTCCTGGTAGACAAACCCCGTGGGGTGTTTGTCATCGCCAATACGACGGTCAATATTCAGTCGCTTGGAGAAGAAATCTTGGCGGCCCTTGGCGATTGAGCGCTCGAAAAGGGACTTTTTATGGGATTTCACCGTGGGGGTCGGGGGCTGATGAACGCCCCCGACGAAAAACCGACAATCACCTGGCCGCTGCTCAAGCGGGTGTTGCACTATGCCAAACCCTATTGCTGGCAGATCGCCGCCATGCTGCTGTTGATCCTGGCGCAGACCGGGGTAGGCTTGCTGACGCCGCTCATTATGCGGGATATGATCGACGTCACCATCCCGGCGGGAAACCTCAACCGGCTGATCCTGTTGGCGGCGGTGCTGCTGGCCATCCCGGTTGTGAATGGCGTCATCAACGTGATACAACGACGTCTCAGCGCGCTGGTGGGCGGGGGCGTGATCTACGATCTGCGCGTGGCGTTATACGCCAGTTTGCAGCGCATGTCGCTGCGCTTCTTCACCAACACCAAAGTCGGCGAGTTGATGAGCCGTTTGAACAACGACGTGATCGGCGCGCAGAACGCCATCAGCAGCACCATCGTCACCATCATCACCGAGGTTGTGCAGGGCATGGCGGTGCTCGGCGTGATGTTGACGCTCGAATGGCGGCTGACGTTGATCAGCGTGTTGATTCTGCCGCTGCTGATCCTGGCGGCGCGCCTGTTGGGCACTCGCCTGCGCGACATGGCTCGCCAGCAGATGGAGGCCAACGCGCGCATGAACGCGATGATGAACGAGACGCTCAACATCGGCGGCGCGCTGCTGGTCAAGCTATTTGGCCGCCGGCAATCAGAAATCGACCGTTTTGCGGAGCGCGCGGCGCAGGTGCGCGATCTGGGCGTGCAGCGCACGTTGATCGGCTCGGTGTTTTCGTCGATCACCGGCCTGATCAGCGCCTTCGGCACCGCCTTCGTCTACGGGCTGGGCGGGTATTTCGTCATTCGCGGCGCGTTCACTGTGGGCACGATCGTGGCCTTCGGGTCGTACCTGGGTAACCTGTACCGCACGCTACAGGGGCTTTCCAATGCGCCGGTGGAGTTCGCTACCTCGATGGTCAGTTTCGAGCGCGTGTTCGAGGTCATCGATCTGCCGGTCGATATCCCCGAAAAGCCGGACGCCATCACACTCTGGGATGTACAGGGCGCGCTCGTCTTCGAGAATGTCTCTTTCAAATACGAAACGGGCGACGAAAAATTCCTCAGCAGTGTGCGGCGTTACGGCAGCATGGACAACGTCACCGCTGTGCTTTCGGGGGCGCAGGTTTCCACGGAGGATGCGGCAAGCGCGCCGCGCAGCCAGGCGCGCAGCCTGGCGCTGGACGGGGTCAACTTTCGGGCCGCGCCGGGCCAGCTTGTGGCGCTGGTGGGACCGAGCGGCGCTGGCAAGACGACACTCACCTACCTGATCCCGCGTCTGTACGATCCAACGGCGGGGACGATTCGCATCGACGGGCGCGACCTGCGCGATCTGACGCTGGAATCGCTCTCCGCGCACATCGGTATGGTCACGCAGGAGACATATCTGTTCCACGACACCATCCGCACCAACCTGCTCTACGCCCGCCTGGCTGCCACCCAGGAAGAGCTGGAGACCGCCTGCCGCGTCGCCAACATCCACGACTTCATCGCGGCGCTGCCGGAGGGCTACGACACGATTGTGGGGGAGCGCGGGTATCGCCTGAGCGGCGGCGAGAAGCAGCGCATCGCGCTGGCGCGGGTGATCCTCAAGAACCCGCGCATTCTGGTGCTGGATGAGGCGACCAGCAGCCTCGACAGCGAATCCGAGGCGTTGATCCAGGATGCGCTCAGCCGGGTGATGGCGCAGCGCACGAGTATCGTCATCGCCCACCGCCTGAGCACGATTCTGGCGGCGGATTTGATCCTCGTCATTGACCGGGGCCGGATTGTGGAGAGCGGCAACCACGCTACGTTGCTGGCGCAGGGCGGGCTGTACGCCGGCCTGTACCAGACGCAGTTTCGGGCCAATCCTTAATGACCTTTCAAATCCTTCTTGATCTTCTCCAGTTTAACTAGATTGTCTTCTGGGATGAAGACCTTTTGCGCCGCCGCGATGTGTTCGACCATGTCGATGAAGCTCAGCAGCACGTAATCGATGGGGACGTTCTTGCGCCGCCGGGTCATCGCATTGAGCGTTTTGACGGCGCCGTTGAGCATCTCCTGGCGCACCTGGCTGCGCGCCCGCTCGACCAGCCGGATTTCTTGCAGGCGTTCGTCGGCCTCGATCTTCGCCACTTCGAGATCGCGCTGCATCTTCCACGTTTTGGCCCATTCGTCGAGTACCTGGCCCTGGAACGTGGCGTCTTGCAGCACGACTTCCATGATCTCGATGCCGAGATTCTGCGCCGCGCCGGCCTTGAGCGTCTCGAAGAGGTCCTGGCGGATGTGCTGGCGGACGCGCGCATCGAGCAGTTCGTCGAGGTTGTACCTCGCCAGAATCCGGTTGCGCATCACCCCTTCGGTATCGCCGATGATCACCCGTTTGGACCAATCCATCAGGCGATCCGGCTCGGTGCGCCAGGCGTCGCGGATCCACTTGCACGTCGCGGCGGTGAAAATATCGTCGTCGGTCGGGCCAACCTGGAATTTGACGGCGACTTCGTAGGTGATGGGGATGCCGTCGCGGGTCACGGCGCTCACCTTGAACGGCCACCACTGCGGGCGCAGGTCGATGATGTCCCAAATTTTCTCGAAAGGTTCCAGCGTTGGGAATCCCGGACCGCGGATAACGCGGGTGAGCGCGCCGCCAGATTCGAGCACGATGGCACTATCTTGCCGCAGAACGATCCCGGCGGGACCGCCGCGCTTTTTGACGCTCTCGACGCCCATGACGATTTTCCCGCCACCGACGATCAAATAGGGCGAGAAACCGGGCCGTCCAAAGAAACGGTGTTTGAGGAACTGCCAGCCTCCGCCGTCGAGGCCGAAAAAGGCGTTGACCAGGTTGGCGCAGAGCAGCAGCGCCGTCACGATGACGACGATGCCGGGTAACATCCCCCCGGCGACGTTCAGCATAAGCTGCCGGACGTCCACCTCCATATCTGGCGCCAGGAACGATGGCCGGATGTTGTGCAGCGTCGCCACCGTGCTGAACGTACCGTCCAGGTGAGGCACTTTCGTCACCTGCACGGTGAAGATGCACTGCGCGGATTGCGGGAGGGAGACTTCCCGATTGAGGAACTTGAGCGCGTCGTTGTTGGCGTAGGTGATGGTCACCGCATGGGCGCCTGCGGTGGTCGTCTCGAGGACGTAGAACCTGGCTGTGAGGGGGCGACCTATCGCGGCTGCCGGTGTGACGTCCAGCAGCGCCACACTCGTCACCGCCTCGTTTTCTGCCGGCGCGCTGAGGACCTCGGCGAGAGTGCTAGGCTGGATCGGGTGGCCGGTGACGACGGCGTCGACAATCACGCCATCTGGATCGACGGCGCCGGTAAGATTGTTCCCATCCAGACCGGTGGGGCAGATGGGGATGATGCGCTGGTTATAGTGCAGCGCGTAAATGGAGACCGCGACCAGGCTGGCCCCGAACAGGAGCGCCCCTATGCCAAAAATGGCGATGAGGATGCGAACGTTATAGCGTAAGTATTTGGCTAAGTTGAACATCGTCGTTACCTCACCGCGGCTAATGGCCGAATGTTCTCAGGATGTTGAGCATATACGGCGGTATAACGCCGGCATCGCCCTCCGTCTTGGTAGCTTCTGACGGCGGTTGGATGCCCATCGCCTCGAACAGTTTGACCGCCAGAAGCTGTTTGTCGACCTTGTCATCGGCCTCTTGCAGGATTTGCGTCATGCGGGAGAGCATTTCCAGACGCACCTCTCCCAGCACTTCCTGCTCGCGCAGGGCAATCCGCGCCTTGGCCTCAGCAATGGCGATCTCGATGTCGCGGTCGCGTTCGACGCTCCAATTCTTGAGACGCTGGTCGGTGATGACGTCGGGCACTTTGATGTCACTGATGCCGCCGCCGACCACTTCGATGCCCAGGGGTTGCATCTCCTTCTTCAGCCGGTCGACGTAGGTTCTGGCGATTTCGATGCGCGGATTTCTGTCGCGCGAGGCGATCGATGCCCCTTCCCAGGCGATCGTTGGCTGGATGAAAATACCATCGCGCGTCGGGGGCGCGCTGCAACAAGCGTACCGCCAGGCGTTTTGCGCCTGAGGGGAAAGCTCGTCGAAGGCCGCGAGTGCGACGATGCTGCACTGGCTTTGGGCGGCTGCGTCGGCGGGGAGGCGTATCTCCGACAGGGTGTGCTCATTGACGACATGCGCAGGGACACCCACCAGGAAGCGCAACGTCTGTTTTGTCGCCCCGATGATGGCGATTTCCGCGGCGGAGACGCCGAATTGGGCGGCGAGGGTCGCCTTGAGGGCATCGAACGGGACGCGGCTGCTGTCTTCTGCCGCCACGGCGACTTCCACTTTGGCCGGCCAGGCGTAGGGGATTTCACGCGGGAAGAGCTGCGCCAGATAAAGACTCGGATGCTGCCGGTGCACCTTGCGCGCCAGAGCGTTGAGCGTCGTTTTCCTCTTCCCGGTAGCTTCGACCAGAAGGCGCGCCAGTTCGCTCTCGCTCTCACCGGCCAGGACGCTGAAATCGGCGCTCAGGTCAAAGGCCAGTGTCTTGAGGTCGTCGGCGTCGAAGTGGCGGGCCATGAACTGCTGCACTTTGGCTTCCGGGGGCAAATCGGTCCGATACTGCAACTCGACCTCGACCTCGTCGAAAGGCTGCTCTTTTTGTCGCAGACCGTATTTGGATTTGTCGGGGTCGGGGACCATCATGTGCAATTCGTTGCACGTGTAGTTGGCGACGATGTCCTTGAGAATCGGCGGCCCCATGGTAAGCGCCAATTCGGCCCAGGGCCGGCGCTTGATTTCTTCCGTCACCAGCAGGCTCTCCGGATCGCGTTCGAATTTGTGGTCCATCACGGCATGGTCGTACACAGCCTTGATGACGGCTTCTTCGTCGTAGGGGTAAGGACTTCCCAGCATGGGCTTGCGTCCATTCGCCCACACGCGGTTGGGGATGAAGGTAAAGATGCTGACGCCGATGCCGTCTTTGCTTTCTGCATTGACGGTTATGGTGCGGAGCTGCGGCCGCAGATCGACGTCGGTGTACAACTGCTCGAACTTGTGGGTGAAGCTGAGTCCGGGCGGGCACACCTTGAACTTCAATCCGTCGCTGATCACGGCGAGGCGCTCGCAATTGGTCAGGACGATCCCCGGCCCGGCAAAGAACTGATTGTAGGGATTGCCGGGGACGCGCGGCTCGGGAATATCCCTGTCCATCGTCTCCCGGGTTTTCCAATCGTCGATGACGTAGAAGGGATAGTTCGTCCCCATGCTCAGCGTGAGCACACTGCGCAGCGCGAGGAGGCGCTGGTCTTTGTCATTCGAGGCGAACAGCGCGCGCCATACCGGTCGGGGTACTTTATCGCCAAACGGCAGCAGGTTATACAATGTGGGAATCTTGGCATGGTCCTGGATCGGCAGCGCGAGGATGGCGAAGTAGTACAGCAGTCCCCACAAGATGAACTGCGCCGGCAGGGTGATCAGCAACAGTCCGGCCCGTCCGGCGACTTGATAGCCGAGCCAGCAGGTGAGGACAAAGATGCACCAGAGCAGAGTGAAGAACGCCACGCCCTTACCCCGCAGGATCGCGCCGGATAACATCCAGATGCCACCTGTGCCCACCACCACAACGGCGACGATCAAGCCCCAGATCGCGTTGACATCCCCATAAAAGTAGAACGGCACACCGTTCCCCAACAGGCAGATGAGCGCGGCGAAGGTGAAAGCGAAGGCCAGGATACCCGCCCCCATACTCTTGTCGAAAAAATAGCCCAGCGCACTCGCCAGCGCCGTCGTCCACACGGCGATTTCCAGGATCAGGTAGGTGGTGGCTACATAGACGCTGACGTTGTCGGCGAATTTCGTCAACCGCAGGTCGAGGCCGTCGAAGGGGAATTGGATCAAATGGAAAATCAGCGCAAACATGAGGAGAATGATATTGCACACCAGCGTGGTCATTCCCAGCGTGCGGGCAGCCTCATGGGATTTCCAAAGAAGATACCCGAGGATGACAGCGAGGACACAGGCCAATCCGGCTTCGATCAGTAGCGCCAATCCGGCTTGCGTAATGAATGTTGACATAGCCGCCTTCTCCTCCTTGTCAGGATGGACGTGAATCTGAGGCTCCTTCACTCATTATAGTGAAGTTTGGCGTTCTAGCAAAGACTACAAAAGTCTCAGCACGTACTACGTCGTGCAGATGACTTGTTCATGCCGGATATTTGTTCGACCAAGCATCGCGTAAGACTTTTGTAGTCTGGCCCTATTTTTTCCGCACAATCGACACCAGGATGATCCCCCCCATGATCAACGCCACGACGAAGCTCAAGATCACGATGGCCTGGACCAGCCAGGGGGTGTTGGTGGTCGCCGGGATCAGCCCCGCCAGCCCGATGATCATGGCAGCGACGATCAGGCTGAGTGACAGGCGGGTCGCCATGCGGTCGAGCAGTTCCAGGTTGCTGTGGTCCAGCGCGAGTTTGATTGGCTCGCGTTTTTCGATCCGATTCAACAGCAACATGCCGATGTGCGGAAGTTCTTCCAGCAGATCGCTCCACACCAGGCCGCGCCGCATCAGGGTATCGATCAAGTGGCGGTTGGGCAGCGCCGATTTCAGCATCAGTTTGGCGGCGTAAGGTGCGGAGAAGGCGAAGATGTCGAAGTCCGGCGCCAGCCTGAAGCCAATGCCTTCCATCATCGCCAGCGTCTTGCCCAATTGCCAGAAGTTGGTGGGCAGGTGCAGGTGGTGGGCAAAGGCCAGGGGCATCACAGCATCCAGCAGCTCGTCGACGTGCATGTCTTTGAGGGCCAGGCCGTTGTAGTAGCGCAGCAGCCGTTCGATGTCCTGGCTCAAAGCCCGGCGGTTCACATCCGGCGGCGCAGCCCCGATGTGGATCAATCCATCGGCGACGCCTTTGGCATCCATGCGCACCGCCACGTTGTACAGCCGGATCAGCGTCGCGCGATCTCTGTCGGTGAGATAGCCGACCATGCCGAAGTCCATCGCGCCGATGACCTCGTTTTCCATCACGATCAAGTTGCCGGGGTGGGGGTCGGCGTGGAAGAAGCCGTCTTCCAGAATTTCTTTGATGATCATCCGCGCCGCGTTGGTGGCAATCTTGTTGCGATCGTAGCCGGCCTCGTCCAGGGCGGTAATATTGGTGATCTTGATGCCTTCGATGTATTCCAGAACCAGCACGCGCCGGGTTGTATATTCCCAGTACACCCAGGGGATGTGTAGACAGTCCTCATGGGCAAAGTTTTCGCGCAGGCGGTCGGCGTTGCGCCCTTCGCTCAGGTAGTTCAGCTCGTTATGCAGAGTATCCGAAAAATCCTCGACGATTTCCACCAGCCGGTACACGCGTCCCAGCGGCGTGTGGTGCTCGGCGTATTCGGCGATGTCGCGGATGATTTCCAGATCAGTTTGGATGGTGGGCAAGATGTTGGGGCGCTGGACTTTGATGACGACTTTCTGCCGCGTGGCGAGTTTGGCCGCATGGACTTGCGCGAGCGAGGCCGCCGCCAACGGGTGCGAGTCGATCTCGCCGAAGACCTTCTCCGGCGGCTGGCCCAGTTCGGCTTCGATGACCTGGCGGATTTCCTCCCAGGGCACCGGCGGCACATTGTCCTGAAGTTTCGCCAGTTCGGTGATATAGTCCGGCGGCAATACGTCGGGGCGGGTGCTGAGCATCTGTCCCAGTTTGACGAACGCCGGTCCCAGCTCCTCCAACGCCTGGCGGAAGTGCGCCGGCAGTGAAGCAGGTTCCTGAATGGGGAAGGGGTACAGGTCCCGCAGCCACAGCGGCTCTGTAGGCAGTTGCGAGAGCGCAAACCCGAACCCGTGGCGCGTGAACACCGTCAGAATGTGCCGGTAACGTCGCAGGTGGCGGATGGGCCGGCTAATCGTCGGAATTTTGAACATCGTCCTTGCCCATCATCTCTTCCGGCGCGGTATTCTTGAACAGTCGCCGTGCCAGTATAGTCTTCCAGCTTTCTCCACTCATCTTATTCCTATTCGTTACTCCTTACTCCTTACTCCTTACTCCCTCTTGGGTTTATAACCGGTGATACGATATTTCAGCAGCGTCCAGAGCACGGTGAACCCGTCCTTCCACGAAATCTTCTTGCCTTCGTTGAACTCTCGCCCGTTGTAGGCGATGGGGATTTCGTAGATGCGTTTGCCGGTGAGCAAGATCTGGGCGGTGATTTCGGGATCGAAACCCCAACCCCTGGCTTTGAGGTGCAGTTGGTCGGAGACTTCGCGCGTGAAGACTTTGTAACACGTCTCCATGTCGGTGAGAATGGTGTTGTAGAGGATGTTGGTGACGAACGTGAGGAAGCGATTGCCGACCATGTGCCAGAAGAACATCGCCTTACTGGGTCCGCCGCGAAAGCGCGAGCCGTACACCGCATGGGTGCGCTTT
The DNA here is from genome assembly GCA_034432995.1 of Anaerolineae bacterium. Classification (GTDB taxonomy): domain Bacteria; phylum Chloroflexota; class Anaerolineae; order B4-G1; family SLSP01; genus DSWT01. The sequence continues at coordinate 10,542 of DAOUAY010000506.1, read as the reverse complement.
TCCAGGATAGGGCGCAGCAGGTTGGGATAGTCACGCGGATCGTATTCCAGGTCGGCGTCCTGGATCAGGCGGATGTCGCCGGTGGCTCGTTGCAGCCCTGTCCACACCGCCCCTCCCTTTCCCTGGTTGACCTCATGGAAAACGATGATGAAGCCGGGTTGGCCTTCCAGCGTGTGCAAATAGTCGCGCGTGCCGTCGGTAGAACCGTCGTCCACGATAACCAGTTCGCGCTCCATAGCCACGGCGGTCTCATTTGCGTGGTCGGCCCAGATGCGGATGTTCAAATCCACAGCCTGAATGCGCTCGATGATTTCTCTGATGGTGGCAATTTCGTTGTAAACTGGAATGATGACCGAAAGTTTCATGTGTCCTCCAAGGGTTGTCGAACCGTCGTTAGTCAGGTAGTCGTTGGTTGGGTATCATGGTTTTTCAGAGCGCGGCCTGACCCACTCGAGCAATGTCTGCCGTTCGGCGGCAGTCAAATCGCGCCATTGACCCGGTTCCAGATCCGGCGGCAGAGTCAGCGGTCCGATGGCAACGCGCACCAGCCGGATGATCGGCAGATCTACCGCCGACAGCATACGCTTGATCTGCCGCTTTTTCCCTTCGTAGAGCACGATGCGCAGCCACGTCGTTTTGGCGGGCGCGGCGAGCGGTTTGGGAAACGGCGGTAACAGCGGCGCGTCCGGCAGCGCTTCCACCTCCGCCGGGCGGGTGACGCCATCCTTGAGCAGCACTCCATCGCATAGCGGTCGGAGGACGGCGGCTTCGGGATGCCCCACCACCAGCGCGAGATAGGTCTTGGGATGGCTGAAGTCCGGATGAGTGACACGGTGCAGCAGCGCCCCGTCATCCGTCAGCAACAGCAATCCCTCGCTATCCAGATCCAAACGTCCGGCGGCATGTAGCGTGCGCGGAATTCCCAGATCGACCAACGCCGGGCGTCCGTAGCGATCTTTGTTGGCGCATAGCGCATCGAAGGGCTTATACGCAATCGCATAGCGGTAAGGTCGCGCGCTCAACGCCTGATCATCCTTCTCCAAAGCATTGCTGCTGATTATAGTCGCGCCGGGCAAAGGGGCAAGCGCCAGGGAAACCTGGATTTTGGCGGCGTAAGGCGCTTGCTATTTCAAAAGAAAATCACTATAATAAATCATGTTACGATGATTATTCGCAATGTCCAGTTATCGTTCTGTTACGGGTTAAATTAACGTTTCTGGAAGGTCGCACCGGTCATTGCGTTTACGCCTCAGGAGGTGACTGTGGATGTCGTCAAAGTCGCCGCGACCTCTCGTTCGACATCGGTAGCGGGCGCGATTGCCGGGATCATCCGCGAAAAAGGCCGGGTGGATGTGCAGGCGATTGGCGCCGGGGCGGTCAACCAGGCCGTCAAGGCGATTGCGATTGCGCGTGGGTATCTCGAGCTAGACAGTATTCATATTTATTGCGTGCCATCTTTTTCAGAAATTCTGATCGAGGGTAAAGAGCGGACCGCTGTGCGGCTGGCAGTGGAATCTTCTTCCTAGGGTTTAGATTCAGTGCGTTGTGCAGGCGAACGCGCAGCGTTCACTGATTGTCGGATCAGTTCACATTTCATTCAATTTTCAAAGGAGGCGTTATGGCAGAGGAGAAGCAGAAGAAACTTCGCTTGATGACGTTTTGGCTCTTTTCGAGTGTGATGATTGTCTTTGCGGCTGTGACTGCCTATCTGTATATGCTTGCCGTGGGCAATATATGGTGGGCAGTCAAGGGATCTTTGCCGATTGCGCTGGTCGTTGCGGTTGCGGCGGCGATTATCTATGCGGTTTACTACTTCCTGGTTTACAAGAAAGCGTAGTGGTAGTTAGCAACCAGCATCGTTTGTGGCGCTTCATAGTCGATTTGATGCCCTGCAGCTTCTGCGGGGCATCGATTTTCATGTGAGAGGGCTGCGGCAATTTCCATATCGCGCGTTGCGCGTTGTGTTGGTTGCGTATTCTTCTCTTGCCGGTGCAGCATCAGTTGCCGGGTAAGTTCAACAGCAGATTTTCCAGCGCCAGTTGTGGGTTGGCGTTGCGTTGCAGCGCTTCCTGGCAGCCCTCCAATGCCTGGAGCGTGCTGATGGTGGCAGGCAAGGAGACATGCTGCGCGATCTGAGTCAGTGCCGCGTGATGTTGTTGGTGAATGGCGCGCTCTGCATTTCCCGTCTGGATGAGCAGGACATCCCGCCACCCCGTCAGCCAATATTCCAGCGTTTCGTTTACGTTGACACTGGCGTCACGGGTAAGGGCCAGTGCCGTGTCGAACCGCGTTGGCAAATCCTGATCCAGCAGGTTCAAAAGTAAGGCCAGCGCATCCTCCATACGCTGGTGATAGGTGGACTCCGTTGCAGCACGGATGGCCCATCCCATACGCCCGCCGGAGATCCGCGCCAGTTGCGCGGCTTGTTCTGCCGGGACGTTCCACTGCTCGCGCAAAGCTTGTTCGACGGTGGCAGTGGCTAACGGTCGCAAGACGATCTGCTGGCTACGCGAGACGATTGTCGGCAGCAGCGCATCCGCATCCTGCGCCAGAAGGAGCAGATGCGCGTAGCCTGGCGGCTCTTCCAGCGTCTTGAGTAGCGCGTTGGCGGCGCCGGTGGTCGCCCGTTCGAAGGCGGCGATGAGAGCGATTTTGCGCGGACTTTCGTTGGGCGTCAGCGCGAGGAACCGCTCGACGGCGCGGATTTGATCGATCTTCAGAGCGCCGCCTTCTTCTTCCGGCTCTACCGGCATAAAGTCTGGATGGTTGCCGGAGGCCAGCTTGCGGCAGGCCAGACACACGCCGCATGGCCGTTCATCGGTCTGCCCCTTGCATAGCAGCGCGCCCGCGATCAGACGGGCAAGCGTCATCTTGCCGACGTTGTCCGGCCCGCTGATCAACAGCGCGTGCGGGACTTCAGCGCGTTCGATGGCCGTGCGCAACTGTCGCACCGCCCACTCGTGGCCGACGATGTGCCAGGGTTTCATGATTCTTCCACGACTGGATGCTCTTCCGCCAAACAGACGTTGGTGGTGATGCCGAACAGCGCTGCGGGCACGCTGTCGCGAATCTCAGCGGTGAGGTGGATGACGGTGTAGTACGTGAGCGGGAGCTGGCGTATCGCCTGCACCAGCAGTTCCGGACGCACGACGATGAAGGCCACGCGATAATTCTGGCGACGTAGCAGCGTGATGACCCGGATCCACCCTTGCCCGTAAATCAGTTCCATCGGCCCAATTTCGTCGAGGATAAAGACTTGTGTGGGAAAGCAAGCATCCAGCGCGCGGTCGCTGCGGGCGAGCGCCTCTGTGGAGAAACAAAAATGGCCTACCCGGAAGCCGGTATGGCTGTTGAGTGGGAGGGTCAGCGGGTAAGTATCCCCTGAATGTAGCTCGTGGACGGCCAAATCATCCGGCCCGGTGCGTTGTGTGATAAGCCCCGAGACTTTGATGTCGGTTTCGCGGAGCATATGAACCAGCGAGACACATGCCGTGCTTTTGCCGATTTGACGATCGCCTGTGAGAAGGACTATTCTCGGTTCCAACATCCTGGTTTCAGCATCCCGGATTAAGAATAAAGGGCCGGAGGAATCCGCCGGCCCTGTGTGGAGATGGCGGGAATCGAACCCGCGTCCGAAGAATTCGACGATGCGCTTCTACGAGTATAGTCGGCGCTTTCATTTTACCCGGAGGGCCGCGGCCGACCGCGCCGCATCCAGGTTAGCCGAGGTGTCTTAGCACTTCCTTATCGGCGTCTGGAAGTGAGCGCGCAGACAGTATGTCACCGGACTCCAGCGCGCCTGCGAGACACTGGAGGGGCGTGACCGGATTCCCGGTCAGGTTTTGGGTACCCCGTTCTGCTTACGCAGCGAGGGCGACCGGGGCCGCAGCCCAGGTGTTCGCCATAGCGGGAACCCAGTTGTTTGCCTTAGTGTTGGCATTTTGGGTTTGCTCCTGGGTTTACGGAGACGGAGCCTCCCCGACTCGCAGCCCACCCCCAGCCTTCCCCGTCGAAACCTATCATCCCCGCAGTCATTATACCATAGGTCGTTCAGACTACAAAAGCTTTACCAGTAGGGCTATCGCATTTAACCTTCGCAGGGGCCAGACTACAAAAGTCTCACGTGAGATCGCGTTGACCAAGCGCCTCGTTGAACGAAAAACGCGCCAAATGCAAGTGTCTGCTGAGACTTTTGTAGTCTTTACCTCCAAATGCGTTGCCCTGCTTTACCAGTGTTGAGACGTGTGTGGCTTTTGGCTTACAGTGCATCGCCAAGCAGGATGCCGAACAGTCCCACCACAACGCCCAGATGCAAAAACAGTTCTGTATCCGCCAGCCACGTGATGAGGGGCCAGTGGGGCAGCAGGTTGAAGACCAGGTTCAACACCACCATGCTGATACCGATGAGCACCGGTAACCCCTTGTGGTGGGCCAGAAATTCACTGACTTTTTTCAGCAGTTCATTCATCGCCAATCCTCCGCGGAAACCCTTGCGCAGGTCCGACACCTGCACCAGCGTAGCTGAATCATTATCACGATTGTATCACAACGGCTACAGACTACAAAACCCTCAGCAGCCTTTATGGGCAACCGAAACTTGATTTTAGAAGCGTTTTATAGTAAAATAGATAAAGTTGTTTATTTTCATAATTAAGCATTGGGCGTCATTGCTGCACTGACCCCATAACGAACGTCTAACTGATTATTCCGAGGAGATGAAACTATGGTCGCATCAGGTGAAATGGCTCCAAACTTCACACTGCGGTCCGATACGGGTGAAATGGTATCTTTGTCCGACTTTCGTGGGCGCAAGGTCGTGCTCTACTTCTATCCCAAGGCGGATACACCGGGGTGCACGCAACAGGCCTGCGCCTTACGCGACGTTTACCCGAACATCGAAGCCGAGAACGCCGTCGTCATCGGCATCAGTCCTGACGAACCGGCAGCATTGGTGAAATTCCGTGAAAAGCACGCTTTGCCCTTTATTCTGCTCTCCGATCCCGATCACCAGGTCGCCGAGGCGTATGGCGCGTGGGGCGAGAAGCAAATGTATGGACAGACATACGCGGGCCTTATCCGCAGTCACTTTGGCGTCGATGAAGAAGGGCGTCTGGCCGAGGTGGCGCACAAGGTGAAGCCGCTGACCACGGCGGATTTGGCGATCAGCCTGATCAAACTGTAAGCCCGCCATTGTACCAGTCGCTGCGCGGGAGTCCATTCAGGCGCGCACAAAGTTCAGCGCCCAACACGTTAGCGTGTTGGGCGCTGTTATGTTGTCACTGCGGGAGGGGGATATTGAACAACCCGAAGACTTGCTCCCAGAATGTTACCGGGGCAAACCACAGGTATACAGCGATGGCCACACAGATACAGATCAGGACGAGCAAGATAGCGACGATGATGTAGACCCATTTCGAACGTTTGGCCGGCGGTGCCGTCGGTGTTGAAATGGGTGCAGCAGTCCGCGTTAGTTGCGGCGCGGGTGTGGGTTGTATTGCGGGTGCCGTCTGAGGCGCGGAACCAAACTGAATAAACGGCTGGCGCGGCGGCGGGGTGGGCGTCTCCTCATACCGGCGATACGGCTCTTCGTAGTCGGGTGAGGGGGGCGGTGGTGCGATGTAAGCCGCATTGTCGTCGATCACCTGGGTGGCGCTGCCCGGCATCGCCGGCGCGAGCTTCTCTGTGCGCAACGTGTCTTCGACTTCATAGCGGAAAGCAATGTAATCGGCCAGTGTGATGACATCCCCGGGCATCAACCGTTGCGGACCGGTGAGCTGGCGTTGGTTGACCCACGTGCCGTTCGTGCTGCCCATATCCTCCACCATGGCCATCGTTCCCGTCGCGCTTTCCGCAAAGCGGATTTGGGTATGGTGGCGCGATATGCGTGTGCTGTCGATGACAATCGTGTTATCGGCTGTGCGGCCTATCGTGCAGACTATATCCTGCAGTGGGTAGGCCTGCCCTTCATTTGGCCCTTCAATCACAACGAGAAATCGCCGACTATAGTTTTCCATCGTTTCAACCTCCCCTTTTGCTGAAAACGAGTATACTCCTGTAAAGCATAGAAGCAAGTCAGGCATGGAATCAATCACTCGACCAACGACTGACGACTGCCCGACCAACGACTAACGACTGCTCGACCAACGACTGCCCGACTTATCTCAGGAGGGTCTGTGAAACCCATTATCGTCGACGCGCACCTTGATCTGGCCTACAACGCTATGGTGTTGGGACGCGACCTGCTGCGCCCTGTTACAGAGATTCGCGCTTTCGAAACCGAAACCCCGCCGCCTAGCGCTCCGGCCGGCACGTGCATGGCCACTTTTCCTGCGCTCCGCGAGGGACGTGTGGCGATTGTCGGAGGGAGCCTTTTTGTCGCGCCGGATTTCAAAGGCACGCTGGAGCCGCTGGTTTATCGCACGCCGCAGGAGGCGCACCGTTACGCCGCCCGGCAACTCGACTATTACCGCCGTCTCGCCGACGAAAATGAACAGCTTGTCATCCTCAACACGGTCGCGGATATGGAGGCCGTGCTGGCTTCCTGGGATACGGAGCAGCCGCGACTGGGCATCTTTGTCGTGATGGAAGGCGCAGACCCGATCCGGGAGCCAGGGGAAGTGGGCTGGTGGGTGGAACGCGGCCTGCGTGGCGTCGGCCTGACCTGGTCGATGGGAACGCGTTACGCTGGCGGCAACGCGGTTCCCGGCCCGCTGACCGATGATGGGCGGCGGTTGCTCACGGCCATGGCCGACTACAACCTGTTGCTCGATCTCAGCCACCTATGGGAAGACGCCGCCTACGAAGCGTTGGATCGCTATCCGGAGCCGGTGGCTGCCACGCACGCCAACCCGCGCGCTTTCGTGGATCGCCCGCGCATGCTGTCCGACAGGTTGATCCGGCGGATCGCCGACTGTGACGGCGTGATGGGCGTCATCCCCTTCAATCACATGCTGGACGACGATTGGCGCCCCAGTGATGCGCGGCTGCCCCTCACCCGCCTCGTCGAGGTTATCGACCACATCTGCCAGATGACAGGCGACGCGCGTTTCGTGGGCCTCGGCACCGACTTCGACGGCGGATTCGGGCGCGAGGCGGCGCCGGAGGGGTTGGAGTCCAGCGCAGATTTGGGCAAGCTCGGCGCCCTGCTGGCCGAGCGCGGATACGCCGATGCGGACGTCACCGCCATTCTGAGCGAGAATTGGCTGCGTCTGATGCGCCGCGCATTATCCAATTTTTGAGACGGCACTGTAGATGGTTATGGCTGGTTTCTCCCCAGCAGCCTGCCATCGACTATCAGACTAAAGACTACCAGACTCAGTAGATCGAAATTTAAGCTTGAGCCAGACTACAAAAGTCTCACGAGGCGCCTGGTTGAGACAGTACGCACGTTAAACAACCGGCCTGCAAGACACAGTACGTGCTGAGACTTTTGTAGTCTTCGACATTTTCGATCTACTGAGACTATCTTTAGGGGTTGCCATCTTGCTGAAGTGTGGTAATATACCGCTACACCTGCCGTGTTCGTGAAACCGATACGGGGTTTTGAGCCAACATTTTGATAAAAAGGGGTCTCTAGTCCAGGAGCGAAGACGCGGTAGCCTTCGGGCAAGGCTGAATCGTTCGGCAGGACCCCACCTGCGTCAGCAGGGTCAAAGCCAGCGGTACACGGCACGGCGGGGCCGGACTTATCGGCAACAAAAAACCACGCGCAAAGCGTGGTTTTTTGTTGCCCTCGATTTGTTTGTTATGTAAAGTAACCTTGACTTTCCGTCCCGCTTGTGTTATGCTGCGCAAAGATTCACGTTAATCAAGCGCTGTTATTCGACAGTCTATTATTCCGGAATTGAGGGTTGTATGTATTGGGAACGGGTCTCCGAGGAGATTTATCTCTTCACCAGTGATCGTTACGCATTAGTCAACTCTGTGGCAGTGGTGACGCAGGAAGGGATTGTCGTGATCGATGCGCTTCCCTTTCCGGAGGAAGTCAAACAAATCGTGCGCTTCCTCGAAATGCGGGTGGGGGCAGACTATCACTCCGCGATTTTGACCCACCATCACATGGACCACGTCTATGGTCTATTCGCTTTTCCACAGACGATCGATCTCATCGCGCACGAACTGTGCCGCAAAAAGCTGCTGGAAATCGGCCAATCGTCACTCGAAGAGGCGCGGCAGAGCGATTCTGCGTTCGCCGAGGTCACCTTGCGCATTCCGAACATCACCTTCGATACCGGTGGGCTGTTATTGCGCGCAGGCAACAAACGCTTCCGATTGCTCTCGCTACCGGGCCACACAGACGATAACATCGGCGTCTTCCTGGAAGAGGAAGAAATCCTCATCACCGGGGACGCGGTGATGGCGATTCCTATCATCGCGGATGGCGACTGGGCGCGCGAGATCGAAACGTTGCGATACATCAAGAAGATGGCTCCGGAGACCATCGTGCAAGGCCACGGCGAGGTCATCCTGCGCGGCGAGATTCAGATCGTGATGGATCGTTACATCCGTTATCTGGAGTGTATCCACAAGAAGGCTCAGACTGCTCTGCGGCAGGGACGCGACCGCAAAGAGATCTGGAACATCCCCCTGGAAGACTGCGGTCTTGAACGGGTGCCGCTGGGCATCGCCAGCCATCGCTTGCACATCGCCAACATCCTGAGCATCTACGATAAACTCAAGGCCGGATGAATGAGCGAGTCAGCGAGTCAGCGAGTCAGCGAGTCAGCGAATGAGCGAATGAGCGAATGAGCGAATGAGCGAATGAGCGAATCCTTCATCCATTCGCCGATTCTTCTATTCGCTGATTCATCCATTCGCCGATTCTCCCATTCGCCGATTCTTTCATTCGCTGATTCTTCTATTCGCTGATTCCCTATGGACACAATCCGCGCGTGGTTAGACCGTTACCTCGAGACGCTGGAGCGCGAGAACGCCTCGCCTTATACCGTCAAAAATTACCGCACTGACATCGGACAGTTCCTCGACTACAGCGCCGAGCACGGGGTCAACACCCTGGTCGGGTTGCAGCGCGATCTGGTGCGCGATTATCTGGAAGAATTGGCCGAGGCCGAGTACGCGCGATCCAGCATCGCACGACGCGTCTTCGAGTTGCGCGCCTTTGGCGATTATCTGGTGCGCCACCATGCCTGGGAACAGAACCTCTTTCGCCGCATCTATGCGCCGCGCGTCCCGCGTCGTTTGCCGCGCTATCTCACCATCGAAGAAGTGCAGCAGTTGTTGAGTGTCCCGGACGCCGCCACACCCCAAGGGATGCGCGACCGTGCTGTTCTCGAAACGCTGTATGCTTCGGGCGTGCGGGTCGCCGAGCTGGCTGCTTTGGATATGCGCGATGTGGATTTAGGCAGCGGCGAAATGCGCGTCATCGGCAAAGGGAATAAGGAGCGGCTGGTCTTGCTGGGCCGTCCGGCAGTGGCGGCGCTGCGCACGTACATCGACGTGGGACGGCCGGCGCAGTTGGGAGATCGCCAGCCAACCAACGCGCTATTCCTCAACCGCTTTGGGGGGCGGCTGTCCGTGCGCTCGGTGGATGAGATCGTGCGGCAGGCTGGCGTCGTTGCCGGCATCGACCAGACGGTGACGCCGCACCTCTTGCGGCACACCTTCGCCACGCACATGCTCGATGGAGGGGCCGACCTGCGGGTGGTGCAGGAACTACTCGGCCACGAAAACCTGGCGACGACGCAAATTTACGCCAACGTGACCCAAAAGCGCGCGCGCGAAATCTACCTGCGCGCCCATCCCCGCGCCGCTGACGCGGATGCGCCAGACAACAAACTTGGGCGCGATCAAGAGACCGGCCCAAGCTAAAGACGAGTTTAACCTCTTCCCCCGTCTACCGTCTGCCGTCTACCGTCTACCGTCTACAGCTCCACCACCAACTCCGCCTCTTCCACGTGTTGCAACGTGATGCCGTTCTCGTCCGCATCCACGCGGATGACGCCGCCGGGCTGGTATTCGCCGTTGAGCAGCCGGTCGGACAGCGGGGTTTCCACTTCTTGCTGGATGAGCCGTTTGAGCGGACGCGCGCCGTACTCTGGATCGTACCCGTGGACGGCAAGCCATTCCTGCGCTGCGTCGCTGAGCATCAGACCCAGATTGTTTTCCTGGATGCGCGCGCGCAACTTGCCGATCTCCAGCAGGACGATCTCGCGGATGTCACCGTGGCTGAGCGCGTGGAACACCACCACACTATCCACCCGGTTGAGGAATTCCGGGCGGAAGAGTTTGCGCAGCCTGTTCATGAGCTTCTGGCTCATGTCCTTGTAAGCCTGCTCGGCGTCGGTTTCCAGCGTTTCCAGGGTGAACCCCAGCTTGCTTTGGCGCATAATTTCGTCCGCGCCGATGTTCGAGGTCATAATGATGATGGTGTTGCGGAAATCGACCTTGTGGCCTTTGCCGTCGCTCAACACGCCCTCTTCCATGATTTGCAGCAGCATGTTGAAGGCGTCCGGATGCGCCTTCTCGATCTCGTCGAACACCACGATAGAGTAGGGCCGCCGCCGCACCGTCTCGGTCAACTGT
>DAOUAY010000505.1:0-10079 GCA_034432995.1 Anaerolineae bacterium | reverse complement strand
ACCCCTTCCTGGAATGCCAGCCGCGTGAAGGCGGATTGGCCGCGCGCTTGCGGCTCCGGGCAGACCACAATATCTATCTTTTGGTCGCCTAATTGTTCTTTGATCGCGATCCGCAATTGCTTGCGTAGGGCATAGGCGTTGCGCGCCGCCTGGCGGGAGATGATCAGCAAATCCAGATCGCCGCCCTGCCGAGTGGGAGAGACGCGGGACCCAAAGAGGTAGACGACGGCATCGGGATACTGCGCCAGATGGCGATTGAACAGGGTCGAAAGCCGTCCCTGGTCCTGCGGGTCCAAACGGACCTTTTGTTGGGTTGCTGTTTCAGACATTGTCCATCTTTCCCTTGACAAATTTGGGTGGTTTTAGCCCCACACACTCACAAATTCGAATCCTGGTCATCATTCCTATGATACCATAGTTTGGCGCAAATTCCCCACGCCGGCTCTCGAGGCGCACGTCCTTGAGCGCCCAGACCTCTTCCGGTGGAGAAGGGAGAATGGCAAATGGCAAATGGCGAAAGCTTTGCGTTGACGTCGCGCAGGGCCTCGTAACGGCCATTCTCCGTCTGGTGGCCGATGGTGTAGTTCTTGCCCAGGCTCTCGGCTTGGATGACGATGTCTGACATTAAACGATACCCATTATACCATTGTCCCCAAGGCTACGAACGCCCACAGGCGCGCCCAATGCGCGCGACCGGCGTGGTGCGCCTGGAAGACGTCCTCCACTGCCGCCGGTTGCAGCCAGCCCGTCCTTTGCACCTGGCGCAGGACGGCTTCCGCTTTGGATTCGAGCGCGCCGCGCAGCCACAGCGCAAAGGGAAAGGTAAAGCCCTGTTTGCCCTGTCGCTGGCGCACCAATGGCGGCAGCCGGTCGCCCAGCGCCTCGGTCAGCAGCGACTTGGGGCCGCTCGCGTTGTCCAATACTACCTCGCCGGGCAAGCGTAGCACCGCTTCCACCAGGCGGTGGTCGAGCAGCGGCACCCGCACTTCCAGCGAGTGGGCCATGCTCATCACGTCGGTATCGCGCAAGAGTTGGTGATGGGTGTAGGTGCGCAGTTCGGCTCGGCTCACCCAGGATGTGGTATCCGTCACGCCGTTGCTGTCGAGATCGGTGCGGGCGGCGATGTGTTGGACCGGATCGAAGTCCCGCTGCGCCTGCAGCCACAGGTCGGGTGATACCAACGCCTGCACCTCGCCGGGCGAGAACAGGCCCCGCCGGGTGAGGTAGGCGCTGGCCCGTGAAGGCGACCGGCGCAGCGCGTCGTAGATGCGGTTGCGGCGGTAATCGGGCCACAGGCCCACGGCGGCGCGCGCCAGGACCGCTCCGGCAGGGATCGCGTTTACCATCCGCAGCGCGCGCAGCATCTGCGGGACACCGTGAAAGGTGTTGGAATAGCCGCCGAACAGCTCGTCCCCGCCCAACCCGGAGAGCGCGACCGTCAATCCGGCTTCGCGGGCGGTCTGTGAGACAAAGTAGGTGTTCACGCCGTCAATCGACGGCTGGTCCATCGCTGCCAGAACGCGGTCCCACGCATCCGCCAGATCGTGAACGGTGATCGTGCGCTCGTAGTGCTCGGCGCCCACGGCCTCGGCCATCGCGCGGGCGTAGGGCGCTTCGGTGTACGCAGATTCCTCGAAGACCATCGAGCACGTGCGCAGCGTCCCGGCAGTGGCCTGCCGCATCAGGGCCACGACGGCGCTGGAATCCAAACCGCCGCTCAAAAACGCGCCCAGCGGCACATCGCTGATCAGCCGCACGCGCACCGACTCGCTGAGCAACTCCCGCACTTGCTCCACGGCTTCCGCTTTGGTCGTGGGCACGGTGTCGGTTGGCATCTGCCAATAGGGCGCGGGCGGTGCGGAAACGGGATGGTCAAGCGCAATCGTCAAGCTGCACGCCGGTTCCAGGGCCTGTACGTCGCGGTAGATCGTCCAGGGATTGGGCACGCTGCCCAGCATCAGGTAGCCTACCAATCCCGCCGGGCTGATCTCCCGGCTGGCCAGTCCGGATGCCTGTACCGCCTTCAACTCTGAGGCAAAGACAAAGGCGTCCGTTGTCCAGGCGTAATACAGCGGCTTGATGCCCAGGCGGTCGCGGGCGAGGAAAAGGCGGCCTCCGTTGTCCGGTGCTGCGGGACGTTGGTCCAGGATGGCGAAGGCAAACATCCCCCGCAGGCGCGGCAAAATTCCTTCTCCCCAGGCCTGGTAGCCGTGCAGGATCACTTCGGTATCGCTGTGGGAGCGGAACCGGTAATCCAGGCGCTCCAATTCGGCCCGCAATTCGTCGGCGTTGTAGATTTCGCCGTTGTAGGTGATCCAGAGGTCGCCGGCAGCGTTGGACATCGGCATATGAGCGGCCGGCGAGAGGTCGCGGATCGCCAGGCGGCGGTTGGCCAGCCCTGCACGCCCATCTGGGGAGATATACACCCCGCCATCGTCCGGCCCGCGATGCAGCATCGCCTGCGCCATCGCGCTCAAGCGGTCAAGCAGGTCGGGCAGCGTATGAGTGGGGTAGGCTAGAATCCCGGCGATGCCGCACATGAGCTTTCTCGGTCGGTGATTTCTGAAACCAATGTTTCCTCAAGCGTGTTGCTCTAGATGAGCGGCTCGTTATGCAGGGCCTCGTCGCGGTTTCGCTCGGTATTGTATTTCTCCTAAACAGCCGTTTAGCGATAGCGCCAAACTTGTGGACAATCCCGGCGCGCTGCATCCCTAGTATAACACCGTTCCAGGTAAATGCTCTCCCGCTCGATCGGTTTGGGTGGGAGCCGGTGTCCACTGTTTCCCCGCGGCGGATCTCGAAGCTCACATCCTTGAACGCCCAGACCTCTTCCAGCTCGTTGCCCTGGATGAGCCGCTTGCCGCGCAGCAGGTCGGCCGTGGTGCGCCGGAACCTGAATCGTTCTTTTGATCGCTGAATGCTGATAGCCGACCGCTGATCGCTGAAAGCTCCTAAATCATATCCGCAAAAGTCTTTTCCATCTTCCGGAACTTGCTGATGCCCAGCCAGAGGAAGAAGGCGACGATGACCAGGCTGAGGGCAAAGCCCGGCCAGTAGATGGCGCTATCTCCGCCCAGGATGCACCAGCGGAACCCGTCGATCACGCCCACCATCGGGTTGAGGCTGTAGAGCAAGCGCCACCGCTCCGGCACCACGCTGCTGCTAAAGCCCACCGGCGAGATATACAGCCCGAATTGGACGACGAACGGGATCACGTAGCGGAAGTCCCGGTATTTCACGTTGAGCGCCGTGATCCACAACCCCGGTCCCAGGCTCGCCAGCAGCGCCAGCAGGATGAAGGCCGGCAGCAGCAGGATGTTCCAGCCCGGCGCGTAGCGGTAGTAGAGCATCATCCCGGCCAGAATCACAAAGCTGATCAAAAAATCCACAAACGCCGTCACTACCGTGGCGGTGGGGATGATCAGGCGCGGAAAGTACACCTTGCTGATCAGGTTGGCGCTGCCGATCAGGCTGTTGGAGGCCTCACCCAGGGCCGTGGCAAACAGCGACCAGGGCAGCATCGCGGCGAAGACCAGCAGGGGGTAGGGCGCGCTCCCTTCGCTGGGCAGTCCGGCCAGCCCACCGAAGATCACGGAGAAGACAATCATGGTGAGGAAAGGCCGGATAATCGCCCAGGCCACGCCGATGATCGTCTGCTTGTAGCGCACCGAAATATCGCGCCATGCGAGGATCAGGAACAACTCGCGGTAACGCCACAGATCGCGCCAGTAGTTCTTCTCGGCGCGGCCGGGTTCGAGGATGAGCACGTGCTCATTGATGGGCAGGTTCAGTGCTTGTTCGCTCATAAGGGTTCCCCCTCTTTATATCATCCAGCCCGTCGCAGCCCGCGCAGCCAGCGGTAGGGATAGTACAACGGCAGTAGCAGGCGGCTGGGAATGCGATACTGATCCAGCATATACTCCGCCGATGGGAACAGGTTCCCCCACACGTAACGCAGCCGCGGCCCCCAACCGGGAATGCTCGCCAGGCCGTCCCACAGTTGCTGTGCCACGGGATCTCTTCCGGCGAGTGAAGCGTAAGCCTGCGCTTCACCGCGCGAGGGACGCAAGCGCTGCAGATGTTCCCACACTTCCGGCGGAACGGGCAGGGACCACAGTTCGTGCGCGCGTGACAGCGCCTTCTGGAGCGGCAGCACCAGGTCGTAGGCCTGCGCCCGCGCCAGCAGCTCGTCCCAGTCGAGTTGCTCCCGGTACAGGACGATCACCTCCGCCAGGTCATAGAGCTGCCTGGCGTTGGCCTTCTCGTATCCGCCGTGCTGCAAGAGATGGCCGCTCAGATGCAGCACTTGCGCCTCTGGGCTTAAGATGCGCACCGGCGCTGCGCCCAGCCGCGCAGGGCCTGCCGTCTGCCATAGCCAGTCACTTGGAATAGCTCGTTGGTAATGGAGTGGGGCGAGCAGCCGCCAGTGGATTTCGATTGGCCGCGTCTCCGCGTCGCCGGCCTTGCTCATCATAATCTGGTTGCGAAACGCGCGGATAAAGCCGGGGCGAAACTCGCCGTAAGGTTGCTCGTAGCCCAACGCAGCGAGCACGCGCAACGCACCTTCCACGTCCGCTTCATGCACCAGCAGGTCGAAATCACACATCGGCCGCAGGGCCAGGTTGCGGTATACGGCTTCCGCCAGCGCTGCTCCCTTGAGGAGGATCACGTCGATTCCCTCATCCGCCAGGCAGCGCAATACTGCCTCCAAGCGGTGGAAGCGGAGGAGGTTGGTCCTGGCCACGCCGTAGTAGTCCAGGCGCAGGCTCTCCTCGACCGGCGCGGGCAGCAGACCTTGTCCGCGAACGGCTTCGTACACCAACGGGGAAACGCCGCCTGCGCGGGCTGCCTGGAGCAGACCGTCCCAGTCGACGCCGTTCTGCGCCGCCAGCGCGCGGGCGTCTTCCAATGCCTCGGGGACCCACCGCCCACGCAGTATCAGATGGAGTAGCTTCTCGCCGGGGCGCGGGGTCGGGTGGCCGGTGGTGTATGGCTTGTCCAGACCCTTGGCTTGGATGAGGATGTCAGTCACGAGGTACTCTTTCCACCCCATAGCTCGGCGCCAAGACCCCCAATTGCACGCCAGTGGCATCATGATCTCCTGCGACCGCCGCTTCCAATAACTGCTCCACATCCGCCTCGATTTCTTCCACCGCGATGTGCCCATTCTGCGCGAAGAAGATCTTCTGGTGGCGGCTGCGGGTGTGGCGCTCTTCGGCGGAGAACAGTTCCTCCTGGAGCTTCTCACCAGGGCGCAGGCCGGTGAAGACGATGTCGATGTCCTTGCCCTCTTGCAGGCCGGAGAGGCGAATCACGTCGCGGGCCAGGTCGATGATTTTCACCGGTTTGCCCATGTCGAGCACGAAGACCTCGCCGCCTTGTCCCATCGTGGCGGCTTGCAGCACCAGTTGCGCGGCTTCGGGGATGGTCATGAAGTAGCGCTCGACGTCGGGATGGGTGATGGTGAGCGGGCCGCCGGCAGCAATCTGCTGTTGGAACAGCGGGATCACGCTGCCCCGGCTGCCCAGGACGTTGCCAAAGCGCACGGCCACGAAGGCGCGCCCGCTGCGTTGGGCAGCAGCGCGCACCAGCAACTCGGCGATGTGCTTGGTCGCGCCCATAATGCTGCGGGGTGCGACGGCCTTATCGGTGGAGATGAGCACGAAGTGTCCCACGCCCCAGCGTTCGGCGGCGTGGAGCAATGTGCGGGTTCCGCCCACGTTGTTGGTCACGGCCTCCAACGGATTGACCTCCATCAGCGGGACGTGTTTGTGCGCCGCGGTGTGGAAGATGATCTCCGGCCGATATTCCGCAAAGACCTGGTCTACGCGTCCCGCGTCGCGCACGTCGGCGATGACGGGGTGGAGCGCCAGGTCGGGGAAGCGCTCACGCAGCTCGTTGTGGATGCGGTAGATGGAGTTTTCGCCATGCCCTAGCAGCACCAGGGTCGATGGCTCACAGCGCGCGATCTGGCGGCACAGCTCCGAGCCGATGGAGCCGCCCGCGCCCGTCACCAGCACACAATGTCCCGCCATGAGTGCGGCCACCTCAGAGCAGTCGGTCTGCACCGGGGGGCGGGCCAGCAGGTCGGTCACGTTCACCGGACGGAAGCGCTGCACCTGCACCTGTTCAGAGATCAACTCGTAGACGCCGGGTAGCGTCAGCACAGCGGCCGGCGTCTGGCGGCAAAGCCCCACGATGTGCCGCATTTCTTCGGCGGTGGCGGTGGGGATGGCGATGAGGATTTGCTGCACGTGGAGCGTCTTGACCAGGGCGGGGATGTCCTCGGCGGCGCCCAACACGCGCACGTCACCGCCGAGGGTCACGCCTTTTTTGCCGGGATCGTCGTCCACAAAACCCACCGGCAGCAGGCCCAGCTCGGGATTGCGGTTGATTTCCAGGAGTGTGGAATAGCCGGCCTTGCCCGCACCTACGATCAGCACTCGCTTCTGGGGACGGTCGCCAACCTGGCTGTTTCGCTTGAGCGTGTGGTAGTACAGCCAGCGCAGGAGGAAGCGCGGCGCGACCACGGTATAACCTGAAAGCAGGAGGTCCAGGAACGGGATCGAGAGGGGAAAATGTGGCAGAGAGAGCAGGCGCAAGATCAAAAATGCAGCCACCACGGTGATGATTTCGCCAACCATAATGGCCCTGACCATCAGGTCCAGTTCCGGCATACTGGCAAAGGGCCAGTAACGGCTGTATGCATCCAGTCTGAGCAGGACGACGATTTTGACGCAGAGCGCCACGCTGGCAAACACGAGTGCCGTGTAAGTGTACCCGCCGAGGTTCAGGCTGCGCAGGTCCAGCCGCAGCATAAAAGCAAGGTACGCGGCCACTGGTATGGTGAGCATATCGACCAGCAACAAGTAGCGGTTGCGCACCTGCAACGTGCGTAACCCTAACGGCTCGGATGATTTCTGCCGGTTTGTTGCGTGCGGCACGGTTTCTCCCCCCTCGGCGGTTTATGCACTTGACGGGCTGACGAACCAGTGGCTCAACAGATGACTGAACTAAACGTTGATTTTCAACACCATTCAGGCTTTGACAACAAGCGTGGTTCTTTCGCAATCGACGTTCGAGTCAGTACTATTCTGCCTGTCGTGCCATTCGGCGCACATTCAGGAGGAGTACCAGGGCACTACCAATGAGAAAGATACCGGTCAGAATGAAAAAGCCGTTGCCTTGCGCGTTGCCAGACGGCGGCAGAAGCGGGACAGGTGTGGCCGTCAGCGTACCTGGAGGAACCACCTCGGTCGATATCGCGGTCCCCGTAGGAATGGTGGATGTTTGGTTTAGCGAACTTTGCTCGGGCGTGGCCCAGACCACAGGAATGGACGCTAAAAGCATGAATAAAATAAGGATGATGCCCCAAAGTCCCAAACGTACAATTTTCATCGATATACCTCCCCCTTCTCCAAAAAAACTGCACCCTTACGCAGACAGGTGAACGAAGTTCTGTTCGTTCAAAGTTTTGTGCGGTAGGGTGCCTGTATGCGCTTCTATTGTAGCACATCCCCCACAGTATTCAACAGATGGCAAGTTGAAATGCGCCCCGGGATCTGATTGATTGCTAGGCTTCTAACCCAATCTGCGCGTAATCCAAACATCACATAAATAATAATAGCGATATTCTGTACGATGTCAAGTTGTGGTGTGTGGTATCGGTATCACCGCACATTCCCAAACGAGGTTTCTGACCGTGTTGGTTTGAATGTGGCCTGAAGGCCGGGGATAAAAAGGGGGTTTGGGGGACGAAGTCCCCCAAACCCCTTCAGAGGTACCTAATCTTCCACCGTGAACAATTCCCCCGCGCTGCGGCCCCGCACGTCGGGGAAGTACATCTCGCTCGCGGTGGCGGGTAGCACGCGATACTCGCCAGGGATGGCCGCCCGCAGGAAGTAGCGCACCTCGTAAGTCCCCGCCGCCAGCCAGCGGGCGTAGAACACCGCGCGCTCATCCCGCAGTTCCTGGTGATCGAAGGTGGGCCACCACCATGTGTCGCCGGTGTCGATCGACCGCGTTTCAGGCTCCAAGCCCTCCTGCACTTCGGTGTTGAGCGTGGGGTCCACCGGCTCCATGCCCGCCGGATAGAAGTCCTCGACGACGAGGTAGTTGCGCATCCGGGGGAGGGTCAGCGTCAGGCGCACTTCCACCAGATCGCCAGGCTGCGCGGATGTGACAGGCGCGCAGTTCCCAAGAGGCTCAAGCCAGTTCAAGGTGTCCGGCATACCTTCCACTGCGCAGTATTGGCGCTGCACCGTGATGCCGCGGCTCTCCGCCTCGAGCTGCTCCACCGGGCGGTAGATCGCCAGGTTGGCGCTGTAGTACAGCGTGCCGTTGCCCGCGCCGCGCGAGATTTCCACCGCGTTCGGCCACTCGCGCAGCAGTTCGCTCACCGGGACGGTGATTTCGACGGGATCGCGCAGGTTTTCCGGCGTCACCTGCCCCTCGCCGCGTGGCGCGGCGTTCACCGCCGCTCCCCAGGCGTAGTCCGCCTGTAATTCGCCGGTTGCCAGCATCACGTCGGTGAGGGCGATGATCGACCAGGCGGTCTCCTGCGTCGTCTGCCAGCGGTTGGCCGAGCGGGCGATCATAATCCAGCGGGTGGCTTGCGGGATCAGCGGATCGCCGGGCGCGAGGCGCGCCAGCGCGTCCAGCGCCATCGCCGTCGCGCGCGTCGAGGTGACCCAGTGCTCAGAAATAATGCTCTCCCAGTGCGCGCCCCTGGATGTGATTTCGGCGTCGGCGCGCAGGTCTTCGAGCAGCGTCGCCACGCGCGGGTCGGCGGGGTCTTTCAGCCCCAGCGCCAGCGCCAGATACGCGCGCCCGGTCACGTCGAGCTGCTCCCGCGCCTCGAACAATGCCTCGTCCGCGCCTTCAGGCCACTCGCGGCCGCCTTCGGCCAACACGTATAGTGCGAAGGGCTGCGGGAGGGTGCGGCTATCGTTGAGCAACGTGTAGTCCAGCCTGCGCTCCATGTACCGCAGGGCGCGCTGCAAGATGTTGTTGTTGATAGAGAACCCGGCGCGCTGCGTCTGGATCAGCGCGAAGGCGACGTAGGCCGTCATCTGCAAGTCGCTGCTTTCCTTCCACCAGCCCCAGCCGTTATCCGGCTGCTGCCGGGCGTAGAGTTCCTTCAGCGCCTCGGCGATCAGCCGTTGCAGTTGCTCTTCCAGTTCGGGATTGTGAACGTTCAACGATTTGAGCGCGCGGTAGCTGACGACGTTGGGCAAGAAGCGGCTCACCAGTTGCTCGGTGCAGGCGTGCGGGAAGTATTCCAGGTACGTGAGGCCCTCGGTCATGCCGGCAGCCAACGTTGGTTCCAGGCGCAGGGTGAGCATACTCTCCGGCCCGGCGTCTTCCGGGATGACAACAGCTTCCAGCCGTGATCCCGCATCGGTGAGCGCCCCGGACGTGCCGAACACGGCCGGCGTCTCGTAGCGGTAGATGGGCAGCGCGTGATCGGATTCCCGGCCCACGGTGGGGCGCGCGGCATCCCGATACCCGCCACCTGTAGCGCTGAACGTCAGCCAGGCCACATCCTCACCCGCGAGCACTTCCACCTTCCAACTCACCCTTACCCGTCCATGCGCCGGCACGCTGACTCGCTGATTCGCCGATTCTCCCATTCGCTCATTCGCCGATTCTCCCATTCGCTCATTCGCCGATTCGCTGATTCGCAAATTCGTCTCCAACTCCACCGCAACATCCAAGTCCGCGTCCGTGTTGTTGTGGACGACGGCGGCGACTGCGGCGCGATCTCCGGCCACGAAGAAGCGCGGCGTGACCGGGCGCACGAACAGCGGTTTGCTGACGACGAACTCCGTCGAGGTCTGCCCTACCAGGGTATCGGCAGTCACGGCGCGCGCGTCGGCGACCCAGGTGGTGAGCGAATCAGGCAGGTCGAGGCTCACCTGCGCCGTGCCGTCGGCGTTGGTTTGCAGGTGCGCCTGCCACAGCGCGGTGTCGGGATAGTCCTGGCGCGCGTCGGCCAGATAAGCCCCATCGCCGCCCCCGCCGCCCATCCCGCCCATCATCATCTCTTTCGCCATGCGGTCGGCGGTCTGTTTCAAGGC
>DAOUAY010000504.1:0-3910 GCA_034432995.1 Anaerolineae bacterium | reverse complement strand
TTTTATCTTGAATGAAATTGATTTTCCGGTTAGCAATATCAATTTTATCAAAATGCAGTTAAATAAAACTCCGTGCCCTCTGTGTCTCCGTGGTGAAAATCTTAGTTTTTTCAGTAGACTCATGCATGATTCATGATTTATTAGCCGCCAGCCAAAATTGACATAAGCACTAAACGGTCGCCGTCCTGTGGAGTATCGTCCATCTGCGCAGGTTGGATCATGCGCCGCCCATTGAGGTTGAGCATGTTGGATGCATGAAACGTTTCGCCATCGGGCTGAATGACCTCGCCGACTAACTGAGGATACTGTTGACCCAATAGACGCACAATCTGACGGAAGGTCGTACCTTCGTCGAGCGTGAATGTCGCCTGTTTTATCCCACTAACCACTCTGGCGACACCCATAAACTCTACCAAAACTTGCATCGGTCCTCCCACACTATGAAAGTCACCTGCATCGTCGCCTTCAAGAGAGGTAACTGGCATGACGACGCGCAAGGTTTTCTGGAAAACAGTGTTACACCTGTTTTAGACAAAGTCAAGGTGTATTTCGCACACAACATCCATGACAAGCGTAAGTAAGTTAAGGTATACAAACTTCCTGCCAGTACGATTCTATTTTCGTCCCTTTGAAATAGCTGTCAAGCGTCATCATGAGTAACCTGTCATGGATACCCACTTCGTGGTTGTACAACACATTCCATACTGGGGCTTGGTGTTATAATGACACCATAGTGTGGAGGAGATTTGCGTATGATACCTCAGATTGTGGGATACCTGTACACCGCTGTTTTGATCGGACTGGCGTTGTACGCCGTGCATATCGTGATCCTGGTCACGCTCTATCTGTGGCACTGCCGCGCCCGGTCGCCGGAGACGCCATCCATTCCCATGGCCGATCTGCCGATGGTGACGGTGCAGATTCCGTTACGCAACGAGCGTTACGTCGTGCGGCGGATCCTCGCGGCGGTCGCGGCCTTCGATTGGCCGCGCGACCGGCTGGAGATTCAAGTGCTCGACGATTCGGACGACGACACCACGGCGCTGGCACGTGCCGAGGTCGAACGACTACAGACACGAGGGTACTCGATCGCTCTGCTACACCGGCAGCACCACAATGGACACAAAGCAGGCGCGCTGGCGGCAGGATTGCAGAAAGCGCGCGGTGAGTATGTCGCTATTTTCGATGCGGACTTTGCGCCAATGCCGGACTTCCTGCAGCAGACAGTTCCCCACCTCGTGCAAAACCCCGCGTTGGGCCTGGTGCAAGGCCGGTGGGGACACCTGAATGCGGAATACTCGCTGGTCACACGCGCTCAGGCGCTGGCGCTGGACGCGCATTTCACTGTGGAACATATCGCACGCAACCGCGCCGGTCTGCTGATGAATTTCAACGGCACGGGCGGCGTGTGGCGGCGACGCGCTATCGAAGAAGCCGGCGGTTGGCAGCACGACACCATCGCCGAGGACCTCGATCTGAGCTACCGCGCGCAGCTCGCCGGGTGGAAGATTCTTTACCTGCCCGACGTCGTCGCGCCGGCGGAATTGCCGCCGCTGGTCGCCGCGTTCAGGCAGCAGCAGTATCGCTGGGCCAAAGGAGCGACACAAGTGCTGCGCAAATCCTGGGGGCCGATTGTGTTATCCTCGCGCCTGAATCTGGCACAAAAAGCGATGGCCTTGTTGCACTTGAGTGGCTATTTCACCCAGCCGCTCATCCTGGCGCTGGTGCTCCTCGTCGCGCCGATGGTCGTCTACTCGCCGCGCCTGCCGACGCTGGCGATGGCGCTGGGGACGCTGACCATGTTGCCGCCGCTACTCTACCTGATGGGACAAATCACGTTGTATCGAGACTGGCCACGCCGCTTTCTGGCTTATCCGGTGTTGATGTTGTTAGGGGTCGGCGTCAGTTGGAACACTACACTCGGTGTGCTCGACGGGCTGCTACACTGGGGCGGCGAGTTCAAACGCACGCCGAAATTCGAATTACAGGGACGGCAAGGAGATTGGCGCGCCACCCAGTACCGTATAAAGCTGGATCGGGCATTACCGGGAGAGATTCTCATCAGTGTGTATGCGCTCGCCGCGCTGCTCCTGGCCTACGAACTGCAACGCACCAGCCTGTTACCTTTGAGCCTGATCTACCTGGCCGGAGAAACGCTCATCATCTGGGGTACAGTGCAACAACTCAGCCAGCGTAAGGACAAAAAAGAACAGGGGCGATAAACGCCCCTGTTGTGTTTAGCAGCAAGCCTACGCGAAAGCGTGCTTACTGTCCCGGCTATTGGCCCGGCTACTTGTCGCCCTTCTCCTCTGGCATGACATCGACCACGGTGCCGGCCTGCGGCGGAGGTAGAGGGCTGCTCGATTTGGTCGGTTTGGGCGGCTCGAGCTTCGGCGGTTGCAGGTCCTGCGACATAAACGTCTGCCCGCGCAGATAAGCCCCCTCGTTGATCAACAAGGCTTTGATGGTCATATCACCCCACACGCGCCCGGTGTCGGCAATCTCCACCCGGTTGGCGAAGACGTTCCCCTGCACCGCGCCAGCAATGGAAACGTTGTTAGCCTTGATTTCCGCGCGCACTTTGGCGCTCTCGGTAATCACCAGGTTCCCGGTGATCTCGATGGTGCCTTCGACAATGCCGTCGATGCGGAGACCGCCGTCCCCCTGAATGTCACCCTTGATGTGGGTATTTGCTCCAATGGTCGATTCGATTGCTGGTTGCGCCATACGTCCTCCCCCGGTAGTAGTAGGTTTAACAACAGGTGTCACAGGTTCTTTTGGTTTTCCTTTACCACCTAACCACGACATCGATTCCTCCTTACCCTAGATTAGATTTCACGGTTGTGAAATGCGCCACAGGGAACTCATGGTGCTGTTCCCAATTTCTAACCAAAGTCTAGCGTGACTTGCCTCAATAATAACCAGAGATGGCGGTTTGTCAACCGGGTTTGTCAAACACCATCTACCTTATCGCATTTCGGGCGGTCTAGCCCGCGCCGGATGGCACGCTTACAGATGACCTGCTGTCAGCCCGCGCCGCGTTGGTTGGCCCACCATTCGAAGGCGTCCCCTCGATCATTTGCCGCGCCCGGCCAAGCGCCTGCTGTTCTTCGGCGCTCAGGCTGTAGGAGGAACGCCACTGCGTCAGGGGCTTGGCGTAGACCCGGGTGTCGTCGCGGGTATGGAGACCGCTGAGCATGGCGCCGTTGCCGCGCGCATCCACCAGCGCCAGCGAAAAGCTCTGATCCCCGCCCACGTTTTCGAAGGCGCTGTAGCGCACCACCCCGTGTCCCTGAATCGTATGGGGCAGAATCTCCCCAAAGCGCCACAAGGCGCCCTCAGCCTGGCCGAGACGCTTTTCCTGCGCATCCAGGCGGGTCAAAAACTGCACAATGGTCGCCTGGTCGGTATCCTCAGCTAACGCGAGGATTTTCTGGTAACGCTCTTCCATCGTCTTAACGCGCTTTTCGAGAGTATAAACCCAATAAATCCCTACAAACAACAGGATTGCCGAAGCAATCACCCATAGCACAAGTCCGGTCATAGTTACCTCCTCAGACAGTCAAATAGTCGGTAGTCGTGTAGTCGCTAGTCGAAACGCCGCTTATCGGATAATCCAGTTCGCATCCATAGAATCCGCGAAATCCATGCACAAATGTTAAGGCTGAACAAGAATCGGGCCGAGAATGAAGCGGTCGCCTGTCATCGTCCCGTCGAGACTGAACTGCGGGATGCGGCGGATGCTGCCCATCTCGTACATCCCCACCTCCAGCGAATACTGGCCCGGCGGCGTATCTGCCGGGATGACCAGCCGGTAAGGGTCGCTGACCTGCTGGCCTTCCAGCCACTTCGGAAACCACAAATAGGAAGGAAAAGCGCCTCCCAACGGCGTGTAATCGTGCCCAAAGCG
>DAOUAY010000503.1:0-8066 GCA_034432995.1 Anaerolineae bacterium | reverse complement strand
TATTATTGTACCTACCTAAGAGTTACCCAGGGTTGGAATGGTTCGGTGAGTCATACTGGTAGTATGCAATATGCTTATGATTTTAATCATTCAGAAGGGGCGGCAGTTAGGGCTGCGCAAGGTGGTCAGGTTAGTTATATTAAGTCCGATGTGTCCCCTGATAGTTGTTGTAGCGATAGCAGTTGTGCGAATCATGTCAATTATGTGGTTATTAATCATAGTGATAGTAAGGCTACACTCTATCTGCATTTGCGTTCGGTTTCTGTTGGTGTCGGAACATATGTCGGCAGAGGCCAAACGATAGGTACAGCAGGAAAAACAGGATGGACTTCGTGCGCCACGCACTTGCATTTTCAGCGCCAGGATCAAGGGGGATGGTTCAAGCAATCACGGCCAGTTTACTTTGAAGAATATCCCGGGCAAGAGTTGTTAGTAGGAACCTGGTATAGATCAAATAATTCCTGGCCAGGTGATTATTGTATGACATCAAAAACGCTTTTTGAAGAAGATAATCGTTCTTTCTCAATAACACCTTGGACTGCAACTGACACTAATGCCTGGGTTAGTTATGAGAATACGGCTCACTCATTACGTTTTCATTATCCTGCTGAATTTGTCTTGATTCCTCATGTATGGGACTCGCCTACCTCTGGTGTATTCGGAGAATCATTGCATATCAGTGTTTTGGATCCACAAAATAATGGAATAATGGGTATTAGCGTGCATCCAAATCTGTGGGATACACCTGAATCCTTCTTGGCGGAGATGAAACGCGCAAACCATGGAATTTCAGAAAACATGCGTTATCCTTTTACAGAAGTTTTAACACGGACTGAAATAAACGGGTATCCTGCTGTGATTTTCCGTTGGGATAATACAATTACCGGGCGTTTTCAAGCGACTGCCGTAGCAGGTCCACAATGGCTGTACATTTTCCATTTACCTGAAGAAGTGGAAATGGAAAAGAGTAGGGATTTGCTCAGCCGCATGTTGCGAACTTTCCGTATCCTTGATTAAGGTGTTGGGCACTTCGTATGAAAACGCGCTTTCTTATATGGCTTATTGTAGTATTTGTTGTTTGTGGCGGTTGTACTCTGGCGCCACCAAGTACAAAAAGTATTGCGCCTTTGACCGCTACGGTTTTATACCTGACTCCTACTACAACACCAACGCTTTTCCCTTCTGTTACGCCCACTGCCATATTTACGCCTGTTTCCAAGCTCGCGCCTACGCCTACATACACACTTGTACCTACTTCTACTCCTATTCCGACTCCTACTCTTACGAGTGTAGTCACTGAATCTTATACCCTGAGCGCGTATGAAGATATAACGTCCTGGGAAGCATACCCGCTGCCGCACATTGACGGCGCGTTACTTGCGCCGTCGGGGTGGGTGATTGTGGAAGCAGGTGAAATGAGGGAGCGCCTCTATAGTATCACGTTCCAACCGCCCTTTTGGGATTCTCCTGAAGCGTGCGGGTATCAGTGTCCGGTCATCAGCGCCGTAGTCTATAGCCTCGAAACGCATAATGCCTCGACCGATGAGACGTTACGCGACTGGTTGGCTCGACGAACCACACCAGAACCATTTGGGACCGATGTGGACGAGGCCGTGATGTATTTCGGCGTGACAGCGCCTACAGAAACTACATTGGGCGTACAGCCTGCGCTTGGTTTCTATCACGAGGCAATGGGCATTCGCATATACACCGTGGTCGCTGCCAGAGGTGATGTCGTTATTGCTTTCTCAAAAACGCATGTAGATCAGTTTGAGTTCGAGCCAATTTATGAACTGATGCGGACCCATGCCAGATTTTGAAGTATGTTGGACGCGCTTGGCGCGAGTTCACGCACCGAAGCGACGTTGTGGTGGCGTGATGCTGGGTTGGGTGCGGGACAGCACGCAGGGGGGAAAATTACCCATACGGAAGGGAAGGAATTCCCCCCATGAAGATGGGTAATTTTCGGGTTGACAACGCGCTGGTAGTTAACGGACAATTTGTTTGTAGAGTGCCGTCAAGGGATGGTGCGTTGTCCACTCAATCAAACAAATGGAGGGTAACCATGAAACACGCATTGATGTCTTTGAGTCTGGTCGTTGTGCTGTTGTCGTTGCTGATAGGGGCTCAAGGAGTACAAGCAGATCCATTGCTTCCGCCAGTACATAGATATCAAGACCTGTGGTGTTCGAATATGCCAGACGCGCAGATCGCTGGAAGGCAACCGGGTTCTGCATGTAGCATACCTATTGTCGCAATAGACCTATCTTCCGGTGAGCTTGGAGTGTTGTCTTCATTGTATCGTCGGGGTTCCACCTATCGATGGACGAGTCAAAGTGATTCGGATTTGACAGAAGACGATATCAGGGTGACTGGATATCTCTATTGGAAGGTGGGTGGCTCATGGTTGTTTGAAGATTCTTGTTATGACCCCAAAACCCAGTCTCAACGCGCTGTTTGTCGGACCTATGGGCCGGGAGGCAGTGGCCAAACCATGAAATCCGAGGGATTCCATTACTTCCATACAACCGGCTATGTCGATGCTTCATTCTGGACATCTCACATTAATTGGACCTCGTAAGCAGAATCATTTGACCGGTATACATTCGCTGCCCGGACACGCTGAACTCGTTCGGACAGCGTTTTTTTGCTGAAGGAGACTGTAACTATGCACATTATTGCAAGATGCCTACTGCTGTTTTCTCTTGGGGGCTTTCTCGTCGGTTGTGCTCCGCGCAGTGATGTTACCGCATGGGTGCGCCACGAGGTGTGGTCCGAGGAAGTGTGGTACAGCGAATGGTTGGGCGGCGGAACCAGTGCTCGCGGTTTAGCTGTAGGGTATATGCGACCGGAGGATCGCCACAAACCGATCCAGGAGCGTACGTCCACTTATCTGTTTTATGCTCAACTGGGGGAACCGTTTGTGACGCGACTCTTACTCGGTACAGGAAGCGACACTGCTTACCCCGTTGTGGTTTCGGTCTTTTTGGATTACAAACAGGTGGGTTTTGGTTTGGATGGTCAATGGGGGCTTTTGCATTACCTAGAGATACCACCTGCCCCCACTCTTATGGAGATCCCCCTTGAAGTTCGCATCGAAACCTCCGGATGGCACGATCTCTTTGTCGTCGCTTTTTCTGAGCCAGAAAACCATCCTGTCGATCCGCAGATGCGACTGGCACCGTCTTTCCCCGCACTCGGACGCCGCACGGTGGTATGCGTAGGAGACTGTACGATACCGGAGTTGGATGCGAAACTTCCTGACGTGCGGGTAGGCGAAGATGTGGGCGTGCAACGTACCCATGTTTTTGCTTGGCCGCTGTTACCTGCTGACGGCAGACCCGCTAAGGAACGCCTCTTGCTGGCGGCTGAGGCCAGGCCTGGCGAATCCTTTTCTCTGGAGTTGTGGGCCAGAAATCCCAGCACGGATACTCGAAACTATGTGATCGTACCGGTATTAAACTTTCGACAAGTTCCCTTTGCCGGAGAGCCGCTTCTATATTTGTCTATGCCCGCAGGGAGTGAATTATTTATCCCAGGACAAGTTCGATTACCGGGTAACAAGGGCGTGCATGAGTTGCAATTCATAATTATTTCCGACCCTTACCAGCCCCTTGAAGAGGTACGTGATTATTTTGTAGGATCTGATATGCGATCTGCGTTGATCGTGGAATAGAGCTTTTCGCAAACAAAGACCTTACATTGCTTGGCAAGACGTTGAATCGCACTGAAGTCCACGGTCATAAAATTGACATCGAGGGCAATCTTCTATGGTCAGAGAAGGGCGCGCCTATTCGTTTCGAATAACCCCATAACCCCAACCCGATTTATACCAGATGCACGCAACTATGGAGGTAGAATTGCACTATGAAGAGATAGCGTAGATTATTTCGAAATTAGACACGAGTAGAATCAACTGAGCCTGGGAATTCTTTCCCAGGCTCATTCTTTTGGCGCATAGGCGTTGGGCAGAGTGAAAAATTGCCGTTTTG
The DNA here is from genome assembly GCA_034432995.1 of Anaerolineae bacterium. Lineage (GTDB taxonomy): Bacteria > Chloroflexota > Anaerolineae > B4-G1 > SLSP01 > DSWT01. The sequence continues at coordinate 4,074 of DAOUAY010000503.1, read as the reverse complement.
CCGCGCCGTGTTACACTTGGGCCGATAGGGTTGGATATTGAGGAGGTTACTGATATGAAAATGGTACAGCTGATGTTGTTGATCGCTGTCCTATTCTTGTGGACGGCGTGTACGACGCCCGCACCTATACCCACGCCTACACCTGCACTGCTTCCCACGCACACCCCCGTCCCCTCGGCAACGGCGACGCCAACTGCGACTGCCACGCCGCCTCCCACCGCCACGTCTACGCCCACAGCTATGCCGACCGCCACCGCAACGCCTACACCCACCCCGACACCTACGCATCCGCTGATGATCGCCGTGATGCGCGAGCAAACCTACCCTGGCAGCGATCTCGTCATCGAGCAAACGCTGTCGCCGGGTGTCAACTACGACCGCTACGTCGTCTCGTACCTGTCGGAGGGCTTCAAGATCTACGCGCTGCTCACGATCCCACGTGGCGAGAAACCCGCCACCGGCTGGCCGATCGTCGTCTTCAACCACGGCTACATCCCGCCCGCGCAATACCGCACCACTGAGCGCTACGTCGCCTACGTGGACGGCTTCGCGCGCAACGGCTACATCGTCATCCGCCCGGACTATCGCGGGCACGGCGACTCCGAGGGTGAACCGGCCAACGCCTACGACACACCCGCGTACACGGTGGACGTGCTCAACGCGATGGCATCGGCGCAACGCCTGCCGGAGGCCGACCCCAACCGCGTGGGGATGTGGGGGCACTCGATGGGCGGCACGATCACCCTGCGCGCGATGGTGGTCCGCGCCGACATCAAAGCCGGGGTGATTTGGGCCGGCGTCGTCGCCGATTACCCCGAATTGATGGATCGCTGGCAGCGCCGTTTCCTCACCCCTGTCGCGGCAGGCGCGGGAACTCCAACACCTCCTCGCCGCTGGGGCGATATCCTGTTTACCTACGGCACGCCAGACGAAAATCCTGTCTTCTGGGCCTCGATTGACCCGTGGGCCTATCTCACCGAACTCTCCGGTCCGCTGCAACTGCACCACGGCACGAGCGATGCCTCCGTCCCCGTCGTATACTCCGAGGACCTGTACGCGCAGTTGCAGGCGGAGGGCGTTGCCAGCGAGTTGTACATCTACCAGGGCGACGATCACAACCTCATCGGCAACTTCAGCGCGGCGATGCGGCGCTCTGTTGAATTCTTCGATCTGTACGTCAAGGGTGATTAACTTACGTTCTCAAAATGAAAAAAATCGGCTATAATAAGTTTATAGTACAAAATGTACGAAAGGAGCGATTGATGGAAACACAATCTGTCACCTTGACTGAATTCAAACAGAACCTCGGCGAATTGGTGAACCGCGCCGCCTATGGGAATCTGCGTATCGAACTCGTCTCGCGGGGCAAAGCAAAGGCGGCGCTGATCAGCGTGGACGATTTGCGTCGTCTGGAGATGCTGGACCAGGTTAATGATCGTCAGTTGTATATCCAACAACGACGCAAAGCATTGAATGAAGTGCGTGAATTGCGTGAGCGCCTGGTCATGAACGATACCTCGGAAGACAGTATTGAGACGATGCTTGATGAACTCCGTGAGGAACGTACCGATGAACTCATGGGTCTGCGTTGATGCCAATCTGGCGCTCAAACTTCTTCTCCTCGAGCCGGACAGTTACAAAGCACATTCGCTGTGGGATTCCTGGCTGTTAAGCGATTGTCATATCGCTGCGCCGCCTCTATTACCAATCGAAGTTACGGCTGTGTTACGCAAGAGCGTGTATCGAGGCCGGATCTCAGCGCAAGATGGCTGGAATTTGTTGAAGAAAGCCCCTACATTGAGTGTAGAAATCCTCAACTTTGATGATCTGCATGAGCGCGCCTGGGTGCTAGCGGAAAAACTCAATCGCCCGACAGCCTATGATGCGCATTATCTGGCCCTGGCGGAACTGCTCCAGTGCGACTTCTGGACGGCAGATCGCCGATTGTACAACGCGGCAGCTACCTTGCCGTGGGTCCATTCACTGGACGAAACTTGACTACCTGACTAACGACGATCAGACTATCTCAAGGAGAACCTTATGAAAGATCGCAAACTACTGATGATCCCCGGCCCTATCGAATTCGATCCTGCGGTGCTGGCGGCGCTCGGCGCGCCGACGACGAGTCACGTGGCCCCGGAGTTCATCGAAGTCTTCGGGCAGGCGTTGGAGCGGATGCGCGCGGTGTTTCTCTGTCCCGACGGGCAGCCCTTCATCATCGCCGGATCGGGCACGCTGGCGATGGATTTGGCCGGCGCGAACCTGATCGAGCCGGGCGACAAGGCGTTGGTCGTCAACACCGGCTACTTCGGCGACCGCTATGGGACGTTGCTGGAACGGTACGGCGCGGAGGTCACGCACGTCCGCGCACCCGTCGGCGGCTGCCCGGCGCTGGAAGAGGTCGAGGCGGCGCTCAAAACGGCGCGCTTCAAGCTGATGACGGTCACGCACGTGGATACGTCAACCGGCGTGCTCACCAATGTACAAGGTCTGGCGGCGCTGGCGCGGCAGTACGACACGCTCATCGTCGTGGACGGCGTCTGCTCGGTGGCCGGCGAGGAATTGCGGATGACGGAATGGGGCGTTGACCTGGCGCTGACGGCGTCGCAGAAAGCCGTCGGTGTGCCGCCGGGATTGGCGCTTCTCGTCGCCGGGCCGCGCGCGCTGGCGGCGTTCAAAGCGCGTACCACGCCCGTGTTGAACTTCTACGCCGATTGGACGAACTGGCTGCCGGTGATGGAAGCCTACGAAGCGCGCAAACCCGCCTACTTCGGCACGCCAGCGGTCAACCTGATCGCCGCGCTCAACGTGAGCCTGGGCCTTATCCTGAAGGAAGGTATGGAAGCGCGCTTTGCCCGTCACCGGGCAATCGGCGCGGCGTGCCAGGCGGCGATTGCGGCGCTCGGCTTGGGACAGGTGCCGCTTTCGCCCGACATCGCCGCACACACAATGACGGCTCCGCGCTTCCCAGCGGGTGTCGGCGCAGCAGAGCTGCTGCCGAAGATCACAGCGGCGGGGGTGATGCTGGCGGGCGGCCTGCATCCGGCGATCCGTGCGGAGTACTTCCGCATCGGGCACATGGGCGTCGTCACCCAGGACGATCTGCTGGCGACGATTGGCGCGCTCGAAATCGGCCTGGCGCAATGCGGCTACGCTTTCGAGAAGGGCGCGGGGGTCGCAGCGGTGATGAGAGAGTTTTGTCAACGGATTTAACGGATTCGAACGGATTTTCTCAACGTTCAACTTGTAACTTTCAACTTTCAACTATTTTCTTATCAAGGAGAATTGCGCAATGCGTTACGGGTACTTCGATGACAAAAACCGTGAGTACGTGATTACTCAACCTGATACCCCGTTGCCGTGGATCAACTATTTGGGCAGCGAGGCGTACTTTGGCCTGATTTCCAACACGGCTGGCGGCTATTCGTTCTACCGCGATGCGCGGCTGCGGCGGATCACGCGCTATCGTTACAACAATGTGCCGTTGGATTTCGGCGGGCGCTACCTCTACCTGCGCGACAACGCCACGGGCGCGTTCTGGTCGCCTTCGTGGCAGCCCACGCGGACGCCGCTGGATAGCTACACCTGTCGTCACGGGATGGGGTACACGATCATAGAATCGGCGAATGAGCGAATCAAGGCGGAGACGCTGTATTTTGTGCCGCTCGGCGCGAATTTGGAGATTTGGTCGACGACGATCACCAATCAGCGCGACACCGCGGCGGATTTGTCGCTCTTCTCGTTGATCGAGTTCTGCCTGTGGGACGCGCAGGACGACACGACGAACTACCAGCGCAACTTCAACATCGCGCAGGTGGAGATCCCCCCCTTAGTCCCCCCCGAAGGGGGGGAGACATCTTCTCCCCCTCTGGGGGGGATTGAGGGGGGGATAATCTACCACAAGACCGAATACCGCGAGCGCCGCGATCACTTCGCCTACTTCGCCTGCTCTGCGCCGCTCGCCGGCTACGACACACACCGCGAGGATTTTCTCGGTCCGTACCGGGGATGGGACAAGCCCCTCGTGGTCGAGCGCGGTGAGTCCGCCAATTCCGAAGCGCGCAGTTGGGCGCC
>DAOUAY010000502.1:0-2193 GCA_034432995.1 Anaerolineae bacterium | reverse complement strand
GCTCTTTTGGCGCGCGGGCTTCAGCCTCGCGCTGTCGCGCACAAGTGATAAAACGATGAAAACGATGCTACAGAAAATCCAATCAATCAAGCTCGAACCACCCATTCTGCTGGCGACCTTGCTCGCCGCCTGCCTGGGCGGCGCTGCGGCGTGGGCGACGACGGGCGGGTTTTCCATTGGTTTGTTCCTCATCGTCGCGGCGCTTGGCGTGGCGGTGCAGGTGGGATTGCAAGGATTGCGGCTATATCTGCCGTGGAGTGTGCTGCCGCTGCTGGTCATCGTAGTGTATTGGACGCAAGCCGGGCGGTTGGATTGGGTGGTGGTGTGGCCCGCGCTTATCCTGGCGGTGATGTGGGGGCGGCGTTTGCCGGCGGCGGCGCGATTTGGAAATCGCGGTTACGCTGCAGTGTACGCGCTGTTGTTGATTGGCGTTGCGGTTGGCGGTATCCCAGTGTGGTGTTTGCTGTGCTTGCTACCCGCGCCGCTGGCCTGGCGCGCGCTCAAATCGGCGGATGTGGCGCTCTCCGAAGAGTGGGCGGTAGTCACGGGGATGTTCCTCGTGGCGGGGTACGTGATCAAGGGGCTAATCCGGTAGTTGGGTGCGTTTCTGGAGCGCAGTATGCTGAGTTGGAGTACGTGATGAAGAAACTATACCCATTGTTAGTAATCCCCAGTATTGTATATCTTGTTGCATTGAGCCTCAGGTTGGGATTGACTTGCGATCATCTTCTTGCGTATTTGATCTATCCACTTGGTTTTGTTGTTAGCGTGTTTTCTACAGTAGTTGGTATTGTCCTCAGTTTAAAGCCTGGGCGAAGGAATGTGCCTTTTGCAGTCCTGTGTATAGCAGTGATTGGGGTCTATATGCTGGTTCCAGGTATTTGGAATTGGCGTCAGTCAGTAGAGTTTACCCTGAAACGAGCAGGATATATGGAGGTTGTTGACCTTATTCGTCAAGGCAACATAGAACCAGGAGATAGGTCACTTGCTGAATTGCCCCCCGCCTACCAGTACTTGTTGCCATGCACTAGACAGATTGCCATTGAAGAAAATGACGGAGAACTATTCGTTTTGTTTTTCACTTCGAATGGCATATTTGGCGAGTTCACTGGCTATATGTATGTTTCAGATGATCACTCCCCATCTGTTCAGCAATTCCGAGAGCTTCGTAGACTGAGGCCGGATCACTGGAGTCATATTGAGCAAGTGGAGACAAATTGGTTTTACGTGGTTTGGGATCATTGAATTTGTTCACTGTTTTTCTGGAGGTCAGATGGATGTAATGGCATTTGAACACAATCTACGCACGTACCGCCCCAATGGTGCGCCCTCTCTGCCGGAAGACTTCATCTGGCCGCGCTACGAGGGATTATCGGTGGGCAATCTCGCGGGGACGGTCGGACAGGCATTGGGCGCGACATTGCCCGGCGTGCTCCCACCGTTGCGTGACGATCTGCTCTATGGCATATTGGACGGCGTGCATCGCGTCGTATTGGTGCTGATTGACGCGCTCGGCTGGGAAACGCTGCAAGATGTGATGACCCGCCGTCCCGACCTTGTCTTCCACCGTCTGGCAGCGCGGGGACGCCTGTGGCCGATCACGACGACCTTTCTCTCGACCACGAACAGCGTTCTGAGCACGATTCACACCGGGCGCGCGCCGGTAGAACACGGGCTGCTGGCTTACAGCATGTTCCTGCGCGAGTGGCAGATGGCGGTGGAGTCGATCAGCTTCTCGACGATCCTCAGACCGTTCACCGGCACGTTGGCCGAATGGGGCTTCGAAGCGGAGAAGTTTTTGCCGGTTCCTGGCATCGGGCAATTGCTCGCCGTGCAGGACGTGGCTTCCTACGCGCTCACCCTCGATGCGTTCGTCAAGACGCCGCTTTCCGTGATGCACAACCGGGGAATGCAGGACGTGTTCGGCTACGCGACGGCGTCCGACTTCTGGCTGATGTTGCGGCGCATCCTGGAACAGCGCCCAGGACGCAGCTTCGTTAGCGCGTACTGGAGCGCCGTGGATACGCTGGCGCATCGCCTCGGTCCGCTCGACGAATCCGGCGACGCGGAAATCGTCTCGCTGGCGCTGTTGATGGAAGAAATCTTCCTCAATCGCCTCGCGCCCGCTGCCCGCAAGGGCACGTTGCTGCTCCTGACCGCCGACCACGGACAGATCACCACACCGCCAGAATC
>DAOUAY010000501.1:0-6107 GCA_034432995.1 Anaerolineae bacterium | reverse complement strand
CTCGGTGAAGCCTTCCAAATCGTCGACGACGTGCTCGATTTTATGGGCGACGAGGCCACGCTGGGCAAACCAGTAGGCGGCGACCTGTGCCAGGGGATCATCACCCTGCCGGTGCTGCATTACTTCGACGGCCACCCTGATGACCCTCGTGTGAAAACGGTCCTCGCGCGCGCCGGAAATGTGCGCGGGCACAATGACCACGCGCGCAACGAGCAAGCCATCCAGGCGCTGATTGCCGATCTGCGCCAGTCGAACGCCGCCGAGTGGGCCATGCAGCAGGCCGAGACGCGCGCCGCCGAAGCCAGTGCGCTCCTCGACGCTTATCCCGACACGCCCTATCGCCGGGACATGCAAGAAATCGCCGCGTTTGCCGTGCAACGGCAATATTAGACTGCAATGAGCGCCGTTCTGTCCATCATCATCGTGAGTTGGAACGTGCGCGACCTGTTGCAACGCGCCATCACGTCTGTCTATGCCTCGTGGGGCAGGCAGCCCGGGTTGGAAATCGTCGTTGTGGACAACGCCTCTCATGACGATAGCGTGGTTATGCTGCGTGCGGACTTCCCGGAAGTCATCGTGATTGCCAACACCGAGAATCGCGGCTTTCCCGCCGGAAACAACCAGGGCCTCACCGCAGCCACAGGTGACTTCCTGCTATTGCTCAATCCCGATACCGAAATTGCTGCTGACGCGCTGCCGGGTATGGTGGAGTATCTCCAAAGCCATCCTGATGTGGGCTTGGTCGGCCCACAGTTGCGCAATCCCGACGGCAGCGTGCAATCCTCGCGCCGGCGCTTCCCCACCCTGCCGGTACTCTTCCTCGAAAGCACCTGGCTCGAAAAACTCGCGCCGCGCAAGCTGCTGCGCTATTACTACGCGCAAGAACAGCCGGATGATCTTGTCCAAGATGTGGACTGGATCACCGGCGCAGCCATGCTGACGCGCCGCGAAACGGTCGCGCAGGTCGGCGGCATGGACGAGGGTTTCTTTATGTACTCCGAAGAACTGGATTGGTGCCGCCGCATCAAGGAAGCCGGCTGGCGTGTGGTCTATTTCCCGGAAGCGCGCATCGTCCACCACGAGGGCAAGAGCAGCGAGCAGGTCGTTGCCGCGCGGCATATCTACTTTCAATCCAGCAAAGTCCGCTACACGCGCAAGTATCACGGCAACGTCGCCGCCGAATGTCTGCGCCTCTGGCTGCTCGCCCAATACGTCGGGCAGATCGGCGTCGAAGGCGCGAAATGGCTCATCGGCCACCGCCGCGACCTGCGCGCCGCCCGCCTCGCTGCCTACCGGCAGGTGCTCAAGAGCAAATTGCGAATGAGCGAATCTGCGAATGAGCGAATGAGCGAAGCTGCGAATGAGCGAATGAGCGAATCTGCGAATGAGCGAATGAGCGAATCTGCGAATGAGCGAATCTGCGAATGGTAAATCACAGGATACTGATTACTGATTACCGATTACTGATTACTGATTACCGATTACCGATTACCGATTACCAATCCCTAATCACGCATCACGGAGGAGATTATGTCGAAACAGAAGCGCATGTCTTATTTGATGTTCGGCCTGCTTTATTTTGCCCAGGGGACGGTGTTGAGCTACTTTACGGCGCTCAACGCCATTTACTTCCTTTCCAAAGGGCTAACGATGGGCGACGTGGGCATCTTCGCCTCCATCGCGTTGATCCCCTTCGTCATCAAGATCTTCCTGGGGATGTTGAGCGACAAGGTGAACCTGTTCGGCATGGGGTATCGCAAGCCGTACATCGTGATCGGGCTGGTCATTCAGGCGCTCTGTCTGATCGTCGCACCGTTCATCGATCCGGCGGGCGCGTACTGGGGATTCGTCGCGCTGGCATTTGTGCTGCAAATGGCGATGGCGCTCTACGACACCTGCACCGACGGCCTCGCGCTCGATACCATCCCCGAAGAAGAACACGGCGTTATCCAAAGCTATATGGTCGGTGGGCGGGCGCTTGGCGTGGTCATCACCGCCTCCATCGTGGGACTGCTGGCAGAGCACGTTTCCTGGCTGGCCGTCTTCTGGCTGCTGGCGGGCTTCACGCTGCTACCGCTGCCGATGGTGTTGCGGCTGCGCGAAGCTGCCCGACCCGTCGAGCGTAAATTCGATTGGGGCGCGTTCCGCGCGTTCAAGCACAAACACGTGCTCGCGCTGGCGGGATTGGGCTTCGTCATCTTCTTCATCATTGCCGGCGCCAACCAGATGGTCAACCCCTTCCTGGAAACGGAGTTCGGCATCGCGCTGAGCACCGCCGGGTTGATGACGACAATATGGGGCATCGGCGCGGTACTTGGCGGGGCAGCCGGCGGCGCGTTCATCAAACGACTCGGCAACCGCAACGCAGTGCTCACGGCGCTGGGCGTCACCTTCGTGGCGGTGCTGGCGCTGGCGTTGACGCCCAACACACTGCTGGCCTGGCCGGTCGTCGCGGTCTTCGGACTGGCCTACGGCGTCTGTCAGACGCTCTACTACGCGCTGTCGATGAACTACACCGATCCACGCATCGCCGCATCGATGTTCTCGATCCTCATGGCGGTAACGAACGTAGCGCAGGGCGTCGGCATGGCTGTCGGCGGCGGGTTGACCGATGCCATCGGCTTCCGCTGGACGTTCGCCATCATCGCTATGGTAAACGTGTTGGCGTTGCCGCTATTGCCAGTTGTTTTCAAGCGGAGTAGGGAGTAAGGAGTAGGGAGTAGGGAGTAGGGAGTAGGAAGCGTCATTCACTCATTCACTCATTCACTCATTCGCCCATTCGCTTATTCGCCCATTCGCCCATTCGCCCATTCGCTTATTCGCCCATTCGCCCATTCGCTTATTCGCTTATTCGCTTATTCGCTCGATACTCTTCCACCGTCATCCCGTAGTGGAGTTCGTCGAAGTGCTGGCCTAGCGTGAAGACGACGCGGCGGATGCGGCCTTCCAGCGTAAAGCCCAGGCGCTCGTGGAGGCGCTGCGAGGCTTCGTTATTGCTGTAGACAGTGGCGCTGACCTTCTGGTAGTTGAGTTCATCGTCCGCGAAGCGATCCATATCGCTGTCGCGCCACGCGAAGAAGGTGTCGGCATCGCCCGGCTCCACGCCACGCAGCCGCACCCGCTGTCCTTGCCAAATGTCCATGCGCCCTCCAAAACAACCGCGAATCTTCACCAATCCTGACTCATCAAGATCATCTCAAAATTCCGGTACACGGATGAACACGGAAAACACGGATTTTCTCTTTACAAGAAATCCGTAGAATCCGTGAAATCCGCGTACAATTCTTTGGCGCTTGACTGTAAAATCATCTCGACGATCACAGAGTCTTCGCGCATTCACACAAATTTTCTTCCTTATATTCGTGGAGATTGGTGAAGATTCGTGGTAAGGATTTTCAGTCATTGTCGGCGGTTTCCCGTGAAGTCAAGCCGCTTCGCCTTCGCCGTTTGCCCAACGATACAGCATGGCATCAACATCGGTAAGCGAGATCGGCTTTTCGTCGGCCAGCGCCTTGATGTGCTCGGTGATCGTCTTGATGTGCGCATCGTCCAGCGCCAAGCCCAGTTGTTCGGCGCGGTTCTTGATGGCGTTCCAGCCGGTGAGCCGGTGCGCGATGCTGACGTAGCGGGTCAGCCCGAACGCCTGCGGATCGATGATCTCGTAGGTCTCTGGGTTATTGAGGATGGCTTTCGCGTGAATGCCGGCCTTGTGCGTGAAGGCCGTGATGCCAGTGATGTAATTGTTGAACGGCACGTCCACGCCGACCATCTGCGCGACGGTGGTATCGATGGTGCGCAGCAAGGGCAAATCGTACTTGGCGACGGAGGCCGGATCGGTGGCGTAGAGTCGCGCGATCAACCCGCCGAGCGGTGTGATGCCGTTGCGCTCGCCGATGCCCAACACCGTCGTATCGACGTGCGTTGCGCCCGCGTCGAGCGCCTCGTATGCGTTGGCGATGGCGCAGCCGGAGTCGTTGTGCCCGTGGAACTCGATGTCGCACGCCACACGCCCGCGCAGCTCGCGCACCAGCTCGTAGACCTGGCGCGGCGTCGCCACACCGACGGTGTCGGCGATGCCCACGCGATGCACGCCGATGCGATCCACCGCCTCGTAGATGCGGAACAAGTCGTGTGGATCGCTGCGGAACGAATCCTCGGTGCTGAACCGCACGCGCACGCCCTGCGAGCGCACGAACTCGACGACTTCCAGCGCCAGGTCGATGATCTGCTCGACGCTTTTTCCGTGGCTGAATTCACGCAGCATGGACGACGCGCCGATGACGACATCCACGCCATCCACCCCCGTTTCGATGGCTTTCCTGGCGTCTTCGATGCGGCAGCGAATGTGCGTCAGGATGCTACAACGCAGGCCCAGACGCGCGATAGCTTTCGCGTCCTCGTAGCTCTGCGGCGACGCCAGTGGCGAGGTCAGCTCCAGACACTCCACGCCGAACGCATCCAGCAGGCGCGCGATCTCGAGTTTCTGCGCCGTCGTGAAACTCGCTCCCACGAATTGTTCCCCCTCTCGTAACGTCGATTCGATGATGGCAAACTGTTGCAATGTCATTTTCCCCCTCCTTGAGATTGAAGACCACAAAAGTCTAAGCACGTACCACTGCTAACAGGCCCCTGTTCAACGCAGATATCTGCACAACCAGGTACCGCGTGAGACTTTTGTAGTCTGCCGGCAATGGCAACAAAAAACCGGCCTTAGTGGGTTATCTTCACTAGGGCCGGTTCTTATCAACGCGAAATTCCGGACCTAGCGGTCCGGCTTCTTGCACACACCCATTTCAATTACTGATATGACATTCGTCCGCATTTTTCAGTCATTCATCCCGATTTTGGCTGAACTGGGCCAAATTCTAGCGTAAAACGCTGAATTGTCAACCGGCCCCTGGGAAAACCTATTGACAACGTTCAATACCAGTGTTATAATGTTATAAAGAAATACCAAAGTGCCTTTCAATAACAAAGCGTTAGGCCGTTTATGGTTGATCGAAATTCTCCCATTCCCATCTATTACCAACTCAAACTCCATTTCAAGCAGCAAATGGAAACCAACATCTTGCGGCCCGGTGACCGCTTGCCGACCGAGATGGAATTGTGCGAGTTGTACGACGTCAGCCGCGCCCCCATCCGCCAGGCCCTCACCGAACTGGCCCGGGAAGGCTTTCTGTATCGCCGCGCCGGACAGGGCACTTTTGTCGCCCGCGGGGTTTCCAAACGCATGGAACGCCAAACCGACATCCACGTCCTGACCCACTACGACGTCTTCTGGCTCGGCTCGATGGAAAGCGCCGTCCACGCCTGGAACCTGGGCCATCCCGATCAGGAAGTCAAATTACGGGTGACGATGTGCTCGCGCGGCGATTTTCATCGCCAGTTGCGGAGATCAGTCGCGCAGGGTGAGGCGCCGGACATCGCGCCGATGGATTACGTGTGGATCCCCGACTACGCGCGCTCCGGCTACATCGCGCCATTGAACAAACTGGATAGGCAATGGGCGCGGGAACTCACCGAGAGCCTGGAAACGCCCGTGGCCCTCAACAATACCGTCGATGGACAACTCTATGGCGTGCCGGTGCAGGCGGATGTTTCCGGGTTATGGTACCGGAAGGACTGGTTCGAGGCTGAAGGCATCACGCCGCCGGAAACTTGGGACACCTGGTTGAAAATTATCGACCATTTTGCACTACCAGAAGTCCGCCAACGATATAACAATCAATACGCCGTCGTATTTCCGGTGGGCGCTGCGGCGGGTGAAGCGCTGCTCAACCTGCTCATTCCTTTCTTTTGGAGCGCCGGGGCGCAAATGGTGAACGGCGTGGACGCGCTCAAGTTGGATGATCCGGCTGTCTACACGGCACTGCGATTCCTCCGCCAGATCACCAAACAGCGGCACGCGTGTCTGCCACCCAACATGATCGACTTCAACTGGTGGGACCTGACCGTCCATCTTGCCAAAGGTATGACGGCGATGACATTGGGAGGCACCTACGAGTGGCCGCGTATTCAGGACGAGTCCGATTGGGCCGAGGAAGAAGACGCAGTCGCCCATCTCGGGTTTGTTCCGGCCCCGCGCCCGACGGCGGCGTCGCCGCAAG
>DAOUAY010000500.1:0-5445 GCA_034432995.1 Anaerolineae bacterium | reverse complement strand
TCGCCGCGTTCGGCCCCGTGGAACCAGTACGCGATTTTGCTCACAATCAGGTATTGACCTTCGTGCAGTGTCGGCTCCATGCTGATCGACTGTACCTCGTATCGTCCGGTGAAAGTGTTCACCACGAGGAAGATAATCACGGCCAGCACCAACGTTTCGAACAGGTCGCGCACCCATGCCCATACCGTCACTCTGCCTTCGGACTGGTTTGCCATTCCGTCGACGATGAGTGAATCTGGTTCCCCACCGCTGATTGTCGTCTGTTTGATCCACGCCATGTCAGGCCCTACTGTACTGTTCGTAGCTCCGGGAAGACATAATGGGGGATGACGCCCCACGTTTCCGGCGGCCAATAACTGAAGATCGCTTTGCCCAATATTTGTTCGCGCGGCAACAATCCCCAGGCGTGCGAATCGCTCGAATTATTGCGATTGTCGCCGAGTACGAAATACTGATCTGCGATGACGATCCAGTTGCCGGTGTAGTTAGACGGCGCGCTGATGTACGGTTCGTTCAGCGCCACGCCGTTGACCCACACCCGCTGCTCGCGGACCTCCACCACATCGCCCGGCAAGCCGATGACCCGTTTGATGTACGGCACTTCACTTTGTCCGTCCGGCGGGTCGAGTACGACCACATCGCCGCGTTCGGGAGAGCGCAGCCAGTAGACGACCTTGCTGGCGATGAGATACTGACCGTCGTGCAGGCTCGGTTCCATACTTTGCCCGTGCACCTGGTAACGTCCGGTCAGGGTATTGATGACCAGAAAGAGAATCGCTGCCAGCAGCAACGTCTCCAAGACGTCCTGTAACCAAGAACGGATGCCGAACGAACGACTCAGCGAGGGTTCTTCCTCGGGTGTCTCCTCCGCTGGCGTCTCTACCGGCGTCTCTATGATGACATCAGGCGAAGATTCGCCTATATGTTCTTCGACCAATTGATCCTCCGCAAGCAACAGTTTCCTGGGAGATTATAACGTATCTCGAAGAAGGCGCAACCGAAAAAACAAACCCCTGGCTATACCAGGGGCGTGTCTCTCCATTATCGAGAAGGCGGTCTATGCTTCTTTAGGCGATTTCTCCGCGGCTGCATCCGCGCCTTCCTCTTCGTCTTCCCAGCCGATAATCCACACCGCCAGCCCTGCCACAGCGACGGTCGCGACGATCAAGGCGATCATCTGTCCGGCTAACAACCCCACCTCTCGCACTGAATAGAGGAGAATCGCGACCAAGCCAATCGAAAGCGCGATCCAGGATGTCCACTGTGGGTGTGCGTGAATAAATTGCTTGATTTTGTCCATCGAATTCAGCCTCCCTGTTCTATCACCCGCTGCGCGGGGCTTACATCGGCTTGCGAATCAATTCCTCGCGGATTTGTTTGATCATCGCTTCGGTTGCCTTTGGATTCCACTCCTGGGCGGCTTCGCGCCAGGCTTTGGGCACCTCCGCTATCGTCTTCCGTGTATACGCCAACTGCTCCCAGTAAGCGACCAGTTCCCGGCTTGGATTGGCAGGCAGAAAGAGGAATGACGCTTCGGCTTGCAAGAGTTGGCCTTCTTTTTCCATCGCGGTAACGAGCGCGCGGCCTGTCGACACGCGATCTACCGCCGGCGCGATCAGAAAATCGGTCAGGCAGACGACAAGGTTTTCCACCCGCCATCCGGCCATTCCGACGATTTTCCCTCGTTGCTCGGCCAGCAAAAATCCCACCTGGCTGAATCGCTCGGCGACATCCATCTGGGATACCTGTCGATCGGTGCGGGCGCTGTTCACGAAATCTGCAATGCGTTCAGCGTCGCTCAAACGTGCTCTACGGACTTCGATATTTCCTGTCATCGTTCTTATTCCTCACCTCTAGCAATGGGTCCGTGCTCTTTATGGGTTGTCGGGCAATGTATTGCCTTCATTATACCCTGGTTTTGGAGATGTACAACGAATCAAAGCCACCTCACGTAGCTTCCCGGAAGGTGGAAAAGGGCAGCCTAATGGACGCGATTGCGTTTTCATTGTTCTCAGTATATAGTAGGATGTAACAGACTCAAAATCAGGCTGCTATTGGCTATGAAGAAATCCACGTCATTGTCAGTCGATCTGGTTCCGGCGACGACTCTGTCGTATGACTGTCTGACGCTCCTGATCAATCAGGCGTATATGAACTATTACCTGCCCATCTGGATCGACGCGGCGCAGTTCGTGCGGATGTGCGCGATCGAGGACATCGACTTGCGGAAGTCGGTGGTGGCGCTCGCCGAGGATACGCCGGTCGCGATTGCGCTGCTGGCCGTGCGCGGGGATGCCGGATGGCTGAGTGGGGTGGGCGTGCTCGCTCCCTGGCGGCGGCGCGGGATTGCGCGGCGGATCGTCGAACATGTCCAGGCCGCGGCTCGCGCAGAGGCGCTGCGCACAGTGCGATTGGAGGTTTTGGCTCAGAACGAAGGCGGCCTGGCGCTCTACCAGCAGTTGGACTTCTGTTGGGAACGCGATTTGTTGGTCCTCACGCTCGAACCGGGGACGTTCGATCCGCTGCCGTTGCCGCCTGGCATTGCGCCGGCTTCCCCAGGCATGATTCTGGCGTCGTACCCGGCCTTCCACGATACGCGGATGCCCTGGCAGCGCCAACTGCCTTCGTGCTTGCATCGCCAGGACGACTTGCGTGGGTTGGTTTTCTGGGAGGCGTCGCGTATGGTCGGCTACCTGCTCTACCAATTGCAACAGGGCAATCACGTCGTCGCCGACCTGGCCGTCGATCCCGAATATCCCCAGCGGCTACAGGCCGCGCGGATGCTCCTGACGGCGATGCACAGCGCCCGCCCGGATATGGGCGGTTCCACCGTCAACTTGCCCACCGACGATCCACTGCTGCCCGCCTTCACCGGTCTCCGCTATCGCATCTGGCAGCGCCAGCACGAACTGGTGTGGGAAGTGGGAGCTGAAGAGGCAAGAGTGAAGAGTGAAGAGTGAAGAGTGAAGAGTGAAGAGTGAAGAGTGAAGCGTAAGGAGTTAAAAGTGGAGATCGGAGACGAGGTTCAGTTCCTGCCGATCCCTTACTCCATACTCCATACTCCGTACTCCATACTCCATACTCCATCTATGAAGAGGTCACATATGGCTGAAGATACACACACAACATCGACAACGACAACCGGCGCGAACTGCCCAAGCTGCGGGCGCTTTGTGGGGCCTTATGCGACGTGCCCGTATTGCGGAGCGAAACTCGGTGGGCGTATCCCCGTGCGCGCCGTCAAGATCGCGGCGATTCTGCTGGCGACGGTGGGGCTGCTCGCGCTGTGGCAGCTCGCGCGCCGCATGGACATCCCCACCGTCTCCGCCGCCGACGCGCTGGGCACGATGAACATGGCCTACGTCCGCATCCAGGGCCGCGTGACGCGCAGCCTGAGTTACGATCCCACCGGCGGCTACCTGGCGTTCTGGTTGGATGACGGCACCGGCGAAGTGCGCGTCTCTTCGTACCGCGACGTGACGCAGGCGCTCTTGGCGGCGGGGCGGGTTCCCGCGCTCGGCGATGAAGTGACCGTCGCCGGAACGCTGCGCATCCGCGAAGACTACGTCGCACTGACGCTCAACGCTGCCGAGCATCTCACGCTGGAACGTCCCGACCCGGTGACGTTGAAGGCAAACACCCTCACACCGTTGGACGTGGGCCTGCGCGTGCGCGTCGTCGGCGAAGTCCGCCAGGTGCGCACGCCCTACGCCGGCATGACGATCATCACCGTGCGCGATGACTCCGGCGAGATCGCCGTCGCCGTCGATGAGACGGTGACGACGCTGACCGGCGCGCTGCCGGAGATCGTCGAAGGGCAAGGCATCGAGGTAGTCGGGGCGGTGAGCCTTTACAAAGACACGCCACAACTCGTCCCGGCTTCTGTGGCGGACATCGTGCTTTCCGCCGCGCCGCCGGCCGCCGCCGCGATCCCCGTGACTAGTCTGAGCGAGGCGCAAAACGCCGCACTCGGAAGCTGGGTGCGCCTGCAAGGGCGCGTCGTGCTGATGGAGGGCTTCAAGGGCGGGATGAAGGCGACATTGGACGACGGCGCAGGGCAGATTTCATTGGTGCTGTGGGAGCGCGTCTACACCGCGCTCGCCGCCCCGCTGGCGCTCGACGTCGGCGCGGAGGTCGAGGTGCAGGGCGAAATCGGCGTGTACCAGGGCGAGCTGCAAATCACGCCTGAAGGTCCCGCCGACATCGTCATCGTAACGCCAGCCCCGGAAATTCCGTGGGTTGCCGTGGGCGACTTGCGAACGTCAGACGCGGGGCGCGTCGTCCGGCTGCGCGGCGTTTTGGGCGCGCCGCAGGGCTTCTCCGCAGGCGCGAAGGCGCTGCTCGATGACGGCACCGGCAGCATCAACGTCTTGTTGTGGACCAACATCCTCACGGCCCTCGACCCGCCGCCCGCTGAGGGTATGCAGGTCGAAGTCATCGGCGTCATCCAGGAATACCGCGGCGAACTGGAAATCCTCCCCCGCTCAACGCTGGATTGGCGCATCGGAGGTAACTAGAAATGAGAAATGAGAAATTAGAAAAGAGGCGTTGGTTGTGCGGTGTGATACTCGTTTATTTGCCATTTGCCATTTGCCATTCACTCATTCACTCATTCACTCATTCGCTCATTCGCTCATTCGCCCATTCGCTCATTCGCCCATTCGCCCATTCGCCCATTCGCTGATTCACTATGCTAGAACTCATCCTTTGGACACTCGCAGGTACCCTTTTGGCGTCGTTGTTGGCAATCGTGCCGGCGCTGCACATCTACAACGTGGCCGGCTTCATCCTGCTCGCCAGCGGGACGCTCGCGGCGTGGATGAGCCCGGAACAGATGGCGTTCCTGTTCCTCGGTCTCATCACCGGTTACGCGATGCTGAACACCATTTCCAGCATCTTCCTCTCCGTGCCCGACGATAGCACCGTCTTCATCGTCCTGCCGGGGCAGAAGTACTTGCTGCAACGGCGCGGCTATGAAGCCGTCGTCCTCACCGGCATCGGTGGATTGGGCGGGCTGGCCGTGTTGGCGCTGCTTGCGCCGGTCGCCTCGCGCATCCTGCCGCCGATCCGCGAGATTCTGCGCCCGCACATGGCGTGGATTTTGTGGACGATCATCGCCTACATGCTGCTCTCCGAGTGGCCCAAAGGCACGGATCGCGCGCCCGCCGGGTGGAAACGCTGGTGGGATGGCTGGCGCTCGCTCACGGCGGGGCTGGTGACGTTCCTGCTCTCCGGCCTGCTCGGTTTCGTGATGATGTACCGCTCGCTCGTGCCGGTGGAAGTGGCCTATCAAAACCTGCTGCCCGCGTTCGTCGGCCTCTTCGCCGTCCCGTGGGTGATCCAGAACCTCATGGCGCGCACCGAATTGCCGCCGCAGCACATCGCCCGCACCGTCGATGCGCCGTTCAGCGCGATTTTCCAGGGGACGGCGGCGGGCGTGCTTGG
>DAOUAY010000499.1:0-9126 GCA_034432995.1 Anaerolineae bacterium | reverse complement strand
TAGCCTGCCGGACAGACCTGCACGACGTGGATCGGCAGGCGCGCCGCCGCCTCGAACCAGGGATGGCAGAGATTAGTGGCCTCGCCCACGAACGCGACTTTCAGTCCTTCCAGGCGCCCGCGTTGCGCGCGGATGTAGGCCAGGTCGCCCAGGATTTCGCACGGGTGATTGAAGTCCGTGCGCGCGTTGATGACCGGATGCTCCGCCTCCGCCGCCAGCCGCAGCATGTGTTCGTGCTGCCGCGCCCGCGATACGATAGCGTCGAACCAGTTGTCGAGATAGCGCGCCACATCCTCGATGGACTCGCGTTCGTCGAGCTTACCGGGCACTTGCACTGTAATCCCGCCCAGCGCAGCAATGCCCAGTTCGAAGGATACGCGGTTGCGGAAGCCCTCCGCGTCCCAGATCAGCGCGATGGATTTGCCCGCCAGGTTTTGCGGCAGCCGTTTGGCTTGCCACGCATCGCGCAGGGTGTCGGCGAGATCGAGCAGCGCGACGAGATCAGCCTGGGTGAAATCCAGAAAGGAGATAAAGTCTTTTGGCATTGGCATGGTTTGTTAGACCTCCGTGTGATTTGGGGGATAGATAGCACAATCAGTGTTTCCATTTGCACCAGTGATTGCGCATTGAGCGTCCGGCAGCGCGCAAACGGCGCGGATGCTGGCCTCGACATCCAGTTCGGGCGGCGGTATGTGGTGGATGGCGTTCAGGTAGGTCAACGTGGCTTCGAGGTGATGCAGGTTGTTGAGCAGCGGCTCGGTGTAACGGATCGCGCCGTATTCTGCGTTGCGGATGTGGTGCTGTTGGCCGACGTGATTATTCCAGTCCACGCCCTCGGTGAGAAAGCCGAGCGATCCGTAGTGGTGGCGGGCGATGGCAGCGAGGACGCCCAAAGCGACATCGCGGTGGGTTTCGTCGCCGCGTTCGAGCCACGCTTCCAGGTGCGCCTGGGCGACCTCGGCGTTTTCCCACAAGTAGGCGGTGTCCCAGCTTTCCTCCATCCAGAACAAGCCCTGCGTGAAGATGCCATTGCGATTGTCGTCCATCCGATAACGTTGCATCGCGGGCAAAGCAACCTCGTGGGCAAAGTCGCTCCATCCGGGACGGTCGAGCAGATTGGCGATCTGGCGCAGGATGCGGAAGGCGCAGGCATAGGCGACGTTTTCGTGGTCGTCGAACGTGTCGTGGTTGATGCTGCCCCACAGCCCGCCGGCCTGGACAAACGCATCGCCGAGCGTGCGGGCAAGATCGAGATTGCCCGTCAGCGTCCACAACTGAAGCAAGAACAAGCCATCGGCGCTGTGATCGTAGATCGGATCGGGGTCGCCGTGCGGAGAGCGTGGGTACGCCTCGCCTGCGACGGTGATACGGCGCGGCGTCCAGCCGGAATCGAGCAAGGGGACGTGCTCGGCCAGCCACCTGGCGAGCCGGTGCGCGGTCTGCGTGAGAACGGCGCGGCGTTCCGGCAGATCGCGTGCGAGTTCGAGCATTTGCACGCCGATTTTCGCCACTGAGCCGGGGCAGAGCCACTCGTCGTTGTGGGTGTAGTTGAGGCAAAAGCGCTGCTCGACGGTGTGCCAGTAGGGCAGGATCAGCCCGTCGGGTTGGATGAAGCCATCGTCGAGCACGTGATCCACGAGGCGCAGCGCCTGCTCTTGGATGCCCACGTCGCTCGCATAGCTGCCCCACCGATAGAGCAGATGCGCCCCGCCGACCGCGTTCGCGGCCCAGCCAGGGCCTTCCAGCGGGCCGAAATCATGCCACAGCATCGTCTCACCCTCAGGATCGACGAAGCTGGATGTGGCGCGCAGATTGCCGCCCGGCGTCGGTTCCAGGCAGTGCAGGGCAAAGTGCGCCGAAGCGTTGGCGCTGGCGAAGAGGATGTCAGGAAGCAATTGCTCGTTTTCGGTCATTGAATGGTTTTGTCTTCCAGATCACTGCAGAAAATAACGAAACTTCTACTGACCACCCTCAAGCCGGCCCCGGAACGGCCCCGGCTCCGAATCGGGAATGAGCATCGCGCCTACCCGTTTGGCGTACCAATCCACCGGGCCGGCCCAGCCGATGACAGCATACGCATAATTCTCATGCCACATCGCGTGGAGCGCCGTCAGCAGCAACGCCGTGCCGATGCCTCGGCTCTCATTGATTTCACGGATAAAAAAATCCATGTCATCCGTGAAATCCGTGTACGAAATCAGCTATTGCAGCACGTGCGCAAGATCGATGTCGATGTACGGGATGTCGTGCTCGATGCGGTATTTGCGGTTCGCCATGAACCTGCCCACCCACGACTCGGTGTCGGCGGGATCGTGATAGGCGTACACCTGCGTGTAGACGCCGATTTCGAGCAACTTGAGGAAGTGCGGGAGCTGGTCGAGCCAGAAGGCGCTGATTGTGTTTTCAGCCCGGTAGCCCTTGAGATAGCTCCGCAAAAACCGCACAGTGAAAGCTTCGCGGTCGGTCCCTGGATAGAGGACGAGCATATCGAACACGCTCATCGCAATGTCCATCGCATACCAGCCGTAGGCGCAATCGTCGAAATCGAAGATGGTGATGGTGTTCGTATCCACATCCACGAAGAAATTGCCGCCGTGCAAGTCTGCGTGGATCATCCCGTAGCTGTCTGCGTCTTTGGGCAGCGTCTGCACGACTTCGAAGAGGCGCGTTTGTTTCTCCGCAACGATAGCCTCCGACGGCGGCAATGCCTCTGTAGGATGGTAACAGTTGACGGCGGCGCTCCACTCAGGACGCTTGAGGTCGACGCTGGGCGGCGCGTAGGTTTTGGCAAGCGCGTGCATTTTGCCGGCGGTCTGTCCCAGGCGCGCGAAGAGGGCGTCGTTCCACTGGTCGAAGGTGAGTTCCTCGCCCCGGATGCCCGGCGCTCTCTCGAAGGCCACGGCGATGAAGGTCTGCCCGTCCTGCTCGATTAGTTCGATCAGGTTGCTGCTTTGTGAAAGCACAGGCGCGGCGACCGAAGCGCCGCCTTCAGCAAGGAAGCGCATCCACGGCAGGATGGCGCGCATCGCCGGCAGGTCAATTTCCTCGTTAGGCGGGGTGATGCGGAGCACGCAGTCCTCGCCATCTTTGGTGAAGCTATAGACGTGAGTGACGTGCCCTCCCGCCATTGGAGTGAGATCCGCCGAGGAGACGCCGTAGCGCCGCGCAGCCTCGCTGATAAAAGGTGCGTTGGTGATCGTCTGCATCGTTTACCGCTTGTGCTCGATTTCTTCCAATTCGTGGGTCTTGGTCTCGTAGGGATTGGCGAACCGTATAATGGCAATGGGGATCAGCATAATCGCAGCGGCGACAACCCAGAACCATTCCATTGTGGGGAATGCTTTCAACAGGATGGCCGCCAGCGCCGGCCCGACGACGTAGGAGACACGCGCCACCGTCGTCGTCCAGCCCATGCATGCGCCGCGCCGCTCGGTGGGGAAGACTTCCGGTACGTAGACGACGATCCACGTATAGGTGAAGGAAGTGAAGAATCCGGTGATAGCAACTGCCACGGGCAACACCCACCCTCGGCCAAAACCCAGGACGATGAGGGTCGCCGCCAGGCCGATGCATCCGCCGATGAAGGCCGGCTTTCGTCCGATGCGATCCATAATCGTACCGGCGCTCACCCCGCCGATGATCGCCATCACCAGCGAAGCCAGCAGCACCATCGACCACTGGCCCAGGGTGTAGCCGTGAAGGTCCATAAAGTAATAGCCGGCCCAGAAGTAGAGGAATTGGTAGATCAGCCAGGACAGCCATATAGAGGCCGCGATGATGATGTACCGCACGTCGTGCCGGTCGATCACGCCCACGCCAAATAGATGATTCTTGCGGGTTCCCGCGCGACGCTCGGCCTTGACGACGTTGTAACGCCCGGTTTCGCGCATGAAGAACCACATCACCAGCGCGGGGATCATCAGCACGAACGTCACGCCGTACATCCATTTCCAGCTCAGTCCCATGACATTCATCAGAAGCGGTGGCAGGGCCGCCTGCAGCGGAATGAGGCCGATAACGTAGACAATCGACACGTATTTGGCGCGCTTGCTGGCGGGCGATTCCTCACTCACCGGGATGGACCACATGTTGGAGACCGTCGTGAACATCGCAATCGCGTAGAAGACCATAAAAAGATGCAAGGTAGGGGTAAAGAGGACGATGCCGAGCGATGACAACCCCATCATCAAAACCAAGATGAGGATGGACAACCTGCGCCCGATGATGTCGTTGAGGCCGTTCAGCAAAAAGATGAGAAACGTGGGGGCCAGATACAGCGCCTCGTACCAGGAAAATTCGGAGGCGGAAATGCCGTACTCTTCGATGATGTACGGTATCGCCGTAGTCTTGATCATCGAGATGTATTGATCCAGCACGGCGACCAGTCCCATAAAAATGATGAGATAAACGAGATAATTTCTGCTGTGTGTGCGTATTTTGAAGTTGGATATAGCTTCGGTTGTTGCGGTCATCGTGGTCCTCCCTTTACAATTTGTAATCTGTACAGTATCATACAATCCCTTGTCGGCCTTGACGTTACGTTTGGGGCATTGTAACATAGTTCCGTGAGGCGGCTAGAAGAATAACCTGGAGGTGAATCATGAGCATCAAGACCGCACGCGCAGAAGGAACGGCGACCGTCACAATTGATCACGCAGCTTGCATCGCGTGTGGGCTGTGCGTGCAGGTGTGCAAGGGCGCGCCGCTCACGATGGTGGATGGGCGGGTGCAGGTCGATCAAGCGCGCGTTTTTGGCTGCATCGCTTGCGGGCAGTGCGTTGCCGTGTGCCCGCAAGACTGCATCACCGTGGAAGGGCGCGATTTTTCGCCCGCTGACGTGTTGCCGCTGCCGCCGCGCGCCGAACGGGCGACGTACTCGCAGTTTCACGCGCTGTTGTTAGGCCGGCGCAGCATCCGCGATTTCAAGGACAAGCCGGTCGAGCGGGCGCTGATCGAGCAGATTGTTTCGGCGGCGTCCACCGCGCCGATGGGCCTGCCGCCGAGCGACGTGCAGATTGTGGTCTTCGACGGCAAGGACAAGGTCGCCGCACTCTCAGACGACCTGTTCGATTTTATGCGCAGTATCCGTTGGCTGTTTTCGCCGACGATGCGCGCGTTGATGCGGCCTTTCATCGGCAAGGAGAACAGCGCCGTCTTCGATACGTTCATCGCCCCCGCGCTGAACGTGTTTCTGGAAAAGCGGGACGAAGGCGTGGACTGGCTCACCTACGGCGCGCCGCTGGCGATGTACTTCTCCACCTCCGCCTACGCCGATCCGGCGGATCCAATCATCGTCGCCACTTACGCGATGCTGGCGGCGGAATCCCTGGGATTGGGCAGTTGTATGCTCGGCACGCCGCCCTATGCCTTCAAGTACAGCAAGAAGCTGCGCCGTAAATACGGCCTCGCCGACAAGAGCCAGCAGGGGCTGCTGGTCATCTTCGGCTACCCGGCGATCCCCTATCGCCGCGCCCTCCGCCGCCGTCTGGGCGACGTGCGCTTATACGATTGACCGTCAGCAGATTTAGCAGATCAAGCAGATAAAACCGGTCATTCCCACTCGATCGTCGCCGGCGGTTTGCTGCTCACGTCGTAGACGACGCGGTTGACCGCCGGAATTTCGTTGACGATGCGGTTGGCGACGCGACCGAGCAGGTCGTAGGGCAGCCGCGTCCAATCGGCGGTCATGAAGTCGTCGGTGGTGACGGCGCGCAGGGCGATGACGTGGGCATACGTGCGCCCATCGCCCATCACGCCGACGCTGCGCACGGGGAGCAGCACCGCGAAAGCCTGCGCCGTCTCCCGGTAGAGGCCGGCGTTCCATAGCTCTTCCAGGAAGATGGCATCGGCGGCTTGCAGCACGGTGACGCGCTCGCGGGTGATCTCGCCCAGGATGCGCACCGCCAGCCCCGGGCCGGGGAACGGATGCCGCCAGACGAGCTTTTCCGGCAGTCCCAATTCCAGGCCCACCTGTCGCACCTCGTCCTTGAACAGGTCGCGCAGCGGCTCGACCAGCGCCAGATGCATATCCTCCGGCAGCCCGCCGACATTGTGATGCGACTTGATCTTGTGCGAGTCGGCGCTGCCCGCGCTTTCGATCACGTCGGGGTAGATCGTGCCTTGCGCCAGGAATTGGGCATCGCCAAGCCGGCGCGCTTCGGCCTCGAAGACGCGGATGAACTGTTCGCCGATGATGCGCCGCTTTTGTTCGGGATCGGTGACGCCCGCCAGCGCGTTCAGGAAGCGATCCACCGCATCGACCATCACCAAATGGATACCGAGCGCCTCCTGGAACGTAGCCTTGACCTGCGCGGCTTCGTCGCGCCGCATCAGGCCCGTGTCCACGAAGATGCACGTCAGTTGGTCGCCGATGGCCTTGTGGATCAGCGCCGCCACGACCGCGCTATCGACGCCGCCGCTCAACCCGCACACCACCTGCCCGGCGCCGACCTGCGCGCGCACGCGGGCCACGCTCGCTTCGATGAACGCCTCCGTCGTCCATGTGCCGTGACAGCCGCACACGGCGTAGAGGAAGTGTCGCAGCATCGCGGCCCCGTGGGGCGTGTGCTTCACCTCTGGGTGGAACTGCACGCCGTAGACCCGGCCCGTGGCGTCGCCGACCGCGGCGAGAACGCCGCTGTTGCTGCGCGCCAGCACGCGAAAGCCCGGTGGCAGCGCCTCGACGCGGTCGCCGTGACTCATCCACACCGACTGCCGTGTGTCCAGGCCGGCAAACAGGGGAGCGTCCGTGGTGAGGATATCGATCTCGGCGGGGCCGTATTCACGCGCCGCAGCCGTGGGCGTTGCCAGGCCTGGCGTGACTTTCCCGCCGAGCGCGTGCGCCAGCAGGTGCATCCCGTAACAGATACCGAGCACGGGCACATCGATGCGGGTGACGTAATCCGGCAGGGTTGGCGCGCCCTCGCCATAAACGCTGTTTGGGCCGCCGGAAAGGATCAGGCCAACCGGACGGCGGGCCATCACCTGCGCTTCCGGCGCATTCCAGGGCAGAATTTCGGCGTAGACCTGCTGCTCACGGACACGCCGGGCGATCAGTTGCGTGTACTGCGAACCGTAATCCAGAATGACGATAGTTTCTTGTTTGGTCACGGGGTTCTCCTCAACAAATCACGAATCTCGGCGAGGCCAGACTACAAAAGTCTCACGAGGTATCTGGTCAAGTAAACACTTGCGACGAACACGAGGTCTGCAAGGTAGAGTGCGTGCTGAGACTTTTGTAGTCTTTGTCGTTGCCCTGAGATTCGAGGTGAAAGTTATTTCTCGTCGGCGAAGATGATGCTGCCGTCGTCGCGCATTTCGTTGATGATGACCATGGACTCGATGGGGACGCTCAGGGGGTTCAACAGCTCGCGCCCGCCCTCGAAGGATTTTTCGACGAGCGTGCCGATACCGACCAGCGTGGCGCCGGCATCGTTGACGATGCGCGCCATCGCCGCGATCGTTTGCCCGGTGGCGAGGAAATCGTCGATGATGAGCACGCGATCTCCGGGCGAGATGAATTCTGGGGATACCATCAGCGAGACCTGTCCGCCTTTGGTGTGCGACGGCGCAAACTCCACGAACACCGGCTCCTGCATCGTCACGGGCTTGTGTTTGCGAGCGTAGACCAGGGGTAGGCCCATCGCATACGCCGCCGCCATCGCCGGGACGATGCCTGATACTTCGGCGGTGAGTACGCGCGTGGGATGCGTATTTGCAAACCGGCGGGCGAACTCTGCGCCCACCTCCAACATCAATGTAGCGTCCACCTGATGATTGATCACACTGTCGATTTTGAGAATACCGCGACCTAAGTTTTTCCCCTCGTTTAGGATACGCTCTTTCAACCTTTCCATGCCTTTTACCTCATCCTCCACGCTGTTTTTTTAGATACGATTCTATGGCGGGTATTCTATCGCTAAAACCCGGCTTTGCAACAGATGAGCAGGTTACGTTGTGGGGTGCGGTCGCCGATCAATCTGAACAGGACTTGCGCAAGTCACCTGAATTTTACCGCTGAGAACGCAGAGTGCGCAGAGAATTTAAAATTTCTCAGCGTCCTCGGCGACCTCTGCGGTGAAAAAATAACCACTTCTGCGTAAATCCTATGAATTGACTACAAGCGTAAAGTTTCTATACTGAGAGACGACGAGCGCGACCGGACCCTCGGTACAGCTCCAACAATGAAAATGATCACTGGACTATCCGACTAGCGACTACCCGACTAACGACTATCAGACTATGCGCAGAGAGGAAACCTATGAAAATCACCAACATCGAAACGTACCCCGTCTGGGGCGGACACCGGAATTACCTGTTCGTCGTCGTGGATACCGACGCGGGCATCTACGGCGTGGGTGAGACGGGCATCACCGGGCGCGAGTTAGCCGTCATCGGCGCGCTCGAGCACTTCAAGGATCTGCTGGTGGGGCAAGACCCGTTCCGCATCGAGCATATATGGCAAACGCTCTTCCGCGGCGGCTTCTTCCCGGCGCAGCGCATCCTCACGTCGGCGATGTCGGCCATCGATATCGCGCTGTGGGACATCAAGGGCAAGGCGCTCGGCGTGCCGGTTTACGAGCTGCTTGGTGGGTTGGTGCGCGATAAGGTCGTCTGCTACCCGCACAATCGCGGCCACGCCACGGAGATCGCGCCGCTGGTGGAATCCTGCCTGGAGACGAAGGCCGAGGGCTGGAAGTTCGTGCGCTTCGGCACACCGCAGGATGGCGACATCCTGGAACCGCGCCGCGCCACGCGGATTGCGATCCAGCAGATGCAGGCTGTGCGCGAGGCCGTCGGCGACGACATCGAGATTTGCTTCGACGTGCATACGCGGCTGGACTTGCCGGAGGCCGTCTGGCTGTGCCAGGAGGTGGAGCCGCTGCGCCCGTTCTTCATCGAGGATCCGCTGCGCTGCGAGAACCCCGACTCGTTCAAGACCTTGCGCCCGCGCACGACCTGTCCACTGGCGGCGGGCGAGCAGTTCAGCTCCAAGTGGGAATTCCGCCAACTGATCGAAGAGGAATGGATCGACTACGCCCGCGTGGATTTGTGCATCGTCGGCGGCTTCACCGAGGCGCGGAAGATCGCCGGATGGTGCGAGACGCACTACATCAAAATGGCGGT
>DAOUAY010000498.1:0-8964 GCA_034432995.1 Anaerolineae bacterium | reverse complement strand
CCACCAATCCGCTAAGCGACTCAGGTTGAGGGCCACGGCAATGAGCAGGTTCTGCAGATGCGTTTTCGCCTGTCCGCAATAACGCGCGCGGCGTAACCCGTAGCTGCGCACGCCGAGTGAGAGGGTCCCTTCTATCCCGGCGCGGGCGCGATAGCGCGTTTTGAAAGCTGGCGTCGTTTGCTCTTGGCGGCGTTGGAGGAGCGCTTCATGTTCCGCCTGGGTATGCAAAGTCAAGGTGCGCACCGCACCGCGCGTACATTGTGCGCGTACCGGACAGCTGCCACAACTACTGGGAGCAAATAGCACGTGAATGTGGGTTTCGCCCGCCTCATTCTGGCGGACATTCCAGCTGGTGCTATGCTGCCCTTGCGGACAGGTGACTTGCGCGGCCTCCCAATCAATAGCAAAGCCGGCGCTGGCGTAGCCCTGGTTGGCGTGGGCTTGCCAAGAATGGTCGGGCGGTAGCGGACCGACCAGCTCAACCTGATGTGCTGTCTGCGCGACCACCAATTCGCCTGCATCGAGATACCCACTGTCAAACAGGTGTTCACTGGGTAAACGCTCAGCTTCGGCCAAATGCTTGTGGATGACGGCGGTCATGTGATGATCCGGGTCGGCCGCATTGCCGGTTTCGAGATTGGTAATCAAGCGTGGTAAATCGGCGTCACAGGTTTCGGTGACGTGTGCCTTATACCCACTCCACTCCGTTTGCCGTTTGCGGCTATAGCGGGCCTCGCTATCGTAGGGCGAGACAATGCGCAGCGTATGCGACGGCATTTCTTCCTCTTTGCGCCAACGCCACTGCCCGTCTTCATACAGATACTGTTGCACCCAGACTTGGCGCAAGATTTCCACGGCCGGAAGCTCCCGCAGCCACGCTGGCGCATCCGCCGCACGAACCCAGGCCAAGAGTTGCGCGCCATCCGTTGCAATTTCCAGCGCTAAGGCTTCCCGTTCTGCGCTCGCGCTTGGTTGTGGCCCCTGGATGAAACGGTGTCCATACCGCTCATACCATTCCGCGGGCGCGTGGGCGCGCACCCAGGCCGGGACCGCCGCACTCAAACTATCGAGCGCTGCGCGCAACGTTTCCCCAACCAGTTCTAGGCGGTTCACTTGCGCACTCGCCGCCAGCACATGCGTCGCGTCTGTGCGTTGTACCCCGCGTTTGCGCAGTAACCCGCGTTCCGCGACGCGCTGCAGGAGCGTTTCCAGTAAGCGCCGCTCCGCACCCTCCGCCAGTAGTCGTTGCCGAAACTCCACTAACACCGAGGCATCGAAACCGGTATCCTCCAGTTCCAGGCCCAACAAGTACTTCCAGTCGATGCGCGCGCGGACCATATCGGCAGCCACGTCATCCGATATATCTTCCATGAATTCCAGGACCAACACTAACGCTAAACAGCCCGGCGCTTCCGCAGGCCGGCCGCGGGGACTGCTAAACAAGTCTGCAAACTGGGCATCCTCATACAGTTCACCCAGCTGATCCCGTAAGGTCAGATACGGATGCCCCTTGGGAAAGACCTTGTGGGCCATCGCGACTGTGCTTTCCGGTACCGTGCTGCGCTCGTGTTGTTTCAACGCCATCATACACCTCCAGTGTCGCGGATTTCAGTTGATTTTATTCTTTTTGTTAATGTGCGCAATTGAGATTTTACCAGTGGTATCTCATTACTCATTACTCATTACTCATTACCCATTACTCATTACTCATTACCCATTACTCATTACTCATTACCCAACCACTCTATTTGGAGAACGATGATGCAAAACTATACCTGGACTGGCCCGGCGGAGTCTGTGGCTTATGATGCGGAGGGGATGGCGGCGCGGGTGCGCGCTTTGGATGCGCCGTGCTATGCTGTGCGCAACGGGCGCGGCGTCGGCTTGACGAACGAAGGCGGCGTGTTCATGAGCGGCGACGGCTTGGACGTGCTCGCCGTGATCCCGCCGACGCCCGTGCAGCAGTTGGGCGATCCCGGCTTCCGCGCGGCTTACGGCTTGCAGTACGCCTACATGGGCGGATCGATGGCGAATGCGATTTCCAGCGAGGCGATGGTGATCGCGCTTGGCAAGGCGGGAATGCTCGGCGCGTTCGGCGCGGGCGGGTTGCTGCCGGAGCGGTTGGAAACGGCGATCCGGCAGATACAGACGGCGCTGCCCGGCGGGCCGTATGCCTTCAACCTCATCCACAACCCCAACGAACCTGCGCTCGAACGCGGCGCGGTGGACTTGTATCTGCGGTACGGCGTGCGCGTGATCGAGGCGTCGGCGTATCTCACGCTCACGCCCTACGTGGTGCAGTACCGCGCGGCGGGATTGGAAACCGGGCCGGACGGCGACGTGGTCATCCGTAACCGCATCATCGCCAAGCTCTCGCGCCGCGAGGTGGCGACGCAGTTCATGCAGCCCGCGCCCGCCAAACTGTTGGCGCAGTTGCGCGAGCAGGGTCTCATCACCGAGACGCAGGCGCGGCTGGCGGAGCGCGTCCCCATGGCCGACGACGTGACCGTGGAAGCCGATTCCGGCGGGCACACCGACAATCGCCCGCTGGTGTGCCTGATGCCCTCGCTGCTCGCGCTGCGGGACGAAATCCAGGCGCAACACCGTTATCCGACGCCGGTGCGCATCGGGGCGGCGGGCGGGATCGGGACGCCGGCGGCGGCGCTCGGCGCGTTCATGATGGGCGCGGCCTACGTGCTCACCGGCTCGGTCAACCATAGCTGCGTGGAGGCGGGGACGTCGCCGCACGTCAAAGGCTTGCTGGCGCAGGCGGGGATGGCGGACGTGATGATGGCCCCCGCCGCCGACATGTTCGAGATGGGCGTCAACCTGCAAGTGCTCAAGCGCGGGACGATGTTCCCTATGCGCGCGCGCAAGCTGTACGAGATTTATCAGGCTTACGACAGCATCGAAGCGATCCCGGCGGCGGAGCGGCAGAAATTGGAGCAGCAAATCTTCAAGCGCGCTCTCGACGAGGTATGGACGGACTGTATCACGTTCTTCAACCGGCGCGACCCGGCGCAGATCGAGAAAGCGCAGCAGAACCCCAAGCGCAAAATGGCGCTGATCTTCCGCTGGTATCTGGGCCTGGCGACGCGCTGGGGCATCGTTGGCGAACCGGGGCGCGAGGTGGATTACCAAATCTGGTGCGGGCCGGCGATGGGCGCGTTCAACGACTGGGTGCGCGGCACACCGCTGGAGCAGCCGGAGAACCGCCACGTCGCCGACGTCGGGCGCAGGATTATGGAAGGCGCGGCGCTGCTGTACCGGATGCAGGCGCTCAAGATGCAGGGGATTGCCGTAGGGGCGAGGCATCCCCAACAAGATACCTTGTAAAAACAAACCGCGCGTTGGGGGATGCCTTGCCCCTACCCCGGTTGAATTGACTATGCCTCAGGCCAGCCTATAATCTTTTCATACCGGCCCGGTTTGAGCCGTACAACGAGAAGATAGGTTTTTGTAGTCTGGCAAGGATAAGCCATGGCGATTCAATGCCCGGCGTGTCATTTCGAAAACCCCGACGGTTTTGCGTTCTGCGGCAGATGCGGCGCGAAGTTAGCCGTCGTGTGTCCCCAGTGCGGCGCGGAAATCCCGCCGGGCTTCGCGTTCTGCGGGCGCTGCGGGACGCGCCTCGCGCCGCCTGCATCCGCGGGCCTCATCACCGAAGAAACGCTGGCGCGTATTGAACCATACCTTCCCCCAGGCTTCCTCGATAACCTGCCGCCTGCCGCGCTCTGGCAACCTGCCGATGCGACGCGCGTACAGGAGATGCTGGCACGTCTGCTGGATAGCGTCGTCACCTACCTGCCACGCTATCTGGTGCAGGCCGAACTCGCCGCGCCGGATGCGGGTGCGGGCGGCGAATTTCTGTATGGGACGCTGCTCTTCTCCGACATCAGCGGCTTCACCGCGATGTCGGAACGCCTGAGCACGCTCGGTAAAGACGGCGCGGAGCAGATCGTCGCGCTGGTGAACCGCTACTTCAGCGCGATGCTGCACGTGCTGTTCACCTACGGCGGCGACTTGTTCAAATTCGGTGGCGACGCGCTGCTGGCCTTTTTCCCCGACAGCCCAGAGACGCCCGGCAGCGTCAATGCCCTGCACGCAGCGTGGGCGATGCAGCAGGCGATGGCGGCCTTCCGCGAGGTCGAAACCAGCCTGGGGACGTTCCCTTTGCAGATGAAGATCGGTCTGCACGCCGGGTCGTTCTTCGCCGCGCGGGTGGGCACACCCAAAAAGCGCGAGTTCGTCGTCACCGGCGCAACCGTCAACGCCACGGCGATGGCCGAAAGCGCCGCCGTCGCCGGGCAGATTCTCGCCAGTCCTGCCGTCTACGCGCAGGCGCAGGCGCGACCCGGCTGCACCTTTAGCCCTGGGCCTCCCGGTTATTACCTGCTGGACACGCTTACACCTTTCGCTTCTCCCATTCTCCCTCTTTCCCTCACGCCCGTTTTCGCTCTCTCCACATCTGCGGCAGAAGTCTTGCGCCAGACTACGACCACGCTCGAACGCCTCACGCCCTATCTGCCGCCGGGCCTGTTGGCGCGTTTGCTGTCGGAGCCGGGCGGGCGTGACGCTCATCCTACGGAGTATGACAGCGGAGAACATCGCCTGGTGGCGATCCTCTTCGCCAACTTCACCGGCGCGAGTGATCTCGTCGAGCGTCTGGGACCGGGGCGTGAGGCCGCTATCGCGCGCGCGCTGAACGACTACTTCGAGGCGATGGATGAAATTGTCGAGCGGTATGGCGGCGTCGTGAACAAGATCGACCTGTACGATCACGGCGACAAGCTGATGGCGCTCTTCGGCGCGCCGGTGGCGCACGAGGATGACGCCGAGCGCGCCGTCCGCACGGCTCTCGACATGCAACGCGCGCTGGAAGAAAAATGCGCCTGGGTACGACAGCGCATCGGCGTGAGCACCGGGATGGTTTTCGCCGGACACGTCGGCGGGGCGATGCGCCGCGAGTACACTGTGATGGGCGATGAGGTGAACCTGGCGGCGCGGCTGATGAGCGCGGCGCAGGAGGGGGAGGTCCTGCTCGCCGGATACGTGCAGCGCAAAGTGCGCGCCTTTTTCGAGGTGGCCGACCGGGGCGAAGTGCAACTGAAGGGCAAGAGCAAGCCGGTGCCCACCTTTACGATTGTGGGACGGCGCGCGCAGCCCGAGCCGGTGCGCGGCATCCGGGGATTGCGTTCCACGTTGGTGGGCCGCGCCGAGGAGCAAGCTGCCGTGCGTCGCTTGATCGCCGAACTGGTCACCGGGCGCGGCGGCATTCTCTCGCTCATCGGCGAGGCCGGGCTGGGCAAAAGCCGCATGGTGTCTGAGATGCGCGCCAGTGTGACAGACGAAATCGCGCTCACCTGGGTGGAAGGACGCTGTCTTTCCTACACGCAACACGTCAGCTACTCGGCCTTCACCGACGTCATCCACGCTTTCTTGCGCATCGTCGATACCGACAACGAGTTCGACATCCGCGAAAAGTTGCGCCGCTGTATGACTGACCTCTTCCCGGATAGCGATGCCGACGTGCAACCCTATCTGGCGCATTTCCTCAACCTGCCGTTGAGCGAACCCGAAGCCGAGCGTGTGACGTATCTTTCAGGTGAGGCGTTGCAACGGCAAATGCTGCGGGCGATCACGGCGCTGATCGAGCGAATCGCTATGGAGCAGCCGCTGGTGATCGTTTTCGATGACCTGCACTGGGCGGATTCGGCCTCTCTGTTGTTGCTGGAACGCTGTCTCACGCTTACCGACCGCGTCCCTTTGCTGATTGCGATGCTGTACCGGCCTGTGCGCGATCACGGTTGTTACGATCTAGGGCAACTCGCCGCGCGCGACTACCCGCATCGCTACGTCGAAATCCAGCTCAGACCGTTGGACCTACAGGCCGGGCAAGATCAAGAGCTGGTCTGCAACCTGCTCGCGCTAGATGAATTGCCGCCGGCGCTGGCGCACCTCGTTTCCCGCGCCGAGGGGAACCCATTTTACATCGAGGAAATCATCCGCTCGCTCATCGATCAAGGGATCGTCGTCCCCCAAGATGGCGGTTGGCGGCTGGAGCGGGAGATCGACCTGCGCGTTGTCCCCGATTCGCTGCAAGGGCTTATCATGGCTCGCATCGACCAACTGCTGGAGGAAGCGCGGCGCACGCTGCAACTGGCGGCTGTCGTTGGGCGCACCTTCACCCACGATTTGCTCGCCTGGCTCTCTTCGGCGGCGGCGTTGATGGCGCACCTGGATGGCAACCTGGCAACTTTGCAGCGTACCGAGTTGATCCGCGAGCGCGCCCGGCTGCCGGAATTGGAATACATCTTCAAGCACGTGATGGTGCGCGACGTGGCCTACGAGAGCCTGCTCCTGCGCGACCGCCGCACCTATCACGGCCTTATCGGGCGGCATTTGGAGGAAATCTACACCGGGCAGAAACTGGAAGAGGTCTACGAATTGCTGGCGCATCACTACAGCCTGTCCGACGATCACGCGAAGGCGCTCGATTACCTGGTCAAATCCGGCGACAAGGCCCGGCTGGCCTACGCCAACCCGGAGGCGATTGCGTTTTACCGGCAGGCGATGCAACTCGCCGAGCAACTTCAGCAGACCGAAGCCTCGGTGATCATCGCCGAAGGCTTAGGCGACGTGTTGTTTCACGTAGGCGAATCCGATGAAGCGCTGGCGTGTTATGAACGGGCGCTGACATGCTGCGGTGATGCAAAACGACACGCCGATTTGTACCGGCGCATAGCCGTCGTCTATGAGAAGCGCGGGGATTACGAGCAGGCTCTCGACAGGTGCGCGCAAGGCATAGCGTTGCTCCCGGCAGAGGCACGGGCTTCGGTGGAGACGGCGCGGCTGTTGCTGGCGCGCGCTCGCATCTACGAGCAGCAAGGCCAAAGCGACCGGGCGCTGGCCGAAGGGGAAGCCAGTCTTGCTGTTTTGCGGGACTCCACGCATTATCCAGAGATTGCCCAGGCGCATAACCTGGTGGGACTCAGCTACCGCGGTCGCCAACCGGCGAAGGCCATCGACCATTTACAGCAGGCGCTCAACATCCTGGAGCGCATCGGCAACGAGTATGAGGCCGCGCGGATCTACAACAATCTGGCAATTCTCCATTACCAAACTGACCTTACCCTCACCGCGGCGTATTTCAGTCGCGCTTTGAAAACCTTACAGCGATTTGGGGATGTGTGGGGCGAAGCGACCACGTATGCAAATCTAGGCGTCGTCCACTATGCGCAGGGGAACTACGCGCAGGCGATCGATCATTACCAACGCAGTTTGACGATGCGAGAACGGCTTGGGCAGAGCTTAGGCATGGCTGACTGCCACATCAATCTGGGAGAGACCTATCGGGCGCAGGGGAATCTCGACCAGGCCATTGTGCATCTTGAGGAAGGGCTGCGGATCGCGCAAGACATCGGGGCGCAGGATGCCGAGGCCGAATGTCTCCGCCAATTGGCCGAATGTTACCTGGAAGCCCACGTTCCCGAACGCGCTTTGGCCGCCTGTGAAAAGGCGCTCACGTATGCCAGGAGCGTCGGCAATCGTCAGGAAGAAGCCGCCATTTACCGGGTGATCGGCAAGGCGCACACCGAGACACAAAACCTGACCGAGGCTCTGCGCAACCTGGAGCAAAGCGTCGCGATTCTACGTGAACTCAAGCAGGAGTTCGACTTGGGAGCCGTCCTCGTCGACTATGCCCATGTTCTCGCGGCTGCCGAGCAATCCGCAGCAGCCCGCGTCGTGCTGACCGAGGCCCTCGCCCTTTTCGAGAAACTGCAACTTCCCCAGGAGCAAGAACGGGTGCGCGTTGCGTTGAGCAAACTTCCCCCTATGTAGAAAAAGCTGGCAGCTTGCGAAACGACAAGCTGCCAGCCTGTGTTGTGATCTACTAGCGCATCACCAACGGCAGATACACCTTATACCCTGCCGGCAGCACAGTGACCGACACCGGGGAAGCGACCTGCGCGTAGCCGCACGCATCCGTTGCCGTGACCGACACGGTGTACATCCCCGCTGTAGAGTAGGTGCGAGTGACGCTCTGCCCCGTTCCACCGAAGCTCCAGGCGTAGCTCAACGGCGTGCCGTTCGTTGTTGCTATCGCCGTGAAGGTGATCGTCTCTCCGGCAACCGGCGCGGAGGGTGTGTAGTCAATCCCCACCGCTATGGTTGGAGAGATGACGCTGAAGCTGACCGGCGGCCCGACGGTGCTCGTGACCCCTTGCGCGCTGCTGACCACCCGGTAATCGTTGTTGACAATGTCCAACGACGCCGCGCATGGCAGTTTGGCTGTGAACTGCCCCACGGCGGTTCCGCCGCTGGCGGTGATCGCCTCGAAGGTCCAGCGCACGCGATCGAGGGCCAGGGTGCCGCCGCTGGACCAGGTGAGATGCAGTGGGATCACATCCTCCAGGACGACGTTGGTGGCATCGGCATTGCCGGTATTGGCGACGGTTAGGGTGTACGTCACCGGCATCCCGGCGACGTGGTTGCCGGTGTGGGTCTTGCTGACCTCGAAGGCCGGCTGGGTGCTCACGCCCAGTGTGCCAAACCGGCTGAACCCCGTCAGCCACGCTGTCAGCACGTTGTTCGCCGTGTCCAGCATTTGCCCCTCACCGGGTCGCGTCCCGATGACTTCCCAAAGGCATAGCAGCAGTGTATCCGGCCCGCTGCACACGTAGCGGTAGAGTTTGAGCGTGGACTCGTCCATACCGGCGACGTCTTCGTCGATGTAGGAGAGCGTCAGTGTGACCGGGGCACTGAAGGTGAAGTTCGTCACCTGTGCGTCGCCTTGATACGCATCCAGCTTGAGAGCGATGCCGCCGGCGACAAGTTTCGGCGGCGTTTCTAACGTCTCCGGTGCTAACTGCGTCAGCACAATCGTCGTCGTCGTTGTCACGGCGGCTGGCGGGATGACGAGTGTCGTCTGGCTGCCTTCAGTCGTGGTGTACACCAACGTGC
>DAOUAY010000497.1:0-3420 GCA_034432995.1 Anaerolineae bacterium | reverse complement strand
TCAAGCACTTACCAAAGCTTCTTGAATCGCACCGTATACGTCCACAGATTCCCCAACGCCGCCTCCACCACAAAGCCGGCCCGCGTCCCTTGCTTGATCGTCGTACGCATCCACGGATAATCCGGGTCAAACACCCATTCGGTAATGGCGAGCAAGCCACCCGGCTTGAGCACGCGCAGCACTTCCGCCAGGGTCCGGTCGCGGTCGGGAATTTCCTGAAACACGGTGATCATATAAACCAGATCAAGCGTGTTGTCGTCGAAAGGCAATGCGTAGGCGCTGGCCTCGTGCAGCGTGATGTTCTGAATATCCTGGTTCTCCGGTTTCGTGAGCTTTGCCGCCAGTTGCGCCAGCATCGCGGGTTGGATATCTAGCGCGGCGACCTCACCACCTGGAGCGACGGCGCGCGCGAAAAACGTGGTGTACGCCCCGCTGCCGCAGCCGATTTCGAGCGCCTTCATCCCCGGTTGCGCACCGCTGCGCGTCACGATTGGCGCTGGCGGCTGCAACGTCCGGCGATAATCGCTGTCGAGAAAACGCCCGATGAACGCCGGGGCTGGGAAATGCCAATGCTTGCGGATCAGGCGCAGCACGACTTGATAGAGGGCGAAAACGCCCAAAATATTGAAGAATAGACACAAACAAGACCTAGATTTGTTCATAGATTCACCTTCATTGAGGAAGCACCACATTGGGACTGACCTCACGTTCGTCAAGTTCCATCAGGTCTATACCTGTCCATACCTCCCAAAGCGTATCCTTTTCTTCGTCCGACAGCGCAAGATATTCCCCTAGAGTCATGTGCCCCAAGAACAGTTCGTCCGGTGAAAGCAATTCTCCGCCCAAATCCGCTAGAATCTCCTGTTTTAGACGTAAGACAGTTTCTCGCGCCTGGGCCTCAGTTCGCATCTGAGCCTCATTTCTCATAAGGTTGAGCCGTTCGCAAGCCAGGGATAGCAGCATAATGCTTACGATTGAACGTATACAAAGGTTCATCCAGCATAAGCGCCGTCTGTCCGACGAGCGCATCCAACATACCAATATTGTGGCTCAGACGATATTTCACAAAGAGATCGAGCGCATAAGCGCAGTGACCGGGAGAGAGCCATATAACTCCATATCTCGCCAAAACACGCAGCACCCGTTCTTGCTCCATTTTGTTCTGGCATCCCTGGATAAGTTCCATCACCACATAGCCAGAAACGACAACTTCCTCACCAATATCAAGTTGATCAAACCACTGCACTGCGGGTGGATACTGCCGAAGCAAGTCTACCACAACGTCGCTGTCGAGTAGAATCATGGGGTAATGTCTCCACGTCGTTGAACTTGCTCCCGCAGTTCTCGCGCGTAAACAGCACTATCTTCGATATCCGTTCGGTCCTTCCAAAGGCCAATCAAGCCGGACTCGCGGAATTCCCCCACCGTCAAATGCCTGTGCGATGCAGTTTCAGCTTCCTGAGTCTGTTCGGCTTCTAAAAACCGCTCGTGCAGTCGCTCGATGACATCCGCCGTCAAGGCTGGTTCGGGATAAACCGCCTTTCGTTCATTCAGGACCGCGCGAACCTCATCAGGAGACGCTTCTCCTAAGCTCTTGAGCAACACGGCATACGTCACTTCTTGCTGTCGAGCCGATGATGCCCATGCAACGTGTCGCGTCAGCGCGTAGACGATCAACTGATTGAGCGACACGCCTTCTTCTTCTGCCAATAACGCCAACTGTTGGTGCAGTGTGTCTGGTAAACGCAACGTTAATCGTCCCATCATTCCCTCCACGACGCTCGTATGGACAATACTTTTCCTTGTGCTCTTAACGCCATTATAGCACCACCCGTAGTGTCACGCAAGCCCCAACGCCCGCACCGGCAGCGTCCCACGCCGCAGAAACCGGATCGCAGCGACGGCCGTGCGCAGCGCGACCAACGTAGTGACGTAGGGAATGTGGTATTGCAGCGCCGCCGCGCGGATGCGATACCCCGCCGTGCGCGCGCCCTGCCACGGCAGCGGCACGCCGCGTTCCGCCGCGCTCGCCGGTAGTGGCGCGTCGAGGATGCGCTTGTCGCTGCGCGCAGCGGACGGCGTGTTCACCACCAACTGCACCCGCCCCTGTGCGATGACGTCCGCGCAGTCGGGCCGTCCCTCGCCGACCTTGTGGACGACTTCAGCCGGAATCCCCATCGCCTGTAGCGCGTGCGCCGTGCCGCGCGTGGCGAGAATCTCGAAGCCCATATCGTGTAACTGCCCGATCAATGCGATACCCTCGCGCTTGTCGGCGTCGGTGAGACTCGCCAGCACCGCGCCTGCCGTAGGCAGCGGATTCCCCGCCGCGATCTGCGCCTTGGCGAACGCCTCCGGGAACCCCGCGCCGAAGCTCATCACCTCCCCCGTCGAACGCATCTCCGGCCCCAGGAGCACATCGCTGCCGCGAAAACGGCGGAAGGGCAGGACGACTTCTTTGACGGAAACCAGCGGGGTAGACGGGGCGCGAAGATTCGCGCGACGGTAGACGGTAGACGGGGGGAGAGAGGGAGAGATAGAGATAGAGATAGAGATAGAGAGAGGGGGGGATTGGGAAACGGTCGTTGATTCGCCGATTCGCTCATTCGCCGATTCTTCATTCGCTGATTCGCTCATTCGCTGATTCGCTGATTCGCTATTCGTAATTCGTGATTCGTAATTCGAGAGCAGATCCCGGAGCTTGCGCCCCACGAGGATTTTGGCGGCAAGTTTCGCCAGGGGGACGCCAATGGCTTTGCTGACGAAGGGGACGGTGCGGGAGGCGCGCGGGTTGGCTTCGAGGATGTAGAGCTGGTCGCCCTTGATCGCCATTTGCAGGTTGACCAGGCCCTTCGCGCCCATCGCCAGCACCAGGCGCGCGGCGGTGTCTTCGACTGCGGCGATCTGGCGCTCGGAGAGGCTCGCCGGCGGCAGCACGCACGCAGAGTCGCCGGAATGGACGCCGGCCTCTTCTATCTGCTCCATCAGCCCGGCCACCCACACATCCTCGCCGTCGGTGAGGATGTCCACGTCGAGTTCCAGCGCGTCTTCGAGGAAGCGGTCGATGAGCACCGGATGTCCCGCCGAGACGCGCGCCGCTTCGGTGATGTAGTGGCGCAGCTCGTCGGCGTTCGCCACGATCTCCATCGCCCGCCCGCCGAGGACGTAGCTGGGGCGCAGCAGCACGGGATAGCCCAGGCTCTCGGCCACCCGCAGCGCCTCGTCCACCGTGACTGCCGTTCCGTAAGGCGGGCTTTTGAGGCCCAGCCGGTCCAGCAGCGCGCCAAACTGCTTGCGATCTTCGGCCATCTCGATCATCCCGTAGTCCATGCCGAGCAGCGGGATATTGTGATCCACCAGCGTCCGCGCCAGCTTGAGCGGCGTCTGCCCGCCGAACGTCACCACGACGCCGACAGGCCGCTC
>DAOUAY010000496.1:0-2787 GCA_034432995.1 Anaerolineae bacterium | reverse complement strand
TTCACCCGCGCCTCCTCCGGCGAGCGCCCGAAGAAGTACTCCGGGTGCGAGATCAGGTATTGATCCAGCGGGGACGGCGTGGCGATGAGCACCGAGAGCGACGCCCCGGCTCGCCGTCCGGCGCGGCCCATTTGCTGGCGCGTCGCGGCAATCGTGCCGGGATAGCCGACCAAAATCGAAGCATCGAGCGCGCCGATGTCGATGCCCAATTCCAGCGCGTTGGTGGCGACGACGACGCGCGTCTTGCCCTCGCGCAGGTCGCGTTCGATGGCGCGGCGCTCCTGGGGCAAATAGCCGCCGCGATAGCCCTGGATAACGTCGGGGGCAAAGCCGGCCTGGACGGCGCGCTCGCGCAGTTCGCGCAGCAGCATCTCCACCGTCATCCGCGCGCGGGCGAAGAGGATCGTCTGCACGCCGGCCTGAAGCAGCTTCAGCGCCAGTTTGAGCGCTTCCCCGGACGCGCTGGCCCGCAGACCGAGATCGGGGTTGAGCAGCGGCGGGTTGTAGAAGATGACGTGGCGTTGGCCGTAGGGCGCGCCGTCCTCCTCCACCGGAACGACCGGATCTTCCCACACCGCTTCGGCCAATGCGCGGGCATTGGCGATGGTCGCCGACGCCGACACGAATTGCGGTTCTGCGCCGTAGAAGCGCGCCACGCGGCGGGCGCGGCGCAGCACGTTGGCGACGTGGCTGCCGAAGATGCCCCGGTAGGTGTGCAGCTCGTCGAGGACGATGTAGCGCAGGCCGCTAAAGAAGCGCATCCAGCGGGTATGGTGTGGCAGGATACCCAGGTGCAGCATGTCGGGGTTGGAGACGACGATGCGCGCCTCGTTGCGGATGGCGGCGCGAAGTCGCTGCGGCGTATCGCCGTCGTAGGGACGCAGATTTAGCGGGGCTTGCAGCGCGCCGATCCACTGTTCCAGCGCCGCAATCTGGTCGTGCGCCAGCGCCTTGGTGGGAAAGAGCAGCAGCGCCGTGGCCGTGGGGTCGCGCAAGAGCGTGTTGAACAGCGGCAGCGTGTAGCCGAGCGTCTTGCCGGACGCCGTCCCGGTGGCAAGGATGACGTTTTCGCCGCGCAATGCGGCCTCGATCGCGCGCGCCTGATGCGTGTATAGCGCGTCGATGCCTAGCCCGCGTCCCACCTCCGCCAATCGGGGATTGAGTTCGGATGGCCATGCCACCGAGTCCGCACCCTTCGCCGGCAAAATCTGCCACGCCGTCACATTGCGGACGAAATTCCCGTCTGCGCGTAATGCAGTGGTTAGCGTTTCGATGGACATAGCTATCGGCTTTCAGCCGTCAGCTTTCAGCAATTAGCTATCAGCTATCAGCAGTTTTCTGGCTGACGGCTGATAGCTGACGGCTATCTTCTACTCAACGCTTCATACACTTCCTGGTAATACAACACACTCTCCACCGGCGTGTTGGCTGGAATGTGGTTGCCGACGGCCAGGAAGAAACCCGGATACGGTTTGCCGATCGCCATACAGCGTTCCACTTCCGCGCGGATGGCGGCCTTGTCGCCCTTGAGCAGGATGCGCGTGTCGGCGTTGCCGATGAAGGCGTGCGTGCGCCCGTATTTTTCGGCGATGGCGGCCATATCGGTCCACGGTTCCAGCACGAAGCCGTGGATGCCGCACTCGGCGAGGTCGTCAATGAAGCGGGTGTAATTGCCGTCGGACGTGTACATAATCTTCTTGCCGGAATCCAGCAGCGGCACGAAGAGTTTTTTGTAGTTGGGGAACACGTACCGCCGATACCAGCGCGGCGAGATGAACGGCCCGGCGCTCCACACGATGTCGTCGTGGACCATGACCACGGGCACATCGGCGGCGCCGAGCGCGTCGAAATACTGCTGAATCCACGTCGCGTAGCGGGTGGCGACTTCGCCGAAGCCCTGCGGATCTATCCCCGCCGCCAGCAGCAGCATCTCCCACCCGAAGATGTCGATCAGGCCGGAGACCAGCGTCACGTAGACGCCCGTCATCACCACTTGCTCCGGCGTCTCTTCACGTTGATGGCGATAATGCGCCTCGAAGCGCCGCGTCAGTTCGGCCTGGTCTTGCGGGCCGTAGACTTCCCACGGATCGAACGACAGCACTTCCTCCGGCGTCGAGAACGGGCATGTGATCGTGTCGCGGCGATCCACACCGCCCGCTGCATACTCTGCGTGGCCCATATCGGTGTGACAGGCGGCCAATGCCTCCCCGCCGATGAGCGTGGACCAACGGAAGTCGAAGTTCCAGGCTTTCATCAGAGCCAGGCTGCCGCGCCAACGCACTTCGGGCGGACTGAACGGCCCAACGTCGATGCCCGTCACCGCCTTGATCACGTCCCAGTGCTCGGTGACGGAATACTCAGTGTGCGGCACGCGCGGTGGCATGTCCAGATTGATCGCGGCCCAGCCGTCAGTGTATGTCATTGAATAACTCCCGGTGAAAGATTAAAGGATGCAGGATGCAGGATGCAGGATGCAAGACAGAATTCTTGCATCCTGCATCTTGCATCTTGCATCTTGCTTCTTGCATCTTGCCTCTTGCCTCTTGCTTCTTGCATCTTGCCTCTTGCCTCTTGCCTCTTGCCTCTTGCCTCTTTCAGAATTCCGCTATCGAATTCGGCAGCGGGCCTTCGGTGTCGCCTAGCCCGGCGAATTCGTGATCGGCGGCGTCCTCGCGGTAGTGCGTGCCGCGCGATTGGCGGTTGTGCCACGCCGCGCGGGTGACGATCCACGCCGATTGCGCCATGTTGCGCAGGCCGATGAGGTTGTCGTTCAGGCGCGTCGAGCGG
>DAOUAY010000495.1:0-7792 GCA_034432995.1 Anaerolineae bacterium | reverse complement strand
AGTTTGTTGAGATCGGCAATGGTGAGCAGCGTCGCGCCCGCCGCCGCGACCTCACCAGGATGCATGATGACGTCCACCACAACGCCATCGATGGGCGCGGTCAGCGCGTACATCTCGCGCTGGCGCAACAGCGACGCCAACCCGCTGCGCGCCTGGTTGACGCGCGCTTCGATGGCGGCGATCTGTTCGGGCGTGGCCCCGGATTCCAGCGCCTCCACCTGCACCTGCGCCAGCGTGGCCTGCGCTTCGACTTGCGCCTGCGCGCTCAAAGCTTCATCGGCGCGGGTCTGCATCGCCTGGGGATTGGCGCGCTGGCTGTAGAGATTGGCGAGTTTGGCTTCCAGGCCTTCTTTCTGGGCGATGGCAGCGTTGACCCCGACCCACGTCTGCCACCACAGGTTGGGCAGTTGCTGCGCGCCCAGCGGGAAACTGATGTCGACCCATTTATAGAGCGTATAGCTCCCGCCGCCATAGACTAATTCCCAGTCGCCGATGTTGAAATCCCCTGCCGGAGCTTCGGGCAGTTCGATCACCGGGAGTTCTGGGTACAGGTCTTGTAAGTCGCCAGCGATGTCATCGATGGAACCTTGCATCACCGGGAAGCGCTGCCGCCCACCGCCGTTGTACTCTGTGTAGACTTTTTCGAACTCCACCTTGCCGATCTCGACGGCATCCTTGAGCGCTGTGGCCTGCGCGAGCTGGTGTTCGGCGGAGGCAATCTGCGCGCGGGTGACGGCGATGAGCAGGTCGATGTCCTGCGGGTTGGCGACCAGGATTTGCGTGTCGCTGACTGCCTTTTGCGCCAAAAGTTCTCCGGCTTGCGCCTGAGCAAGCTGCGCTTTGGCGGTTTCGATCTGGCCCGGCCGTGCGCCGGCCCTGGCCTGCGCCAGCCCGGCTTCGGCCATGTCGACCATCGCCTGGGCGACCTCGATTTGTGCATCGAGCATCGTGGTGTCCAGTTGGACGACGATCTGTCCGGCTGCAACATTTTCGGCCTCCGCCACCGGGATCGCGGCGATCGACCCGCCGAACTCACTGGCGAGGCTGACCTGTTCCGCCTGGATGACGCCGGAGGCGCTCAGGACAGTTGGCGATTGCGTCGTTTGCGGCTGGAAGAGCGTGGGCCACCAGTCGTGGCTCGCTTCCGTCTGTTTCGACATCAGGACGATCATCCCAAGCGCGAAGAACGCGATCAGGATGATACGCAATGGCTTTTTTGACTTCGTTTTTTCTTGGTTCATTTGTCTTCTCCTACTATATCCTTGTATTGGCGCTGCGGCCGGTCTCCTGACCGAGCCGCCGTCTGCTTTATGCTTCCAGGGGATCGCCAGATCCCCGCCGGGTGTGCGCCCACGAGGATCGGCAGATCCTCTCGAAGCGATGCGTTATTTCACCGCCGATATGAAAACGTCTTCCAGGGTGGGCGCGATCCACTCGATGCTGTGGACGTCGATGCCTTCGTCGTTGAGCAGCGTCCAGATCGGCGCTTTGAAGGTCTCGGCGTCGGGGACGACGGCGTGAATCTGCGCCCCGTACAGCGCGACTTCCTCGAAGGGCAGCCGCCCTGAATCCTGCGCCACCTTGAGCACACGCATCGCGCGGTCGGCGTCGGCGGTGTTGATCTCCAGGACGTGCCCGCGCATCTGCGTTTGCTTCAGTTGATCCGGCGTGTCCAGCGCGATGAGCTTGCCCTGGCTGATGAAGCCGACGCGCTGGCAAAGTTCCGCTTCGTCCATGTAGTGCGTGGTGACGAGCACCGTCACGCCTTTCTTCGCCATGGCGTAGATAAGGCCCCAGAACTCCCGGCGGCTGATGGGATCGACGCCCGCGGTCGGCTCATCCAGGAAGACGACGCGCGGCTCGTGGACGATGGCGCAGCCCAGGGCCAGGCGCTGCTTCCAACCGCCGGAGAGGTTGGACGTGAGCGTGTGCTCGCGTCCGATGAGGCCGGCCATTTCCAGGATATCGGCCTGGCGCCGGCGCAGTTGCTTGCGCGAGAGACCGTAGGCCAACCCGTAGAAACGGATGTTCTCGCGGGCGGTGAGATCGTTGTAGAGCGTGAAGAGCTGCGACATGTAGCCGACGAGCGCCTGCATCGACTTGGTCTGCGTGGCGGGATTGTAGCCGAGCACGCGCGCCTCGCCGGACGTC
The DNA here is from genome assembly GCA_034432995.1 of Anaerolineae bacterium. Classification (GTDB taxonomy): domain Bacteria; phylum Chloroflexota; class Anaerolineae; order B4-G1; family SLSP01; genus DSWT01. The sequence continues at coordinate 5,641 of DAOUAY010000495.1, read as the reverse complement.
GGCGTGAGCAGGCCGAGCAACATGCGGATGGTCGTCGTCTTGCCCGCGCCGTTCGGCCCCAGCCAGCCGTACACTTCCCCCGGGCGGACGTTGAAGCTGACGTTGTCCACAGCGGTGAAGCTGCCGAACTTCTTGCTGAGATTGTTGACTTCGATTGTGTATTCGTTCATAGGTGTTAGTCCAAAGTCCAAAGTCCAAAGTCGAAAGTCGAAGGCCAAAAGTCAGGACGGGTCATTGACTTTGGACTTGAGACTTTCGACTAGCGACTGTCTTTTGATCAATGAAATAAACGCCTCTTCCATGCGCGCTTCGATCTGGCGCATCCCGGTGCAGGTGATGCCCTGGGCGGCGAGCGCGGCTTCGATTTCGGCTTGCCGCCGCGCGATGTCGTCCACGAAGACGTGGAGCATTAGGCCGTAGGTCTGGACTTCCAGGACGCCTTCGAGGTTCGTGACCAGGTTTTGCGCCGGGACGAAGTGCGAGGGCGTGAATTCGAGCAGTTGGCCCGGCACCATTTGTTTGATCGAGTGCGGCGCGTCGTGCGCCACGAGTTTGCCCTGGTAGAGGAGGCCCACCCAATTGCAGCGCTCGGCCTCGTCCATGTAGGGCGTGCAGACGAAGATGGTCAGCCCCTTTTCGGCGCGCAGGTTGCCCAACAGGTTCCAGAACTCGCGGCGGCTGACGGGGTCCACGCCCAGCGTTGGCTCGTCGAGCATGACGACGCGCGGTTCGTGGACGAGGCTGCACGCCAACGCGAGTTTCTTCTTCATCCCGCCGGAAAGCCGCCCCGCCAGGCGTTTGGTGAACTTCGTCAAGCCGGCGAATTCCAATAGCTCCGGGATGCGGTGTTTCTGCTCCTCCGGGCTGACGCCCTGCACCTGCGCGAAGAACTGCATGTTCTCGATCACGGTCATATCGGGCGGCAGCGAGAACTGCTGCGCAATGTAGCCGACCCGCTCGCGGATGGCGTAGGTGTCGCGCATCGAGTCGAACCCCAGGATGCGGCTCTCGCCGGACGTGCGGCGCAGCAGGCCCAGGATCACGCGCGTCGTCGTCGTCTTGCCCGCGCCGTCCGGCCCGATGAGGCCGTAAGTTTCGCCCTGCCGCACTTGCAGCGTGACCCCGTCCACCGCAGTCACGTCCCCCTGCCGCGTCTTGAATCGCTTCACCAGGTCTGTAGTCTGAATCGTAACCAACGCTTCCATAAGTCTAATCGTATAGTCGTGTAGTCATACAGTCATTCGCCATTTGCCATTTGCCATTTGCCATTTGCCATTCTTCAATCCAACCGTCGTTTGAACGTGAGCGCTGCCAGGCTCATGACAACAACGACGTACATCGAGAGCGCCAGGACATCGTCCCATAAATAGGCGATGCCGACCCCCTTGGTGATGATGCCGCGCGTGATACGGATGAAGTAGGTGAGCGGGATCAGATTGCCGAGGGCGCGCACGACGGGCGGCATGGGACTGCGCGGGTAGATGTAGCCGGTGAGCAGCAGGCTCAACAACATCAACAGAGCCGTGATCTGCTCCGCTTCTTTCTGCGTCCGCGCGACGCTGGAGATCACCAACCCCAGTCCCAAACCGGCGCAGACGAACAGGAGCGAGAGGCCGGCCAGCAGCCACACATTGCCGCGGAACGGGACGCCAAACCAGTAAACGCCGAGCAGCGTGATCATCACCTGGTCGATGGCGACGAACAAGATGTTGGGCGTCAGCTTGCCGATCACCAGTTCCAGCGGGCGCACCGGCGTCACCATAATCTGCTCGATCGTGCCCAGGTCGTACTCGCGCACGATGGATTGGGCCGTCATATTCACCGCCAGCACTTGCAGCAGCATCGCAATCAATCCCGGCATGATAAATACGAGGTCGTCGCGATTGGGGTTGTAGAGCACGCGCGTCGAGGCCGTGATCGGTTGGGTGTTCAGCCGTCCTCCCAGCCGGTCGATCTTCTGCACGACGACGTCCAACGCATACGCCTGCCCGATGGCCACCGCCGCGCTGTATCCCGACTGGACCGAGAACGAGTCGGAGCCGTCCAGGATGACCAGCGCCTGCGCTGTGCCACGTTCGACATCCGCGGCGAAATTCGGCGGGATGACTACACCGGCTTTCGCCGTTCCGGCGTCGAGCGCAGTCAGCACGTCGCCCTCGGTGGCGACATACCGCTCGATGTCGAAATAGCCGGAAGCGCGTAGCGCGTCGACGAAGCCCCGGCTGTGCGCATCCAGGCTCATATCCGCGACCACCGTCGGCAGATGATAGGCGGTCAGGTGGACGGCATAGCCAAACAGCGTGAGCTGGAGCAGCGGGATGCCGAGGATCAGCGCCAGCGTGCGCCGGTCGCGCAGCCGCTCGATCATCTCGCGGCGCATGATCGCTGCGGTGCGGTGAATGGCGTTCATCCAACGGCGCATCGTGCCTCAGTCCAGATTGCGTCTGAATGAGCGGGTGGCGAAGAACAGGATCGCGCCGACGTAGAGCGCCAACACGATCACCTGATTCCACAACGTCGCCACGCCGATTCCCTTGGTGATGATCCCCCGCGCGATGGGGATGAAGTAGGTGAGCGGGAAGAGATTGCCCACGGCGCGAATCACCGGCGGCATCAGGTAGCGCGGGAAAATGAAGCCGCCCAACACCAACCCGATGAGCATCAACATCATCGCCGTTTGTTGCGATTGCTTTTGATTCTCTGAAATAGACGAAACCAGCAGTCCCATGCCCAGGCCCGAAAGGACGTACAGACACGCCAGCCCAAAGAAGAGCCAGAAATTGCCCTGGAACGGTGTCTCGAACCAGACCACGCCGATCGCCAGAATCGTGAGCATATTGACGATGGCGATGACGATGTTCGGCGCGATCTTGCCGATCAACAGTTCGAATGGCCGGATGGGCGTCACCAGGATTTGCTCGATGGTGCCGGTTTCGCGCTCGCGCACCACGGCGGCGGCGGTGAGCGTGATCGCCTGCGTCTGCAAGATGACCGAAACGATCCCCGGAATCACGAACCACAGGTCCAATAGATTGGGGTTGTAGAGGATGCGCACGCGCGTATCCAACGGCAAGAGCTGTTCGGCATTGCTCAAGCGACCGGCCCGCAGCAGCCGGGAGACCAGCACCTCCTTCGAATGGCTCTGGGCGATGGCGGTGATGGCGTTGTAGGCCGTCTGTGAGGTGAAGACGTCCGACCCGTCGACCAGCAGCAACACCTGCGCCGCGTTGCGCTCCACATCTGCCGCAAATCCGGGCAGGATGACCACCCCGGCCTGCGCGCGACCCTCGTCGATCGCGTGGATCGCCTGGGCTTCGCTGGCGACGTAATCGACCACCTCGAAATAGCCCGACACGGTCAGCGACTGGACGAACGCGCGGCTGGCGCGATCCAGGCTTTGATCGGCCACCACCAGTGGAATGTGGCGCACATCGGTGCGGATCGCGTAGCCAAAGATCAGCATCTGCGCCAGCGGCAATCCCAGTTGGATGATGAGCGTCCGCCGGTCCCGCAACGTCTGGATGAACTCCTTTTGGATGACGGCCCATATCCGTTGTAGCATAGGCGTCTCTCAATCCAACCTCGTCTTGAACGTCGCGGCTGAAAGGATGACGATGATCGTCCCGTAGATGACCAGCGCGACGACATCTTCCCACATAAACGCCAGCCCCACACCCTTGGTGATGACGCCCCGCGCGATGCGGATGAAGTAGGTCGCCGGGATCAGATTGCCGACGGCGCGCACAACCGGCGGCATCGTCGAGCGCGGGTAGATCAGACCGGTCAGCAGCATCGTGACCATCATAATCATCGCCGAGATCTGCTGCGCCTGTTTCTGGTTTTTGGAGATGGTGGAGAGCGCCAGCCCCATTCCCAGGCCGGAGACGATGAACAGCAGCGAGAGCCAGCTAAACAGCCAGATCGATCCCTGGAACGGCACCTTGAACCAGAAAACGCCGAGTGCGATGATGATGATGAGATCGACGGTGATCAATCCGATGGGCGGCGCGATCTTGCCGAGGATCAACTCGACGGGCCGCGCCGGCGTGACCAGCATTTGCTCCATCGTGCCCAGCTCGCGCTCGCGGACGACGGCCATCACCGTCGCGTTGACGCCGATGAGTTGTAGCAGCATCGCCGCCAGACCGGGGATGAGGAACACAATCTCGTCGATGTTGGGATTGTAGAGGATGCGCGTGCTGGTGTCGATGGGCAACCGTCCCAGGCTGCCCATGCCCATACGCTGCGCGGTTTGCAGCATCAACTGCATCCCGTGGACCTGGGCAATCGCCGTCGCCGCGCTGTACCCCGATTGCACTACGAACGAATCGGAGCCATCGATGATGACGAGCGCCTGCGCCGTGCCGCGCTCGACCTGCCCCGCGAAATCGGGCGGAATCACCAGGCCCACGTTCACCTGGTTATCGTCGATGGCGCGGATGACCTCGTTTTCGCTGCCCACGTACTGCGTCACATCGAAGAAGCCGGAGACTTCGAGCGCGTTGATGAACGCGCGGCTGCTGGAGTCGCGGCTCATATCGGCGACTGCCGTGGGCAGATGGTCGAGTGTCATATCGCCGACGTAGGCGAACAGAAAAAGCTCCAGCACCGGCATCAGTATGATCATCAACAACGTCGGCCAATCCCGGATCATCTGGATGGTCTCTTTTTTGATGATGGCGAACAATCGCTGCGCGTTCAAGGTCGGCTACTCCAATCCCTGCCGGAAAGCTTTCGCCGCAATCGCCATCACGACCACGGCGTAAATGGTCATGCTGACGACGTGAACCCAGAGCGCGTCCGCGCCGACGCCTTTGCTGATGATCCCGCGTGAGATGGGGATGAAGAACGTCATCGGGAACAGCGTCCCCAGCGCCTTCAGCACGGGTGGCATCGTGTTGCGGGGGAAGATGTAACCGCCCAACACGACGCCCAGCAGCATGATCATCATCACCAACTGCTGCGCCTGTTTTTGATTGCTGGCGATGGTCGAAATCAGCAAACCCAGCCCCAATCCGCAGAAGACGTAGATCATCGCCAGGCCCATGAAGATCCAGAAACTTCCCCGAAACGGCACCTGGAAGAGCAACACTCCCGCGGCGACCGCCGTGAGCACGTTGATGATGGCGACGACGACGTTGGGAATGATCTTGCCGAGCAGGAGTTCCAACGGGCGGATCGGCGTGACGAGCAACTGCTCGATGGTGCCTGCTTCGCGCTCGCGCACGACGGCGGCGGCGGTCATGGCGATGCTGGAGGTCTGGATGAGCAGGGCGATCATATTGGGGATGGTGAACCAAAGCTGCTGCATATCGGGATTGTAGAGGATGCGCACCCGCGTATCCAGCGGCAGGGCGGCGCTGATGGGGAGGCCGGAGCGTTGGATCTTCTTGAGCAGCACGTCGGCGGCATACGACTGCGCGATGGCGGCGGCGCGCGTGTAGCCCGATTGGACGGTGAACAAGTCCGAACCGTCGATCAAAAAGAGCACCTGCGCTTCCCCGCGATCCACGCGCGCGGCGAAGCCCGGCGGGATGACGATGCCGGCCTGCGCGCGTCCACTGTCGATGGCCTGGATCACCGCGGCTTCGCTGGCGACGTAATCGATCACGTCGAAGTAGCGCGTGTTGACCATCGCCGC
>DAOUAY010000494.1:0-2853 GCA_034432995.1 Anaerolineae bacterium | reverse complement strand
AATCCCAAAAGCGCCGTAATTGCTCTCGGCGACCACGTTGTTGACGAAGACCAGGTGCTCGGCCTCGCTGCCCTGGAAGGCATACGCCCGCGCCCCGCGAAAGATGTTGTTGCGAAAAGTAAGGTGATGAACGTAGTCGCCCGCGTCGTTGTCCGAGACCATGAGCATCTGCCCGAAGTTGCGGCAGACGTTGCCTTCGACCAAAATATCGTGCGCGAACTGGCTCTCAGGATAAACCGCAAACGTCTGGAAACAGTCGATGTGCGGATCGCCGTACTGCTCCTCATCCAGATAATCGAAGAAGCGGTTGTTGCGGATGACGTGCCCGCTGCCGAAGAAGCGCATCGCGTCGGAATCGCCCCCTACGTGCGCGCCGGTATCGGTGTTGGCGTCCAGCCCGTGTGAAAGTACGTTTCCCTCCACCAGCCAGTCGCGCCCCATGACGTTGATTCCCGTGCCCTGCACCCGGTAGAGCGTGTTGCCCTTGACGACCACGCCCAGGTTGGCATGGCCTTCCGCGCGGACGCCGATGTAGTCATAGCCGCTGGGATTGGGGTTGAGATCGTGAAGGAAGTTGCGCACGATCTGGACATGCTCGGTGTTGGCGAGTTGAACGCCGCCGCGACCGGCAATGCCCAGGTCGGGCCGGTAAATGCGCGTGATTTCGAAGTTCTCGATCCGCACGTAGCCGATGAGATAGGTGCTGCCGTAAGGCCGCGCGAAGCTAAACCCGGCGGTGACCGCATTGACCGCCGGATTGCCCGGCGTCAGCACCGGATGCGCAGGATCGAACCGCGCGTTGGGATCGACCAAACTCTGGTCGGGCACGTTCAGCCCCTTGAAGGTGACATAGTTGCCCGGCGCGCCGCCTTTCTTGATCGTCACCCGGCCATAATCCCCAGGATAAACGATGACTGTATCGCCCGGCTGCGCCGCGTCCGCCGCGTGCTGGATCGTCAGCCAAGGGGCGGCCAACGTGCCTGGATTGCTGTCGCTGGCCTGGGGATGCTTCTGATCGACGTAGTAAAAGTTGGAGAGCGCGGCGGTGGTGAACGTGGTATCGCCGGAGAGCGTCTCGTTGTAGGCCACGTCCTGCGAACGCGCGCGAACGTGATACGTCGTCGCCGGGTCCAAACCGGTGAGGAGCACGCTATGCGACAGCACCCGCGTGGCGCTGATCACCGTCAGCCCGCCGTAGTCCGCGCCAGTCCCGTACTCCACCTGCGACGTGCATCCCTCATCCGTCTCCCACACAATCTCAGCCGAGTAAGGGGTGATGTTGGCCGCCTGCACGTTGGAGATAACCGGCGGCGTGACATCCGAGGAGAAAACGTCGAAACTGATCACCACATCGTCGGCGTTGGCGTTCCCCACCGTATCCAAACATTTGACGTAGTAGGTGTACGTGTGCTCACCTTCCAGACCGGCGACGAGGTGAGTGTGCGTGACGCCGCCCGTTGCGGCAAAGGTAACGGGCATACCGGCATAAGCCACCCCGGCAACCGTCGCGTAGCGGCACGTGGCAGCCTCGTTGGTGGAGAGGGAAAGCGTAGCCTGTGTGGCGCCGCGCGGCAGAGTGCCGGAAGGCGCAGCCGCAAAACGGACCGGCGCGACCGTGTCCGTGCCACTTGTTTCATCCGCACCCATATCCCAGCCGCCGCTGCGCATCTGCCCGTCGATGTCGTCGGCAATCGGCTGCTGCGCATCGAGAGACAGATCAAGGCCGTAGTCGCGCGCTCCGGCGTCGGTAGCCGCCAGATGAAAGTTCTTGCCCGCCCGGTTCACAAAGGTAAAAGTCTGGTTCCGGCGCGAGTGCAAACCGGGAGCCGACGCATCCGTCGAGGCATTGAAGTCGCTGCCTGCAGCGAAACTGCCGTAAAAATCGGTACCCGGCGCGTCGGCCAGATTGTTCCGCGCCAGGATGCCCCCGCTGCTCCGCAAAGCAAAACCGGCCACAATGTCGACGACGGTGTTGTTGAAGGCGATCATCGTCCCCGCCCCATTCATGATGCCGGCCGTACTGCCTGCCACGCCCACATCATAGATGATGTTGTTCCACACCTTGACCACGCCCCGGCAGTCGTAATTGTGCAGACCGTGGCCGGTCGCGGTGCGGTTGCCGTGAACAAGATTGTGGCTGAAGTGGATCTCGCCCACGCCCGCGTTCGTGTTGGGCCGCAGGTAAATGACCGGCCCGCTGTACGTCGAAGCGGCGTGAAGCTCCACCCCCTCCACCCGCAGATAGGCCACGGTGACATACAGCAGCACGCCGGATGCATCCGTGCTCGCCAGGCGGTAGCCCGATCCGGCGACGCCGGTGTGCCGCGCTTCGGGCGCGGTGTAGATGCGAATGTCATGCGCGGCGTCGGTCGTCCACCCGCTGATCGAGACGCGCGTCGTATCCGCCTGCGTCCACGTCCCTTCGATGCGCGCCACGGCGATCTTGTCCTGGCTGACCAGATCGCCATTCGGCAAACCGCCATAAGCGGCCTCCCAAGCAGCCAGCGAGGTGTAACACGGATACGGCCCGCTGTATCCGCTGCACGTCTGGCGGATCACGGCAATCGCTTCCTCTGCCGCCGCCTGCGACACCGACCCCACCGCCAGCCCCCTCGCCAGCGCCAACACCAGCAGCACAACCCACACGCCAAGCCCTTTGCCGGTCTTCATCCTCGCCCTCCCTGAAAATTACCGCTAATCTCACTAATCGACGCGAATCTTCTTCAAACTGTACTGGGCAGAAGCATATTGCAATTTTGGTACACGGATGAACACGGAAAACACGGATTTCTTTCCCTAAAAATCCGTAGAATCCGTGAAATCCGTGTACGATTCTTCGATTCGTGATTGCAA
>DAOUAY010000493.1:0-2292 GCA_034432995.1 Anaerolineae bacterium | reverse complement strand
GCTGCGCCCCATCTCTTCCTGCGCGATGTACTCGGCGAGGCCGTGCGTGCGTCCCGTGCCGCGCGCGCCGGCCGTGAGTTGTACCGGCTCGCCGCCTTCAGCGGCGACGACGTAAAGTTCGGCATTCTGCACGTAGGCGATGAAGTTGCCGTCCGGCGAAAACTGCGGATCGAGCGCCGGAGCGCCATCACCGCTCACGATGCAGCGCAACGCGGCATCGACGCCGTTCTGCACGTAGATACCGCCGTTGAGCGGCGCCAGCACGCGGAAGCCTTGCCCGGAGAGCGCGTAGCGTGTCACTCCCACAGCGAGCGAACGGGCGCGCTCGCGGCGCAGCTTCTCTTCCGGCGAGAGCGTTTCCTCCGTCTCTCCGCCGGTTGGAGGACTTACGAGCTGCCGCGTCGCGCCTGTCGCCAGGTCGCAGGCGTAGAGCTGCTGCGTGAGCGTCCCTTCCGCACTGTGCAGGTACGCGAGCAGCGCGTCATCTGCGCTGAAGGCGAACGTATTGGGAATCGGCATCCCCGGCAGCGGGTACCGGGCGACGTCTTCGAGGGTGATTTTCGTCATGGTTCGTTCTTGTCCTTTGGAAAAGAAGTTGTTACAATTTTACCGCCGAGAACGCAGAGCGCGCGGAGATTTATCGGTTCTCAGCGTCTTCGGCAGCCTCTGCGGTGAAAATAGCCGTGTCTGTGTAAGCCCCAATTATACGACCGTGACGTTTTCCAGCAAAGCCGTGAACGTCCCCAAATCCTCGCAGCGCAAAAAGGCGCGGCGCTGTTGGCGGCTGACGTCCGTGTTGGTGAGATAGCGGCGCAGGTGTTTTCGGAAGCGCCGGTGTCCCTGGACTTCGCCGTGGAAGTCCACCATCCGCCGCAGATGCTCCATAATGACCGGTTTGCGTTCTTCCCATAGGACGTCGGGCAGGTCGCGCCGCTGGAAGATCCACGGGTTGCCGATGGCGGCGCGCCCGATCATCACGCCGTCGCAGCCGGTGTGCGCCTGGATGCGGGGGATGTCGGCGGTGCACTTCACGTCGCCGCTGGCGATGACGGGGATGCGCACGGCTTGTTCGACCTCGGCGATGGCGTCCCAATCGGCGAGGCCGGTGTATTGCTGTTCGGCGGTGCGCCCGTGGACGGCGATCATCGCCGCGCCGCTGTCTTCGAGGATGCGGGCAACTTCCAGGTAATTGCGCGAACCGGCGTCCCATCCCAGGCGAATCTTGCCGGTGACGGGGACGCGCACGGTGCGGACCAGGCGCTCCATAATGCGCCCGATCTGCGCCGGATTTTTCAGCAGCGCCGCACCGTGGCCGCCCTTGACGATCTTCGGTTCGGCGCAGCCCATGTTGAAGTCGAGCACGTCGATGCCCAGCGCTTCGACGGCGCGCGCGGCTTTTTCGAGGATGGCCTCATCGTTGCCGAAGAGCTGGCACGCCAGGGGGTGTTCGTCTGCGTGGAAGCGCAGCATTTCATCCGAGCGTTGCGAGCCGTAGAGGATGGCGCTCGCCGAAAGCAGACCGGTGTAGACCAGCGCCGCGCCGAATTCCAGGCACAGGCGGCGGAAGGGCTGATCGTTGTAGCCCGACAGCGGCGCGAGGATCAGCGGCCCGTGGATGGGCAGGTCGCGGATGAAAAAGGTAGGTGTATCGTTCATTGGTTAAGAGAATCAGCGAATGAGCGAATGGGCGAATGGGCGAATCAGCGGATGGGCGAATTGCGGCTCTATTGTGCGGCTGGCAACGGGTGTTCGGATGGGTCATCCGGGACGGTGGGATTTTGAGCGCGCATCCTTGATCGCAAACGGCAGGTGGAAGAGCAGGATAAAGATCACGGCGAGCGCGATGATAAAGGGGATGTAGCCGGGCCAGGGCGGCAGCACGTCTATCAGGCTGGCAGTTTCCGGTTTTCGGGCGAGATATAGGTAGTTGCTGCCGATCAGGTCGTTGATCACCCAGACGTGGAGCGCGTAGAGGTAACTCCCCACGAGCACGCGCCGTACCGAGGCCCACGTGGGGCGAAAGCCTTCGACGATGGTCATATAGAGCGCGGCGGTGACGATAACGCCATGCGAAAGCATCGTTTGAAAGAAGCGGAAGTGCGGGAAGCCGTAGGGGCCCGCGTCGGGTGTGAGCAGGGCCTGCAATGCGCCGGCAATGCCCAGCAGGTAGGCGAATTCGTAGATGGCGCGGTTTTTGGTGATCAGCATGTAGGCGCTCAGCCAGACCAGGGCGCTGCACAGATGCAGCGGCAGCATCATCTGGACCGTCCATTCGCCAATGCTCCATTTCCA
>DAOUAY010000492.1:0-5267 GCA_034432995.1 Anaerolineae bacterium | reverse complement strand
CCCCATCGCCGCCAACATCTCCGCATTGCTCTTGAACTTGAACAGTTCCACGCCCAACTCGGCGGCCTTCTGCTGCTCGATAGCCTCCAGCCGGCGCCAGTCATCTTTGCGCACCAGCGATTTGTTGATCTGCGCCAGCCGCGCGGCGAGCTTTTCTCCTGCGCCCGGATTGTAGCCGGGCGTATCGCCGATGTAGCGCATCACCGCTTCCGCGCAGTTGTAGGCGTCCTTGCGCGCCAGTCCCACCTGGCCTTTGCTGGCCTTGCGCGCCCACCCGGCGACGAAGATGCCCTCGATTGGCGCATTGGCCTCCGGGTCGAATACCTCGTAACTCTCGCCCTCAATCGGATAGCGCGGGTTCTCGTCCTTCACGAACTCGTTCCACTGCACCGGCAGGCCGAAGCGGTTGCTCACCCGGTCGCCGATGCAGAAGACGACAGTATCCACGTCCAGTACGCGCTGCGTCTCCAGACGGCGCGCGCGCGTCTCGCCGTTCTCTTGCAAGACGAGTTCCGTGTCATCCACCTCCAACCCGGCGACGCCGCCCTCAGCATTGCCCAGGATGCGTTTGGGCGATGAGAGGAAGCGGAAGCGGATGCGCGTCGCGGAGACCGGCTCCAACGCCTTGCGCGTCAGCGCCGACAGGATGAAGTGCTTGGCCTCGTCCGGGTCCTGACCCACCGCGCGAATCCGGTCGGCTACGCGCGCGATTTCGGCGTCCAGGTCTTCCAGGTCGAAGTTGTGGGCGATGTACTCCATCTCCTGCCGGGTGAACTTGACCTCCGCCGGGCCGCGCCGCGCCACGCCGATGATCTCATCCACACGCACGTCGCGGGTGAGCCAGTGGGCGATGTCGGCCATCACGTTGCCCACGCCGATCACCGCCACACGCTTGCCGATGGCGAATTCCTGTTCGCTGTACGGCGGCAGGTTGTTGTAGTGGTACATCAGCGGTTTGGAGTGGTAGACGCCGCGCAAGTCCTCGCCGGGCAGGCCGAGCCACTTGGTCCCCTGCGCGCCCACCGCGACGATGATGGCGGCGAATCCCATCTGCCGCAATTCCGCCAGCGTCACGTCGCCGTCTTCGGCCACGCGGACGTTGCCGTAGTAGGTGATGTCCGGCGAGGCCAAAATCTTGCGGAACTGCTTGCGCAGCCCTTCCTTGATGCTGTATTTGTCGTAGTAGATGCCGTACTCGGCCAGGCCGCCGGGTTTGATGTCGCGGTTGAGCAGCACGACGCGCGCGCCCTGTTCGACGAGACTGTTGGCCCCAAACAGGCCGGCCGGCCCCGCGCCGATGATCGCCACGACGGGTTTCGCGTGTTCTTCGGTCATGATGTCCCTCCTTGGCTGGGGCGCGAGGCTGAAGCCGTCGCGCCAAAAGTACAAAGCCCTGCGGGCTGAAATTGCCCCTTGTTGGGGCTTTGCTCTTTTTGCTCAATCTCAGCAAAGACTACAAAAGTCTCAGCACGCACTGTACCTTGCAGATCTGTTGTTCGACGCAGATATGTGCGCAACCCGATGCCTTTTGAGACTTTTGCAGTCTGGCTCTGCTTGGGTTGACTGGCTAGTATAATACACATCGCCGGAAGCCCCCCCACTTTCGGGTAGCTTCCGGCGAAGCTACGTGTTGATCAGGCAATTGCAAATGCCAGTGGTTTCACTGCTGTAATTGGGGTTGGGTCTGTAATTACGGTTGGGGTATACGCAGAAATAGTCAAAAGATCACTTATAGGAGGCCGTCGCAGGATGTACAAGACCAACTCCTGCAAATCTGGAGACAAGTTGGCTAAGCCAGATAACGGGAAACTGCGCGGCCCCAGTTCGGTGGATTGCGCCAGAATGGAATACTCGAAGATGCTCAAGCCCACCGCTCGGCGTTCCTGTTTGTTGATACGCAGCAGGATGTAGTCATTCAACTCGATCCCGGTAGCAGCCTCACCTGGCGCAAACGAGATGTACAACGTGTCGCTGACTTCATCGTAATTGAACGTCATATCTGCCATACTTCACCGTATTTCTTTCTGATACGCAGTGACGATATAGTTGTTCGGCAAGGGTTCCGCTTGCTCTCCAGATCGAAAATGGAATAACACGATCGCAATAATGTGCGTGTTGTCCTCCGCCAGATGCCTGAACTCCTTTGTGTAACGATACTTGTGTGGATTGAGCGCGTCCTGTTTGCGACGACCTGATCGTATCGTTTCCTGTAATTCTATTTCATAATCCAGCATCTCGGGATGATTGATGGCGGCGATAATATGCTCCCAACGTTCTTGTGAGAGATAGATGGCATTGCCGTAACGATCTTGCACAGTCCAGCGGATACTATCGCTCATCGTTCTTCCCTATACATTATACCAGAATATGGTTACTTGCGCGCCCGTTTCGCCGCCGTGACCGTATTCTTCAGCAGCATCGCAATCGTCATCGGGCCGACGCCGCCAGGGACGGGGGTGAGCCAGCCGGCGACCTCTTTGACCGACTCGAAATCCACGTCGCCCACGAGCCGGTAGCCGCGTTTGGCGCTCCGATCGTCTACGCGGTTGATACCCACGTCGATGACGACCGCGCCGGGCTTCACCCAGTCGGCCTTCACCATTTCCGCGCGGCCCACTGCCGCCACGAGGATGTCGGCGCGGCGGGTGATGGTGGGCAGGTCGCGGCTGCGCGAGTGGCAGATGGTGACGGTGGCGTCGCGCTTGAGCAGCAGCATCGAAACCGGCAGGCCGACGATGTTGCTGCGCCCCAAGACCACCGCCTCTTTGCCGGCGATAGGCAATCCCAACCGGTCGAGCAGTTCGATCACGCCCGCAGGGGTGCAGGGTGCGAAAAGCGCCTCGCGGCCCTTCATCGCCAGCCGCCCGATGTTGATGGGATGAAAGCCGTCCACGTCCTTCTCCAGGCTGATGGCGCTGAGGATGGCCTCTTCGTCCAGGTGATCGGGCAGGGGCAGTTGCACGAGGATGCCGTTGATCGCCGGGTCGGCATTGAGCTTCCGCACCAGCGCCTCGCCCTCCTCCTGCGTGGCGTCGGCGGGCAGCTCGTGGCCTTCCGAGTAGATGCCCACTTCCCCGCAGCGCTTCTGCTTCATCCGCACGTAAGTTTGCGAGGCCGTATTGTCGCCCACGAGCACCGTCGCCAGGCCGGGAACCACACCCCGCTCCTTCAGCGCCGCAACCTCGAGGGTCAATTCATCGTGAATCGCTTTCGCAATCGCGTTACCGTCAATGAGTTGTGCTGTCATGTGTTACGCTCCTTGTGGAAATGAGTAATGAGTAATGAGTAATGAGTAATGAGTAATGGGTAATGGGTAGCGAGGTTCTTAATCTTACCTTTACTCTTCACTCTTCACTCTTCACTCTTCACTCTTTACTCTTCACTCTTCACTCTTCACTCTTTACTCTTTACTCTTCACTCTTTACTCTTTACTCTTCACTCTTTTACGACAATCCGACGATCTTGCCGTCTACAATATCGATGTCCATGAACACGGGCCGGCTCGGCAGGCCGGGCATGGTGCGCATTTCGCCCGCCAGGGGGTAGAGGAAGCCGGCGCCCATGCTCGCGCGGATGTCGCGGATGGGGAAGGTGAAGCCCTTCGGCACACCCTTGAGCGCGGGATCGTGGCTGAACGAGAGATGCGTCTTCGCCATGCAGATCGGCGTCTTGTCGTAGCCGAGCGATGTGTAGAGCTTGATCTTCTCCTCGGCCTCCGGGCTGTAATCCACGCCATCAGCCCCGTAGACCTCGCGCGCCAGAATTTCGATCTTCTCCTTGATGGGCTGCGCCGCGTCGTAGAGGAAGCGGAAGTCTGACGGCTCGTTGGCGGCTTTGACCACCGCCTCGCCCAACTTCAGCGCGCCCTGCCCGCCGTCGGCCCAGTGCGAGGTGACGGCGGCGTCGAACGCGCCCGCCCGCAGCGCCGCCTCGCGCACGATGGCCCACTCGGCCTCGGTGTCGGCGCCGAAGGCGTTGATGGCGACGACGACCGGGATGCCGAACTTGCGCGCGATCTTGATGTGCGCTTCCAGGTTGGCGACACCGCGCTGCACCAGTTCCAGGTTCTCCTGGGTGTACGCCTTGTCCAGCGCCCGCCCGGCGACGACCTTCGGCCCGCCGCCGTGCATCTTGAGCGCGCGCACCGTAGCGACCATGACCACCACATTGGGGATCAGGCCCGACGCGCGGCATTTGATGTCGAAGAACTTCTCCATGCCGATATCGGCCCCAAAGCCGGACTCGGTGACCAGGAAATCGCCCACCTTCACGCCGATCTGGTCGGCGATGACCGACGAGTTGCCATGCGCGATGTTGGCGAACGGCCCGGCGTGAACGAAGGCCGGTTGCCCTTCGAGCGTTTGCAGCAGGTTGGGCATGATCGCGTCCTTCATCAGCACGGTCATCGCGCCGGCGACGCCCAGATCCTCGGCGGTGATGGGGCGCTTCTTCGTGTCCGTGCCGATGACGATGCGCCCGATGCGCTGGCGCATATCATCGAGGCCGGTGGTGAGCGCGAGGATCGCCATCAGCTCGCTGGCGACGGCGATGTCGAAGCCCGTCTGGCGCAGCGGTCCATCCTCCAGGCCGCCCAGGCCGATGATGATGTTGCGCATCACGCGATCGTTCATATCCACGATGCGGTTCCAGGTGATGGAGTAGGGGTCGATGTTGAGCCGGGTCAGCCCGATTTTCTCGAAGTAGCTGTCGCTCCAGCGGCCTTCGTGGTGCAGGCGCGCATCGATGGCGGCGGCGCAGAGGTTGTGCGCCACACCGACCGCGTGGATGTCGCCGGTGAGGTGCAGGTTGAAGTCCTCCATCGGGATGATCTGGCTGTAACCCCCGCCGGCCGCCCCGCCTTTGATGCCGAACGTCGGCCCCATCGACGGCTGGCGAATGGCGGCGATGCTGTTGTAGCCGAGCGCGCCGAGCGCCTGCGTCAACCCGACGGTGGTGGTGGTTTTCCCCTCGCCGAGCGGGGTGGGGGTGATGGCGGTCACGTCGATGTACTTGGCGTTGGGCCGCGCCGCGAACTTCTCGCGCACGTCCAGGTGGACTTTAGCCTTGTATTTGCCGTACAGTTCCAGGTCGTCTTCCGTCAGACCCAGTGGCGCAGCGATCTCGCGGATCGGACGGATCGCAGCAGCCTGAGCAATCTCGATGTCCGCAGGAACGGTTTTTTTGTCAGTCATAGAAATCCTCCAAAATAGTCTGATAGTCTTTAGTTGGATAGTCCAGGACTTACGCAAGTGTAACTATTCAGACAT
>DAOUAY010000491.1:0-3809 GCA_034432995.1 Anaerolineae bacterium | reverse complement strand
CTGGGTAAAATCTACTATTGCCCGCTCAAAGATAACCGCCAAGTGGATGATTCCGGGGGCACGCAGCCTTATCAGCGCGTGGACCGCCTGGAGTGGACGAACGCGGAACAGCAACACGGCAAAGTCATCAACATCAAAGGGTTTCCGGCGCAGCACAAGGTGAAAGCATTCCGAGTAGTGTTGTCTACCCAACGCACGGACTATATCGTCACCAACGAGATAGCGCAAGACAACGTGGAGGTCGTTCAAGACGTGAACGGCTTTCGCTGGAAGGTCGAGTAATTTCACCGTGAAACCAAGCAGGTCACCGGGATCGAAGGTTGCCAGTGTCGCAAAGCGCGGATCGTCCGCAACCATATTGGTTGTGCTGTCCTGGTCTGGGTACGTCTCAAACAAGTCGCCGATGAAACGCATCAAACCATTTATCGGGTCAAACATAGTTTGTTGGATGACTACCTGCGCCAGCAACTCAAATCTCCTACCATTCAGATGCGTCTTGCGTAAGTCCTAACCATTACAGTTTTATGGCTGGCCGTCGCAAAGCTTGTTCACGAGCTGATATAAGCGCGTTCGTAGCTATAAAGCTCCTGCGTTAAGGCCAGGAGGCTGTCCAATAATCAGGTATAGAGAGTTGTCGCGTCGGCATCTTTTTCTCCTTGTACGCATGAATGGCGCTATGGGATAACTACATTATAATCCTGACTTGAGCGGTTGCAAAATTTACACCATTGAACCGAGGTATCCACCGATGATGAACAAATTTGTCAGTCCCTCACGCGAATTCAGCATGGCGCCGTTCTGGTTCTGGAACGACGCGCTGGATGAGGCGGAGATCCTCCGGCAGATTACCGACTTCGAGGCGCGCGGCGTCTACGGCTTCGTCATCCACCCGCGCGTGGGGCTGCCGCGCGACATCGGGTGGATGTCCGACCGGATGTTGCACTTCATGCGCGTCGCCGTCGAAGAGGCGCAACGCCGCGCGATGTTCGTCATCCTCTACGACGAGGGCATGTACCCCTCCGGCTCCTCCTCCGGCCAAGTCGTCGCCGCAAACCCCGCCTACCAATGTCGCTGCCTGGCAAAACTAGACCTCGAACACAATTCAAAGAACCCGTTCCATCCGTTGAATCCGTTGACCAACCTGATTGCCGCCTTCGAGCGTCCCAACGGCCAACGATTCGCCATCGTAGACCGCCCCGCCGACGCCGTCATCCGCGGCCTCCACTACATCGGCGAGGGGCCGGACGAGGACACGCCGCCCGCCGCCGACATCCTCAATCCCGACGCGACGGCGACGTTCATCCGCCTGGTCTACGACCGCTACGCCGAGGCGCTGGGCGACCATTTCGGCGGCACGATCCGCGCCATCTTCACCGACGAGCCGGGGCTGCTCGGCCGCCCGCGCGAGCGCAACGTCTGGCCGGGCACGACGGGCGTTCTGGAACACGTCAACGCCTACCTCGGCTACGACTTCACCCCGCACCTGCCCGCGCTGTGGGACGCCGACGAGCCGGACGCGGCACGCTACCGCGAGGACTACAAACGCGCGCTGGCCCATCGCCTGGAAGCCACCTACTACCGCCCGCTCTACGAGTGGTGCGAGGCGCACGGGATCGCGCTCACAGGCCATCCGGGGCGCGGCGACGACATCGGCTACCTGCGCTACTTCCACATCCCCGGACAGGACAGCGTCTGGCGCTGGGTGCTCCCCGGCCCGACGGCGTTGGAAGGGCCGGAGTCCACGCAGGGCAAATGCTCGTCGTCCGCGGCGCTGCACCTGGGACGGCGGCGCAACAGCAACGAGTGCTTCGGCGCTTATGGGCACGGCTTCACCTGGGAGGAGATGAAGTGGCTGGTGGATTGGTGTTTCGCGCGCGGCGTGAACCTGCTCTACCCGCACGCCTTCTTCTACTCGATCCGCGGCCCGCGCAAGGACGAGCGCCCGCCCGACGTCGGCCCGCACAGCCCGTGGTGGGACGACTACAAGCCGTTCGCCGATTACGTCCGGCGGATGAGCTGGCTCAACACCGATAGCGAACACCTGTGCCACATCGCCATCCTGACCGAATCCATCGATCTGCCCTGGAACGCGGCCAAGATCTGCTTCCAACACCAGCGCGACTTCAACTACCTGGAACTGCGCCATCTATGGGAAGACGCAGCCGCTTTGACAGCGGCGGTGACGCCGGAAGGCATCTTCATCGCCGGGATGCATTATCAGGTTGCGATCCTCGACGGCCTGACCGCCATCCCCGCAGAGGCCAAACCCGCCCTGCAAACCCTCGCCGAGGCCGGACGGCTTATCCTCTGGGGCAGCGCGAGTTGCCAACTCGCGCTACAACCTTCCGTTGAATCCGTTCAATCCGTTGAGGATTTCCTGGCAGCGATAGACCGCCTCGTCCCGCCCGATCTCACCGCGACGCCGCCCGCGCCGGATTTGCGCTACCGGCACGTCGTCAAAGAGGGGACACACTACTACATCCTCGTCAACGAAGGACTGACGTCACTACAGACAACACTCACTGTTCCCATCGAAGGACACAAGACGTGGATCGATCCGCTGGCGCTGACTGAAACCGCCGCCGTCGAACCACTCGACCTAACCCTGGCCCCCTACACCCTGCGCATCTTATGCGTGCGGTAGGCGTTTATCAAACGATCGTTCACTATAACGCTTCCGGCGGATCATAATCCGCCGCTGCCGGGCAGCGCGGGATTATGATCCCGCGCAGGCATCTTGATATTTTTCGCCAATTTCAAGAAAGATTCGCGTAGATTAGCGAGATTAGCGGTTTGTTCTGAGAGAAACGTATGCCAAATCGAAGACCTATCCTGCTCGAAGTCAAAGACCTGCGCACGCACTTCCCAACGGCTGGCGGGCTGGTGCGCGCGGTGGACGGCGCCGGCTTTACGCTGCATCGCGGCGAGACGGTGGGACTGGTGGGCGAGAGCGGCTGCGGCAAATCCGTCATGGCGCGGTCGATCCTGCGCATCGTGCCGCCGCCGGGCCACATTGCCGGCGGGCAGATCCTCTATCACCGCCCGGTGGGCAACCAATCCGAGACGGTGGACCTGACCGCGCTCGATTCGGACGATGCGACGTTGCGTTTCATCCGCGGCCTCGAAATCGCAATGATCTTCCAGGAGCCGATGTCGTCCCTCAACCCGGTATACACGATTGGACACCACATCGTCGAGGCGATCCAGTTGCACCAGCCGGTCTCCAAGCAGCAGGCGCTCCAACAAGCTATCGACATGCTGGGCAAAGTGGGGATGCCCAACCCATCGCGCACCGCGCATCGCTATCCCCACCAACTGAGCGGCGGCATGTGCCAGCGCGCGATGATCGCTCTGGCGCTCTCCTGCTATCCGGGACTGCTCATCGCCGACGAGCCGACGACCGCCCTCGACGTCACCACCGAGGCGCAAATCCTCCAGTTGATGCTCGACCTCCAGCACGAATTCGGCATGGCGATCCTCTTCATCACGCACAACCTGGGCCTCATCGCGCAGATGACGGAGCGCGTCCTGGTGATGTACCTGGGCCGGGTGATCGAAGAAGCCGATGTGGACACGCTGTTCTACAATCCCAAACACCCCTACACGCAGGCGCTTCTGCGCTCCATCCCCCGTTTGGGGCCGCGCGACCGCAACGCGCGTCTCTACTCCATTCGCGGCGTCGTGCCGGAGCCATTCGAGACGCCGCCCGGCTGCCCGTTCCACCCGCGTTGCGAGCAGATGCGACCCGGCGTCTGCGATCAACAGGCGCCGCCGTGGGTGACGATTGTGACGGGGCACAAAGTGAGGTG
>DAOUAY010000490.1:0-7287 GCA_034432995.1 Anaerolineae bacterium | reverse complement strand
CGCCCGATGATCCACGTACCAGGCGACAATTCGCGCGCGCGCCCATTCACCGCTTCTAGCAATGCCGCACGCGAAAGATCGCGCAAGTTCAATTCACGGAGGCTCAATGCATACCACATCGCGTGGATGTGCGCATCGGTGAGGCCAGGAATAATGAGCGCGCCTCCGACCTCCTCAACCACCGCGCCAGGCGCAGCAGCCCAGGCCTCCGCCTCTGCATCCAAAGCGGCAATTTTGCCATCCACAACAGCCAGCGCGCGCGCCCAAGGCCGCTCCACATCGCCCGTATAAATGCGCGGATGACGTAAAATGCTTACGATCATAATCACCTCTCAAAACCACGGAGACATAAAGCGCACTGAGGAAACCGCATCATCCTCTGTGTTCTCCGTGTCTCGGTGGTGAATGATTTACAACCCTAGAAGGCTTGCAATCCAAGCGACGCTGTACCGCCCGGCCCAGGCCACGACAATCGCCTTGAAGGTCTTGCCGCTCCACGTCGCCAGATAGAACTTCCACACGGGCATTCCCGTCGCGCCAGCAGACATACCGGCCATGTCGAACAGTGGCATCGGCACGGCCCCCATCAAGAAGATGGTCAACATTCCATGGTGGCGCACCCAACCTTCAATCCGGGGGTAGACTTTCCAACGATCCACCAAATCCTCGACGGCGTACCCGGCGATATAGCCCCACAGTTCACCGAGCGAGTCGCCGAACCCGGCGCACAACCCGATCCACCAGGGAATAAGCGATGGTACCGCCCCCATGGTAAAAGTAAACGCCATATGCGGAATCGGCAGCAGCACAGTCGTGCTTCCGATCCAGGCCATCAGGAACACGCCAAAATACCCCAACCCGCTGAGGCTTTCGAAGGTGATTCTCTCGCGGTTGAGAGCAATATAGGTGGTGAATCCCACGAAGAACAGCACCAACACGACACGCAGCACAGTCTTGCGCGTTTTTTCTGCTGCCGGAAAATCTTTCTGAGACGATTGGACTTCAGGACTATCTTCCGGCGCCAGGTCGGTTTGTTCGACCGGTGAGGAGTCATTCATAGCGTCAAGGGAGCACCCAGGCGTACCACGCGCGCTCTGCCGGTGAATCCCTGGGTGGCATGGCAACTGTCCACCACCAGCGACGCCCGCTGGAGCACCCGGTTATAATCCACGTTATGATGCCCCGTCACGATGACGACCACATCAGCGGCCAGCAGCGCCTCATCGGTCAACGGCGTGGATTCGAGCGCCAGCGCATTGCTGTAGAAGACATTGTCACCCACGTGAAATGTTGGCACGAAGGGATCGTGGTACTGCACCTGCGCGCCACGACCCAGCAACAGCTCGATGACGCGCTCGGCGGGCGTGTCGCGCGAATCGCCGATGTCGGGCTTGAAGGCGACACCGAGCACCAGCGCGCGCGCGCCGTGCAGGGGTTTGCCCTCCAGACTCAGACCGCGCGTCACCAGATCAACCACGTGATAGGGCATCGCCTCGTTGGTCTCCGCCGCCAGTTCGATAAAGCGCGTGTAGAAGTCGTACTCGCGCGCTTTCCATAGCAGGTAGTAAGGGTCGATCGGGATGCAGTGACCACCAACCCCTGGCCCGGGACGGAACGGCATGAAGCCGAAGGGCTTGGTCTTCGCCGCATCGATCACCTCCCAGAAATCGATGCCCATGCGCTCGGCGAGTTGCGCCATCTCGTTGACGAGGGCGATGTTCACCGCGCGGAAGGTGTTTTCCAGTAGCTTGGTCAACTCGGCAGCCGAAGGGGATGACACTTCGTGCACCGGTGCGCCCATCTGCCGCAACAGCGCGGCGGCGACAGCCGTCGCATTCGGCGTCAATCCGCCGACGACCTTGGGGGTGTTATAGGCGCTCCAGTGCTTGTTGCCGGGATCGATGCGCTCCGGCGAGAAAGCCAGATAGAAATCTTCGGCGGCGGCGCTCAGGCCACTCACACGCTCCAATACCGGCTGCACGACCTCGGTCGTTGTGCCGGGATAGGTGGTAGATTGCAGGACGATCAACTGACCGGCGTGTAAGTACGGGGCAATGCCCTCGGTAGCGGAGACGATGTAGCTCAGATCGGGCGAGCGCTGAATAGTGTAGGGCGTAGGCACGCAGATGAACACTGCATCGCAATCGCCAACAATAGCGTAATCGACGGTGGCGCGCAGGCGGCCTTCTTGCAGATGCGGGCGCAGTTCCTCATCGGAGATGTCTTCGATATAGCTACGGCATACGTTGAGCTGTTCCACCCGCTCGGTGTTGGTCTCTACACCGATTGTCGTAAAACCGGCTTTGGCAAAGGCCAACGCTAGCGGCAACCCCACATATCCCATCCCCACGACGGCAACCCTGGCCGTGCGATAGGTGATTTTATCCGAAAGTGATGCGTTCATCCATGCCTCCCCACACAGAGATTTGATCGAATCTGATACATAGAAAACGGCGGACGAGGTTTACCGTCCACCGCCATTCGCTCATTGTTTGCAGTCATGGCACAGGTGCGCAAAAGGCACTATGCTCTGTCGACGCGTTGGGCCAACAAGGCCAGCTTCACTTCTACTTCGTACCAACTGATCTCCGAAAGGCCCAATTTGCGGCGCAGTTCGGCGCGATCCATATCCCCGGCGAAATCGCGGGCGGCGCATGTCCAACGCAGCATCTCGAAGGTGAGACGGGGAATCTCAGTCTGCGCGCCCTGCGTCTGCGCGGCAACGTCAGTAAGGACGTATTCCAGATTGCGCGCGCTCCACGGAAAAAGGAACTGGCGTGACGGATACTGTTCCAGGTATTCCCGCAAGACGCCGGGCCACTCTCGCGGCAAGGCAATGCGGCGCTCTTTGTGACGGCGGCGCGCTTCTTTGTAGCGGATCCACAGCGCCGGGTGTTGCGCGTCGGTCAGGTCGATGTGGTTGATGTGCAGGTTGACGCACTCGCTTTTCTTGATGCCGGTGTGCAGGATCAGCGTGAAGAGCAGATGCGGGCGGGCGTCGGGTTTGCGCGACTCGTTGCCTGCGCGCAACGCTTGCGTCACGGCCAGCGCTGCGTCGATTTGCGCACCGGTCAGAATCTCCGGCATGGGTGCAGTGATGGCCTGGTGGATCAACGGCGCAGCGGCGTCCCGAGGGACGACACCTTCTTCGGCCAACCAACCGAAGAAGACCTTGAGCGTGGTGATACGGCGCTCCAATGTTTTGGGGCTGCACGGTACACCCCGCGAGGAACTCATCCATCTGATGAAAGCATTGAGCGTGACGGGTGAGATTTCACCAATCGCCTGGACGGGGCTGAGGTAATCGCTCAGGATTTGCATATCCAGCCGGAACGCCTGCTGGGTGTTCTCGGTAAAACCACGCGCCTGCATGAACTTTTCGAAAGCGCCCAGCGCAACGTTAAGCGGCGAGCGCGCCGTCAGATCCGCTGCCGGCGAGCGGGGCTTGGACACAGGCGGGGTCGATTCTGCCTGAAAGAGTGGCAACTGCTGTGCTGCGTGCTCTTGACTGTCTGCCATCATATCTCTATTATAGTCCATTGAGGCAAGACACAAGTCGAAAATTGACATACATTTTTCTTCTTTTTTGTGGTATACTGAGGCGCAGAGGGCGATATCGAGCGTGCGACATAGGAATCGCGGCTACTCGCCATTTGCCATTTGCCATTTGCCATTTGCCATTTGCCATTTTGAGGAGGTATCTATGCCACTGGATGTTGCCGCCATACGGCAAGAATTCCCGATCTTCGAACGTAAGATCAACGGCAAGCGCCTGGTCTTTTTGGACAGCGCCGCCAGCTCGCAGAAACCACGCGCCGTCATCGGCGCGATGATGCACACATATATGCACAGCTACGCCAACGTCCACCGGGGGCTGTATTCACTGGCTGAAGAGGCCACCGCAGCTTACGAAGACGCGCGGGCAAAAATCGCGCGCTTCATCAACGCGCCGGACCCTGCCGAAATCGTCAACGTGCGCAACGCCACCGAGGGATTGAACCTCGTCGCCTACAGTTGGGGCGAAACGCACATCCACGCCGGCGATCGTATCGTCATCACGGAGTTGGAACACCACGCCAATCTGGTGCCCTGGCAGCAGTTGGCGCGGCGCAAGGGCGCAGAACTGGCCTACATCCCGGTCAACGACGCGGGCGAATTGGAACTGGATGCCCTGCCACCCTTACTGGCAGACGGGCGCACCAAAGTCGTCGCCTGCTCGGTGATGTCCAACGTGCTCGGCGCGCTGCCGCCAGTCAAGCAGGTCGCGGAAATGGCGCACGCTGCGGGCGCGTTGGTCGTGATGGACGGCGCGCAGGCCGTGCCCCACCAGCCTGTCGATGTGCAGGCGTTGGGCGCCGACTTTATGGCATTCTCCGGGCACAAGATGTGTGGGCCGGGCGTCGGCATTCTGTGGGGACGCTACGAACTGCTGGACGCCATGCCACCCTTCCTCTACGGCGGGGACATGATCCGCACCGTCAAGCGCGACTACGCCAAGTGGAACGACGTGCCGTACAAGTTCGAGGCGGGAACGCCCGCCATCGCCGAAGTGATTGGACTCGGAGCGGCAGTGGATTTTCTCAATGCTATCGGGATGGAGGCCATCCACACCCACGAACAAGACATCGTCGCGTACGCGATGGCCCGGTTGGCGGAACTCCCCATGGTGCACGTGCTCGGTTCTGGCGATGGAGAACGCCGCGCTTCACAAGAACGCAGCGGGGTGGTGACATTCTCGATGAACGGCATCCACCCACACGATGTCGCCGCCATTCTCGACACCGAAGGCGTCTGCGTGCGCGCTGGACATCACTGCGCGCAACCGCTGCACGAACGCTTCGGCATACCAGCGAGCACGCGCGCCAGCTTCTACATCTACAATGACAGGGATGATGTGGACGCGCTCATAGCAGCACTCCACAAAGTCATCAAGGTTCTGGGACGCTAGGACCAACATACGACTAACGACTTTGGACTTTTGACTATTCCTGGAGGAACCATGAGCAGTGATCTTTACCGCGAACAGTTGCTGGACCACTATCACAATCCCGAAAACTTCGGCGTGCTCGACAATGCCGAGGTCGATATCGAAATGGACAATCCCACGTGCGGGGATATGATCCACCTGACGGCGCGCCTCGACAGCGCCGGCCGCGTGAGCGAAGTGATGTTCGAAGGGCAAGGCTGCGTCATCAGCATGGCTTCGGCGTCGATGTTTAGCGAGCACGTCAAGGGCAAGACGATCGCAGAAATCATCGCGATGGGCCTTTCCGATATCGAGGAGATGATGGGCGGCGTCAAGCTGAGCATGGGCCGGGTAAAATGCGCCCTGCTACCGCTGAATGCGATGAAGCAAGGGTTGAAAGAAAGCGGAGACGCGATCTAGCCACTGGTCATTGATCAGCCGGCATTGAACATTGAATGCAACAGGGCGGGCGCAGCAAACTGCGCCCGCCCTTCCTTTTGGGTTAACCAGCTTACGCCAGCAGCGTCACCTGAATGGCGAGGGCATTATCACCACCTGCTGGATGCGCACCGAGATGGCCTCAGGGATGACGTTTTGGATAATCACCCCTTCCGGCACATCCACTATCGGAATAATGGTGTAATCTCCGGGCATCAAGTTAGTCAAGTCCAGCACAACTTCCACATCCTCGACCTGCAAATGCTCCATCACCGCCAGCGGCCCGCTCAGAATCAGCACAGCAGCTTCGACGCTGGGAGTCGCGCTCATATCGGGAAATAACCCACGCAGCGTCGGCGTCACCGCCAGCGTCAACCCAGTCTGAATGGCCTCGATCGTCAGAGTGACCGTCACATAAGGACGCGGCGGCGAAATGAGTGACAAGCCTTCCGGCATCTGCAAGGCGACTGTCGTTGTCAAACTTTGCGTCAGTGTATCCAAGCTGACTGGTTGAGTCAGCAAGTAACCAGGAGCAGATCGCACCACCTCGACGCGCCCGTAAACTTTGACGAGCTGTGGCTCAATCACGAGATTGGAGATGCGAAAGCCGGGGGCAGGCTGCCCTTCCCAGGCGATGTTCACCGGAAGATCACGCACATAGCCCAGCGGCGAAATCGGCACATTGATGGTCACGGCCTTGGGGATAGGCTCGACGTTAGCCACCGCGTGCTCGTTCGCATCCAGGAGCAGCGGCTGATAGTCTCCGCGGACGTCGCTTTGTTGGCCTTGGACAGAGATCGTTACCTGGGCCAGCGTCACCCTATCGACCCAAGAAGCAGGGCCACGCACGCGCACGGCCTGTGGCACCACCTCAGGGTCATCAGCCCGGAAGCCAAAGAGTGGCGCCCCTTCCAGGCGAGTCGTGACCGTGATCTCCTTTTCAGCGATATGCTCGATCGTGAGGCTGACATCGGGCGGGGTGATTTTCAGCACTTGCACAGGCGTCGCCTGGACATCGACCTTGACAGGCACGGTCAAGGTCCCGGTGGTCACATCAGACAGGTCAATGTAGGCGCGCATGTTGGCAGAGGTCAAGGTCTTCCACACAGACTGGGGGGCGCGCAACTCAACCCGCACGCGGGACCCCTCGAACCCGTAGGCGACCATGCCCTCATCCAGGCCAATTGTTTCAACCAGAATCGATGTCCCAAAGGGCGCGTCTTGCGTGGGGTCCTTGGCCTCCGTCGCAACGGCCCAGAAGAAAAAGGCCAGCAGCAGCGAGAGAAACACCGAACCAAGATTGCGTCCCAACCAACGACTCATACGCGCAAGCCCTCCTCAAGCTCTTGGACGGGCCGTACAGGGGCGCGGCTCACCCGGCGGAGGATACCACGGGACGAGCGTACCTTGGGAATCAGGAAAGCGCGCAGAATGGACTCCAAACGCCGGGCATCGATATCACGGATGATGCGACCGTTGTGCGTCAGCGAAATCTGGCCGCGTTCTTCCGACACCACAACGGCGACGGCATCGCCCTCCTCCGTGACGCCGATGGCCGCACGGTGTCGCAAACCGAGTTCGCGATCCGCCAAGAAAGCAGCCGTCAAGGGCATGACACAGGCAGCGGCGACCAATCGTCCATTGCGGATAATGACCGCTCCGTCGTGCAGAATGACGTGATGATCGAAAATCGACATCAGCAGCTCCGGCGTCACTTCCGCATCGATCAACACACCATTGTCGACGTACTCCTGCAAACCGGTCTGGCGCTCGAAAACGATCAATGCCCCTACGTTGTGCGCCGCCATATAAGTGACTGCTTTGACGACGTTCGCAATCATCGTCTCTAGCTTCGCGTTGTCGCCTCGGTCGACCAACAGAAG
>DAOUAY010000489.1:0-3347 GCA_034432995.1 Anaerolineae bacterium | reverse complement strand
CTGCATTTTGATAAAATTGATATTGCTAACCGGAAAATCAATTTCATTCAAGATAAAAATAAAGATTTCTCTGTGTTCTCCGTGTCTCTGTGGTGAATTTTCCTTTTTGCAGTAGGGTCACGGATTGGATTGGCAAAGATAGCTTGTAGGGTTCTTTGATGCTTTGATGCCAGACGGTTACTCATCTTACGACTCGCGCCACGACACTGGCCGTCGGGACAATATGCCGCGACAAGCCCAACTGCGCCGGTTCGAGACCGAGCGCCAGGCCCATCAACTGTGTGAAGAACACGACCGGCAAATCCAGATCACGTTGGACGATCTTCTCGGCCTTTGATTGGTACAGATCGAGCGCCATGTGGCACATCGGGCACGCCAGCGTCACCGCTTCCGCGCCGCGCGCTTTGGCCGATGTCAGCACGTCGCTGGCCATGCGCGCGGTCGTTCCGCCGTGGGAAAGCGCCAGTGCGCCGCCGCAGCACTTGGCCTTGTAGTTGTAGTCCACCGGCTCGGCGCCCAACGCCCGCACCAGACGATCCAATCCGGTCGGACGTTCCGCGCTGTCGAATTTGTCGACCGGACGGGTAAGCATACAGCCGTAATAACTGGCGATTTTTATGCCGGTCAGCGGACGGACCACGCGCTTTTTCAACGTGTCGAGACCATAGTCCCGCAAAATGAAGTACAACGGATGCAACACTTCGACCTGGCCCGAACAACTAAAAACCTCCTCCATCTCGGCGTTCACCTCAGTGCAAATCGTCTTGTCAGCTTCCGCGAGTTTGACCGCGCGGCGCAGATTCTTGTAGCAGGCGCTGCACGGCGCGATGACGGTATCGTACCCTTGCATCTCCGCCAACGCCAGGTTGCGCAACGAGAGCAGAAAGCGCGAATCCTCCTTGTAGATGGCGGAATGGGTTGCGCCGCAGCAGGTCCACTCGTTAAGTTCGTGCAATTCGATGTCCAGTTTGGCAAAGACGGCACGGACCGACATATCGTATTCTTTCGCGGTGGAGTCCAGGCTGCATCCGGGATAATAGGCGTACGCTTTAGCCATGGAGCGCCTCCTTTTTGCGGCCGGTAAAGAATCTGCCGATGGCGGCAAAAAATCCCAACATCGCAACTATGATTGAAACAACGCGGTTGCGAAACTTACTGCGGTGATAGGAGCCGACCGGCGGGACAACCCCGGCATCCCGCAATTCCTGAGATGCGGCAATGTTCTTCGGTACGAAAGTCACCTTGCCCTTCAGCAACATCTTCAACCCTGGGCCGATCATTCCCAGCATACCCTTGACATCCCAGCTACGCAGGTAATAACGGGTCAGCAGTTCCGGCTCGAACATCCGCCCGTGCTGCGCCAGCGTCACGGTGAAGGCCTGGCCGAACTGCGCCTCTGTGTCTTCCACATAGTCCTTTTGCACAGCCAGGCGGCGCAGTTCAGAGAACAACACCGTGATTTCGATGCCGCGCGGGCAACGGTTCATGCAAGAATAGCACGAAACGCAACGCCATATATCCGGGCTGGACAGCACTTCTTTCTCCATGCCGTTCTGGATCATGTACATCAAACGGCGCGGTCCGTGGTCCATATCCTGCAACGCGGGACACGAGGCGGAACACGTGCCGCATTGGTAACATTCCAACACGTCCTTGCCGCCGCGCACGGTCATGACTTCAGCGAGAAAAGGGGGCATGTCAGAGGTCATAGATTACTCCGTTTCCAATAGTTTGGACAATTTTTCATCGAATGTAACAACTTGATAATGATCCACATTGTGATACGCCCATAAGAGCGCATCTACAATATCCAGGTTCTTTGTGCAGTAAACCGCCAGCGCCTGCTGTAACACTTCCGTTTTCTCTGCGGCAATCAGGTGTTCATCCAACAAAGCGCATAGTCTTGCTTGAATTTGCTTTCTAGGAACACTGTAGACCTTTTGAAGGACATAGACAACTTCACAAACCACCTCTGTCGGCAAGAAAGCTTCATTCTGCTCAAGAAGTTCTGCTGCACGCTCAGATAGCTCCGGGTGATCATTCAAAATATACCGAAGTACTATATTGGCATCAACGAGCAGCATGTTTGTCTTCCACCGTTTCTAACCATGCAGTAGATTCAGTCGAAATCAACTCTGGTCGCGCATAAGACTGTAGACAACCGCGCAAACTCTTCTTTTTAGCACGCGCTTTGTCGGTTGATGGTGCGGAAAGAACAATAATCTCAACTCGCCTCCCCCAAAATGCCTTAGGTAAGCGTAATACAATTTCGCCCTGTCCCACAGTTCGGATTTCTCGAACGGCTTCCATAGCTTCTCTTTACCCCCTTTCTAGCGTTGCTCCCTCTCATACGCCTGTTGAATCTCCGTCTTCACGCCCTGCAACCGCGCTTCGAAAATGTCCAGCACGCGCGACACGTCGAGTCCCTCGCGGATGCGGCGGAGTTGGCGTTCCAGTTGCGGCAGCATCTTTTCATATTCCGCACGCACGCCTTCTGGACCCAATCCCTTGACCGTATCGCTCATCTCGGTCATAATGCGCGCCCACTTTGCGCCTTCGGTGGCGGAGACTTCTGCGGTGCGGAAGCGTTCTGGCGTCATCCCCATGCGCTCCAACTGCACGCGCAGCTTCTCCATGCGCGCGTCGGCTTTTTGCCGCCCGGTGATGTAGTGGCAGTCCTGCACGTGACAGCCCGACACCAGCACCGCGCCCGCGCCCAGCTTGAAGGCTTGCATCACAAAGTCCGGGTCGATACGCCCGGAGCACATCACCATGATGTTGCGCGTGTTGGCCGGATACTGGAAGTGGCTCACGCCGGCGTTATCGGCGCCCAGGCCGCTGCACCAACGACAGGTGAACGCCAGCACCTTCTCTTCGGGCTTATCGGCGAGCAAAGCGTGAACCTGCGCCAGGATTTGCCCGTCGGTGAAGTGCCATTGCGTGATCGCGTTGGCCGGACATTCCGCCACACACGTCCCGCAGGCGTGACACTTCGCCGGGATGATCTGGCTCGGATTGCCCGTCCCCGGCTCGTTGATCACCGCGCCGTAGGGACACGCCTGCGCGCACATCGTGCATTTGCTCTTGGGATTGGTGTTAAGGCAGCGCGTCGGGTCCACATAGGCGACGATCGGATCGATCTGCCACTTCCCGGCGGTGAGCACGCGCGCGGCGCGCCCGGCGGCGGCGCTCCCCTGCGCCACGCTCTGCGGGATGTCCTTCGGCCCTTGCGCCGATCCGGCCAGATAGACGCCTTCCGTCGAAGAGTCGATCGGCTTGAGCTTGGGATGCGATTCCAGGAACCAGCCGGATGTATCCAACGGGACAGTGAGCGCGCGCGCCAGTTC
>DAOUAY010000488.1:0-10637 GCA_034432995.1 Anaerolineae bacterium | reverse complement strand
AGAAACCCAGGTCGTACTTTTGGAGCCGCAGCAGGGGGGATAACGAGTTGCGAGTTGCGAGTTAAGAGTTAAGGGTTTTCATTGCAGAAGCGCAGGGCACGCAGCGTTTTCAGGGCTTTGGACTTCGGACTTTGGACTTTGGACTATTTTCAGGAGGAAAGATGCAAAAACAGGGACGATTGTTAATCGTGGGCTTGATTGTGGTGTTGGTAGGCGTCGGTTTGTATTTTGTGATACAGGCTTCGTCCAAGTCGAAGCCGGCGCCGATCCGCGTAGAGGACGTCCAGGCGCAGATGGACGCCGGACAGTATGCCGCGGCCCGTGATGCATTGGAGAAGCTCGTCACGACCGATCCTCAGAATGCCGAGGTCCACTTCATGCTCGGTTTGACTTATTTCAACCTGGGCGAATATCCCAAAGCGCAAGCCTCATTTGCTCAAGCCATGACATTGGATCCGCAGCGTGCCGCAGCGGCGCATCACAATCTGGGCGTGCTGGCGTACCAGACCGGCGAGATGGAGACGGCGGTTGCGGAATTCAAGGCCGCGTTGGCCGCCGATCCTAACGATCCGGATAGCCATTATCAACTCGGCGCGACTTATCTGCAAATCGCTGTATCTAAGTCCGATCCGGCGTATTTGCAGCAGGCCGAGACTGAGTTCCAGCAGGTGTTGACATTAGCGCCAGGCAAACCGGAGGCTCTGGTGGGATTGGGAACGCTGTACTTGAACCAGAACAGAATTGACGAAGCGATTGGGCTGTTGGAGCAGGCGCTGCAAGGCAACCCGGAGATGCGTGAGGTGTTGTTTGCTCTGGGGATGGCCTATTTTGCCAATGGTGATGTGGCTTCAGCGAAGACGACCCTGCAAAAGTTTCTTGATACGCAGCCGCCAGAACAGTGGGCCAACGAAGCGCGCGAAATCATAAAACAGCTAGGACCCTAGATAGATTGAACATTGTTTGAAATGCATGGCTCAGGAGTGCGCATTCGGGACTAAAACCGTCGACAAAGCGTGAAATCATCGCACGAACGTTGCGGGTTGTACTAAATGGTATGTTTATGGTATAATTGCAGTTAGATGGGTGGAAGGCTTATTGCGTATGGCATTGTTTGTGGTCGCTTTGATCAGTTTTAGTTTACGAGGAGGTTACGATGATTAAGGAAAATCAACTGGACTTGGATTCACGCCGCGAGCGATTGCGGTACGGGTTGGGCGCGGTCTGCATCGGGATAGCCGCGCTGTTGTTCCTGCTGTCCTTCCGTGGGGGAGCAGCGCAGGGATTGGCTGCGCCGTTAGCGCCCGCAACGCCTGTGATGAGTAGCGAAACCTCAATTGTCGCTACGAATAACACGATTGGGCAAGCCGTCGCGGGCGAGCTTGTCACTGTGACAGCGGTGTTCGCTGTGCCGGAGGGGGATGTCATCTATAATGCTTCGCCCCGTGTGGTGTTACAGGATGGACTTTATCCTGTTGGCGCGAGTCATGCGTATACAATGTATACGGGTACCGTGGCCGTATTACGGGGGGTCGAAGGTACAGGCAACATCGTTGCTTATACCGGCGCATTGATTGTCTTTCACAACCAGGGCACAGTCACTGGTCCCGGTGTATTCACGATGACAGTCTACGCTGTGCGGATGCAAAAAAACTATGTGGGTACACCTGCCGACATTGCAAATGGTACCAATTTGAGAATACAAGGGATATTGCGGTACTGTATCAGTGATCCCAGTTGCTCGCCAACGCTGGTCGTCAATACGCCGGCTAATGCTGCTCCGGGACAAGTGACTGCGATTCAGCCCTTGATCAACACAACCTATGCGTCTTCTTATCTCGATGCTGCACAATTGGGTGCGGGTGGTGAACAGGTGCGTTTGACGTTTACGGCATCTGCGGCTACTGGTCGTCCTGCAGCTTATGACATTGTCTACACGGCCACGTTGGGTTCGGGGCTGACTTACTTCGCATCAGAAGGCGCGGGATTGGGTTCGGGAAATGTGACCGTGGCGGGCGAAACTACCTATATCACCTGGACTCTTCCAGGGAGTCTGCTTACGCCGCAAACCTGGCAGGCTGTGGTCACAGCAACGTTACCTAACACGTATACAGTCGGGCGGGAGTTTACCTATCTGGGGACGGCTGCTTACGAGACCTTTGCCGGTGATGTACCTGATGAAGGTGAGTATTCTACCCCAGGTGCGTCCCAAACATTGCTCCCTGGCGTCTCGATTACCACGAAGACCTCTGCGCCTTCTTCTGGCGCGGTGACGATGGGCGACCGCATCACCTATACATTGACCTTCCGGCAAGCGGCTAACACATTGCTGCGAGACCCATATTATGTGGATACGTTGCCGCGTGGGTATCATTTTGTGTCGGGAACGTTGACTTTGCAAGGCGTGTCGGTGTCGAGTCATGGGCTTCTGGAAGGCCCCTCAGTAGGAGCCGGCGCTGCGGCGCGTTACTTCGAGAATCTTCGTGTGAACATGGATACACTCTCTGTTATTTCGACGGCGCGACAGGTTACGATGAGCTATGCGGCTTTGAATACGGGCCTGGATTATCGTGGCGTGCCGGTTTGGGAAAGCGCTGCCAACATGCAAGCAGCCAACAATACGATCGAAGGCAACACGACTGGCGCAATACTTTATTGGACGCCGCCGGCAGGGTTCACCTATGGCAACCTGGGCGGCAGTTATACTACCCTGACAACAAAAGCAAATTCGACGGCGGTCAACGTCATTCAGCCGTTCCTGGCAAATGCACAGTTTGCCGCGCAGCGTGAAGGCGTTGCGCCTGTCAGCGTCGGTGATTCCGTGTTGTTTATCATTCGGCTGCGCAATAGCGGCGCTGCGCCGGGTACGCCAGCGAACGAATTGCAGGTGTGTGATACCCTGCCTCAAGGGTTTGTGTATGTCACGACCTTCAGTTGTTCTGCAGTGGGCGGCGCACCACTTTGTCCGGCGTATACGATACCTGCGCCAGGCAGCACGGGCAAGGTTTGCTGGACGTTTGACGGTTTGCCGCGCACCGGTAGTACCACTCAATACCATGAGCTTAGATACCAGGCTCAAGTATTGCCATCGGCGCTGCCGGGGGTGTATAGCAATGCAGTCAGTGTGGAGGATTATAGCAGCAAGCGCGGCGTCGTGGAGGGCGAGCGCAACTATAGCGCCTTCCCGCAGGCGCTTACCTCGGGCAACTGTGGCGCTGCGTGTATCATGGTCACAGGGCTGGCTGCCGATAAGCAGGCGCAGGTCACCAGTGTTGCGCCCGGCGACTTGCTTACCTATACGCTGTGGTTGACAGACACCCGCAGCACAACGGCCTACACCAGAGTGGTCGTGACCGACACCTACGATACGGTGTTGTCCTATGTCAGCGCCGATCCGCCTTTTGCCTCCCACAATCCTGGTGCGCGCCAAATCATCTGGGATTTGGGTGCGTTGTCTGTCGGTGGGAGCAAACAGATTACGCTGACGATGCGGGTGGCCTCGGAGGTTGCCGGCCGGTTTACCTTGACCAACACCATGAGCTGGGACAGCGATCAGAGCGAGCCTTTTACCATTGCCAAAACAACCGCTATCGACGTTTCTGCACTCCACTTGCGTATGGGCGGCCCGACGTTCACGCATGCGGGTGGAAGTGTCGTCTACACGCTCACTTACTCTAACACCGGTTCCTGGAACAATGCCCCGGTTACACTGACGCTGGATTATGGTCCTTACCTGACCTTCGTCAGTTCGTCGCCGCTGGCTCCAGTCGCCGGAACACAGAATCGGGTCTTTGTGGATACCGTGCCGAACAACGGCGCTAACAAGACGTTGACGATCAACCTGTCTACCAACATGCCATTGCCGTACACGCTGGAACAGATTACCAGTGCAGCGGCACTTGCCAGCCCTGGTGCGCCTTCGCAGACCGCTGAGTGGACGACGACCTTGCGACGGCCCGTATTCCAGTTCCGCAAAACAGGACCGGCCGCGGCACCGTTTGTAGGTGGAACGATACTGTATACCTTTGAGCTGGTCAACACAGGCGATTACACGGCTACAGGTTTACTCATCACCGACACCTGGGATACGGCGACCAGCTTCCAGTCCGGCACTGGTTGGACTCTGGAGGGCGGGACGTATGCCGCCTACACGATTGCTTCCCTTGCGCCTGGCGCATCGGCGACGGTCAATTCCCTGGCGGTCCAGGTCAATGCTCCAAAGGACAGTTACGTGAATCAGGCGAAACTTGGCTCGGCGCAGACGAGCGTTCAAACGACGACGGTGCGTACCTGGTCGCCCAGCATCGAGTTAGCCAAGACGGCATATCCTGATCCGGCGTTCCCTGGCCGGGTGTTGACATACACGCTGGTCTATACGAATGTGGGCAGCCTCACGATCGGTAACGCAGTGATTACAGACACGTTACCTGATGGCTTTACCTATCAAGCCGGTTGGCATACGGTCGGTGGATCGGGGTGTCAATCTCCTGGATGGCAATTCAACATCGCAGACCAGGTTGCGACCTGGACGTGTACCCTCTTGACCACTCCTGCTTCCGGTCAGTTGCAAATCTGGGGGTTGATCGATGCGGCTGTTCCCGAAGGCACCTGGTTGGAGAACATGGCAGCAAGCGATGGTGCGATTCCGGTGCCTTACCGACCAATGGACCAACCGCTCCGCACACTCGTCGCGCGGCCCAGGCTGCGTGTGAACAAAGCCGGCGTGCCCACACATCCCGTCGCGCCCGGCGATCGCGTCACCTACACCCTCTCGTATGAGAACTACGGTTCATACCTGGCTCACGATGTCATCGTCAAGGATCAACTGCCCACGCAGCTCACCTTTGCCGGATGCGATCCTACCTGTACGCCCAATGCGGGCCTGGTTTCGTGGACGATCGGTGAACTGCCGGTCGCCGGGGCGGGTGAAGTGACGGTTTACGCCACCGTCAATGACGGGACAGGCGGGCAGACTGCCGTCAACTCGAACTACACCATCGAGAATACGACGATTTGGCAGAGACTGCGCCCCTCCGAGACACAGCAAGGCGCCCCGGTCAACACGACAATCCTGAACCCACAACTGACCTTGATGAAAGCAGCCGCCCCACCGATTGTACAAGCGGTCAATGATACGATTGTGTACACGATCACCTACGCCAACGCCGGTGGTGGTCTGCTACACAACGTGGTGATCACGGATGTTCTGAACGCTTATACCGGGTTTGCCTCTGCTTCTGCCGGCTGTAGTCATATTGGCGGGGCCGCCGGCGGTACTGTCACCTGTCAGCTTGGGGATCTGGCGAACGGTGAAAGCCGACAGATCGTCATCCAGGTGAGTGTATTGCCGGGTCTGAGTCCGGCTGATACAATCCTGAATCAGGCCCAGGGCCGGACGGATGAGGCTCCGCTGACTTCCAGCAATACCACGACGGTTTATTATCAAGTGTCCGGCTTCCCGGAGATCGTATGGACGCCCACCAGCTTCACTAAGTCTGCCGTCGAAGGTTCGGCGGCGCGGCTCCAGGATACGTTAACCGTCAGCAACACGGGAACAGCCAACTTGCTCTGGAGCCTCGCGGTGACGCCGACCACGACCACTTGGCTAAAGGTCTCGGTTGCCGGTGGAGGTCCTGGAACGTCGATTCTACCGCAAGTGACCGTGCCCGGCAGCGGTACGCCTGTGACCGTCCACTTCGATCCTGCCGGCCTTATCGCAGGCACTTACACCGCGCAATTGCGTATCGACAGTAATGATGCGGATGAGGGCGTTGTGCTTGTTCCGGTCACGTTCACCATTCAAGTTGTTGAAGAGGATTACTACATCTATCTGCCGTTGGTGCTTAGAAGCTCTTGATAAGCCTGTAGCGTCCCTGGGCTGCGATGGACAGCCCGACACAGCCCAGGGACGTCCACCGGTTCTACCTGGATGAGGTGTACATGAGCACGCCGGTCAAATTGCTGATGACCTGGGATATCAAACCCGGCCACGAGAAAAAGTACTTCACGTTTATCTCACAGGAGTTCCCGACCATCTTGCAGGATGCGGGACTGCAGTTGAGCGATGCCTGGTACACCATCTATGGCGCATGGCCGCAAATCAGTATGGGCTTTGTGACCGAGGACATTCAGGTAGTTGAGGACTTCCTGACTTCGGAACTGTGGTTGGGTCTCAAACATCGTCTCTTCAACTACATCCAGGGGTATCAACAGAAGATCATCTACGCACGCGGCGGATACCAGATTTAAGGTCTTGTGCTGTCGGGTACGGTCAGGAGACCGGCCCGAGTGCGAAAAAATAACGGCCCCTAACGATGGGGCCGTTTTTGATGGCCTCGGCAGAGGCCATTCCCCTGTCTACTGTCTACCGTCTACCGTCTACTTCCCTCACTGCCAGGGTAGCGGGATTTGCACCTGCGCCTGCTCGACAATGGGGTCAAGCCCCAGGTAGACCTCGATGTCGGCGCGCTGGTTGATCTCGGCGGCCATGCGCCGCAGATGCCGGTATTTGATGAAGACCCAGTGATCGCGTTCGACGGCTTGTTGCAGGCGTGGATCGCGTTTGAGTTTCAACGCCGCCAACGCGGCTCGTCCGCCGGGGAGCACCAGATGGCGGCGGGTGGGCGCCGGCGGCTGCGCGGCCAGCAGGTGTGACCCCAAGGCCGCCGTGGTCGTGCAGCGGAACAGATACAACGGTGTTCCGGTATCGGCCCACACGATGTCCCCGGCTTCGTCCTGCCTTACCTCGAAGCGTAGCCGCTCCCCCAACTGGCGCAGCAGCCCGCGTACCTGGCGCGTTTCGGCGCCGCGTGCCGCCGCCATATCCTCGGCTCGCAGCCGCAGCATGCCCTGCGCGTCGGCGTCTGAGTAGGCGGCGATACAGGCTGCGACCAGCGCCGGTTCGGGTGAAAGTTCGTCATAGAATTGCGCGTACACGGCGCTTTCCAGCGCAGCATACGTCCACGCTTCCTGGGATTGCAACAGGCGCAGCACGCTTTCTTCGACGCGATCCGCCAGCGGCTTCGCGATCTTAGCCGGAGCGTGCATCCACACCGTCTGCGGCGCAATGACGGTGAGGCCTGGCGCTTGCGTCAGGTACGGCAGCGCGTCCATGTGCTCCGGCGCATCTTTCCCCGCGCTGATGAGATGGACGGCTTCCAGAAATGCGCCCCGCACCGGTTCTCCACGGCGTTGCAGAGCCTTGATCGATGGTTGATCGCCCGGTGCGCGCGCGGCGGGGCCATCGGGGTAGAAGGCCAACCGGTAACCCCAGGGCGGACATGCAACCCAGCGACTCACCTGGAATCCAGCCTGCGCGGTAGCGGCTATAACGTGCGCCAGCGTCGTCGGGGCGTCATAGAATGGCGCGCCATTCCATGGCGCGTCCTCCGGCAGCACGACGAGCAGGGAAGCATCGCGTTTGAGCAGCGGTCGCAGGTGTTTGAGTGTCGCCGTCAGGCTGCGGCGGTACCATTCCCATTCCAGCCGGCGGCGTCCCAGGAAGGTATGCATGACGGGGTAAGGCACATCTTTCCACAGCCAGGCGGACCAGAGCGCCGAAAGCGCCCAGAAGGTGGCATCCGGGGACTGGGGATGGAGCAACAGCGCAGCGATCGTACCCGCCGGAATGACCGGCGCAACGACGCGCAGTGGATGCGACAGGAGCAGATGAGCGCCCGGCTGGCTTCGCAGCAGGGTTGCCAGTGCGGCATCTAGTGGAGTGTCGCCCGCCGGAGCGTCAATGGGTATACCAACCGGCGTGCCGGTATGGGCGCTATAATCGCGGAGTGCTTTCTCCATCGCCAGCCAGACGTTGTATTCGAGAAAACGCGACGGCGGCCGCAGGCTGCGCGGGCGGGCAAGCGGTTCATTGTAGGGGACCAGGCTACTGCCCAAATCCAGGGCGGTGAGAACGAGCAGCGCCAGCGTGCGTTGGATGGCGGGGTTGGGGGAGGCTTGTGGCAGCCGGTGGATGATGTCCATCAGCAAGGTGAGATTGCGCGGCGTGTAAAGTGCGACCAGTTCGGCGGCGCGTTCGCGCACAGGATCATCGAGAGGGGCAGCGCGTCCCAGCGCGATGTGGTAAGCCGGGCCGGAACGTGGGCTGAACTGTTCGAGGAGGGCGCTATCGCGCATGTCCACCTGGCCTTCTTGAGCTTCGGCGCAGTGTGGACAGCGCACCCGCTTGGCGAAAGGACGTTGCGTCTCGCGGTCCCAGGCGAACCATTCCGCTACACCGTCGGCATGGCAGGTGGGGCAGCGACTGAGATAGAGGGCGCGGGCATGCGCGAAAAAGGGCTGCGTGCCTTTGGGAAGATCTCCGAGCCGCGTGAAGGCCGCTTGCACCTCGGGCAGCGGAGCTGGTTGCAGCGCGTCCTGAATCCAGAGCAAAGGCAGCGGATTGACGTTGAGTCCCAGGACACGCCGTTCGATGGTGAGAGCTTCGCGGATGTATGTGGGTTCGTGGATGCCCAACTCGACGATGAGATCGCCGGGCGCGGTGACATCTTCCAGCGCCGCGCGCGCAAATCCCTCCGGTGTTGTCGCGCGATAACGCGCCAGGGGATGGGGTGGCGTCAC
Organism: Anaerolineae bacterium; assembly: GCA_034432995.1. Taxonomy (GTDB): domain Bacteria; phylum Chloroflexota; class Anaerolineae; order B4-G1; family SLSP01; genus DSWT01. The sequence goes on along the minus strand of DAOUAY010000488.1, from coordinate 2,060 downwards.
CGGCATCCCTGGAACTAACACAGGGAACGGCGTTTCATCCATTTTACAGGCTCCTTATAACAGCCTCAACGGATTTAACGGATCGAACGGAAATTAAGGTTGTGCGGCGGCGACGGCGGCTTTGAGCGCCTCGATGTCTGGCGCGCCGGCGCGCGCATAGACAACATCGCCCGCGCCATTCACGACGAAGAACGTCGGCGTACCGACCACGTTCCACCGCACAGCGAGCGCCAGCCCGGCGTTGTCTTTGACGTCGAGCCGCAGCACACTCGCCTGACCTGCCAGATCGCGTTCCAGTTGATCGACTTTCGGTTTATTGAGCAGACAAATGCTGCAGTTGTTGGCGTAGAATTCGACGATGGTGGGTTGTCCCGCTGCGAGCCGGGTGTCCAGCTCGTCCAACGACGCAAACTCGTCTCCCGGCGTGCGCAGGTAAGCATAGACCGTCACGAGCAAAATGACGATTAGAACGGTCAGCCCGTCTTCTTTGATAAAGCGAAGCAGTTTTTCCTTCATGGATGCCAGGTTAAGTGCGCTCGATTGCTCAGGCATTGATCGCGCCCGGCGTGCTCGGATTGGCCGTTTCGACGATGCGGTAGCTGTGGGTAATTTCGGCGGCCTTGCTCAACATCGCGTTGGCCGAGCAGTAGGTCGATTCGGACATCTCGATGGCGCGCGCTAACGCCGTCTCGCTGAGGCCTTGCCCATAGGCGATGTATTCCAGGTGAATTTTCGTCCAGATTTTGGGATGCGTCTGTGCGCGTTCCCCTTGAACTTTGACCTGCAAGTTGGTCATCGGCTGGCGCTTCTTTGCCATGATCGAGATCACATCCATAGCCGTGCAGCCGGCCAATCCCAACAGCAGCAGCTCCATGGGACTGGGGCCGCTGTGCGTGCCATATTCAGGACTGCTTGAATCCAGAAGGATACTCGGCCCGCCTTCGACATCGCCGACCATGCGCATCCCCGGCCCGGTCCAGGTGACCTGTACGTTTGCCATAATACATTCCTCCAAAAATAAACCGCGAATTTGCACGAATAGAAATCAGAATGAGTGTGAATCCGTGAAGATTCGTGGCGGCGTTCTTATCCTTACTTTTGCAGAGGGATGACGCAGATGAATTTGAGCGGCTTGTCGCCCGTATTTCGATAGCCGTGAATCTCATCCGGCGGGACGAGCACAAAGACGCCCGGCCGCATCGCGCCCACGTCGCCTTCAGGGTTGGTGACGACGCCCTCACCCTCGAGGACGTAGATTTCGTGTTCGTAAGGGTGGTGGTGTGGCGTGAAGACGACACCGGGCTGGAGTTCGATCACGCGCATCGCAAAGTTCGGCGCGCCCTCCTTTTCCGTCATCAGCCAGCGGATGCCAATTCCTTCTTGCGCAACCTGCGCTGGAACTTCAGCCGTATTTTTTATCAACATAAACATCCCCCCAAAAAGTTGTGACCCTTAACTTTGCTCTTAACTCTTAACTCTTAACTCGCACTTCGTCAAGCCATTGCCTCACTCTCTTCCGTCGCCGGTTGTTCTGGCGCGGTGGCCTTGAGGGTCGATTTGCCAAGCAGGGCGTAGATGCCGCACCAGCCTGATGCGCCGGTCGCAAAAGCAACCAGTCCCACGACACCCAAAATGATGCCTACGACCCCCTGGATGAAGAGAAAGCCCAGGAGCATCCCATAAATGCCGAGAATCACGCGGATGAGCCGCTCGCCGTCGCCGATGTTGGGTTTCATAATATCCTCCTCCTTAAGAATGGTCAGCAGATTAAGCGGATCGAGCAGATTTTTTTATCATTCACTCAATCTGCTGATAAAACTTACCCCTGTAGTTCCTGGATAAAGTCGCGGATGGCCAGAGCTGCTTTTGCGCCATCGCCTACGGAGACGCTGAGTTGGGCGGGATTGTCGGCGCGCACATCCCCGATGGCGTACAATCCGGGGATTTTCGCGCGCATTTTCTCGTCGGTGATGATGTAGCCCCACTTGTTGGTCTCCACCAGGTCGCCCACGAACGCGCTGTAAGGTGAATATCCCACGTAGATGAAGACCCCGTCGGTG
>DAOUAY010000487.1:0-24953 GCA_034432995.1 Anaerolineae bacterium | reverse complement strand
GTATAATACTTTGTCAGAAGTGTCGGTTTGCCATTCGCCATTCGCCATTCGCCATTCGCCATTTGCCATTCCCTGGCCCCTGGCGATCCTGGCTGTAGTGCTGCTCGCGCTCAAACTGCTCGTCGTCGACCGCACCGCGAATCCTTTGCGCTATTCCCGTCTGGCTGCGGGTGAGCTGCCGGAGGTTGTGCAGCCAATGTCGCAGCCCTTCAGCGGCGGGTTGACGCTCCTGGGCTATGACATTGCTGCCGCCGAACTCCCCGCCGACGGCGAAGTGCAGATCGACCTGCTGTGGCAAGCCCGCGACATTCCGCCGGTGGAGTATCACGCCGTCGTGCTGCTGATCGGCGCGGATGGGCAGCGCTGGAGTCCCGCCGGAGCGGTACGCCCGCGCGGGCACGAACCGACGCCGCCCACGACGATGTGGCTGCCGGGTCAGTATGCCTACGATCCGCATATTGTGGAGGCGCTCCCCGGCACGCCGCCAGGGATGTATACCATTGTCGTGAGCTTGTTCGATAAACGCACGCTCGCGCCAGCTTCTGTTTTGGGCGCCGATGGCAATCCCCTCGGCCCGGAACTGCCGCTGGGCACGCTGACGGTGACGCCGCCGCAGACCCGCCCTACTTTACAGGCGCTCGACGTCCCCGTGAGCGCTGCGCTGCGGCGTTGTGACACGCTAGGCTTGTGGACGTTGTCGGCGGATCGATCTGCCGCTGCGCCCGGCGAGATTGTGGGCCTGCGCTGGGTATGGGAGGCGGTCGAGTCTCCGTCTGAAGCCGTGGAGGCCGACGTGCTGCTGCTGGACCCCACCGGCGACGTCGCCCGCATGTGGCAACTGCCGCTGTCGGCGGCGTGGTGGCCCACGGATCGCTGGTCTGCTGGCGAGCGTTGGGTAGGACGGCCCATCATCCGCATCCCCGGCGGCGTGGAGACCGGCGCATACCGGCTGATCGTCCACTTGCCCGGCTGCGATGGCGTGCTGGCCGAAGTCCCCATCGACATCGATGCGCCCGAACGACTCTGGCGCGCCCCGACCGGTCTCGCGCGCGCGGATGCCGTTTTTGGCGATGCGGCGCGCTTGATCGGCTACACGCTCGATCCGGCTGCGCCGGTTGCTGGCGAAACGTTGGCCGTGCGCCTGGCGTGGCAAGCTGTGACGGAGATGGAGGAGTCGTACCGCGTTTTTGTCCATTTCGTGGGGGAAGACGGGCGTGTGGTCGCGCAAAGCGACGGCGAACCGGTCGAGTGGACCCGCCCGACGACCGGCTGGGCTGTTGGCGAAGTCGTCGTTGAGACTCGGCTGATCGCCATCCCCGCGACGCTCCTGCCCGGCGAGTACACCCTGCGCGCGGGCCTCTACCTGCCCGACGGCACCCGCTTGCTCACCTCGGATAGGCAAGACGCCTTTGTGTTGTGGCGAGACGATCTTGGTCACTGATCTTTTAGCCATGCTCGGAGCGGATCGCCAGATCCGTGATTCTTGCGCGCTACGCCAGGATCTGACGATCCCTGGCAAGCACTAACTGGGTTACTGTTTGTGGCGCGCAATACCAGGAATTGCGCGGATTTTGTCGGATTGTCAAAACTGCTCAACTTTCAACCTTCGACTTTGAACTTTCGACTATCGACTTCGGACTATCGACTTCGGACTATCGACTTCGGACTATCGACTATACTGGAGGTGCTCATGCGTAGACGAATAGGGCGCTATGGAATAGCGCGCGCGCTGACCGCCATCGCGTTGGTGATTACGCTCTGGCTGATCTGGGATAAGCTGCGCATCGTGGTCTTCGTCCGTATGCCCTGGTGGGGATTTTTGTTGATGGCCGTGCTGCTCTTTTTGGCCGTCGATTACATCCTCGACCGGCTGTTCAATCGCGGATGATTCCTGATCCATGAAACGCGCGACCGGGTGGTGGGCCGTAGGGCTATCGATGCTGGCGCTGTTGCTGTTCTTTGCGCCTGCCGTGCAGCCGCTGCTGCGCGCCGACCTCACGTGCGGGTATGACAACGTCTTTCATCTCTGGCGCGCGGTGCAGATCGATCACCTGTGGTCCCAGGGCGTGTGGTATGCCCGTTGGGCGCCGGATATGGCCCACGGTTTCGGCTTTCCGCTTTACAACTTCGCCGCGCCAGGGACGGCGATGGGGACGGCCTTGCTGCATCGGCTTGGATTGGCGTGGCCGGTGGCGATGAACGCCCTCTTCGCCCTGGGGATGGTCGCCGGCGGACTGTTTGTGTTTTGTCTGGCGCGCGATCTTTTCGGCGCGCACGCGGGCATGGTCGCGGCGGTCGGCTATAGCTACGCGCCGTTCCTGGCCTACGACGTTTTCAACCGCGGCAGCCTGTCGGAGTCTGTGGCCTGGGCGTTCCCGCCGTTGATCCTGTGGGCGGTGACGCGCTGGGCCGTGCGGGGCGAAAAGCGTTTCCTGGTGGCCGGGGCGTTTGGGCTGGCGGCGTTGATCCTCAGCCACCACCTGTTTGGCTTCCTCTTCGCGCCCTTGCTCATCCTGTGGGTGCTGCTGATGGGCTACCTCGCCCGCGATTGGCGCGCGGTCTGGCGCGGGGCGCTGCTCGGCGGGCTGGGCATGGGACTATCGGCGTTCTTCTGGCTGCCGCCGCTGCTGGAGCGCGGATGGGTGCAGGCGGATCGACTGCTGGGCACGTGGGTCTTCGACTACCACTACAATTTCCTCTCTCTGGATCACGTCCTGGCTTTGCCGCGTCTCGCCGATCCCAATTTGATCAACGATTGGCCGCAAAAATCGCTTGGCCTGGTTCCCGTGTTGATCGCGCTGCTGCCCCTGCTGCGTTGGCCGCGATTGTCGCGCGTGGCGCAGCGGATCGTCATCCTGTTGTGGATGCTGACCCTGGGTTACACATTTCTCGTGCTCTCGCCCTCGGTTTGGCTGTGGGAGCGCTTGCCACTGCTCTCGTACATCCAGTTCCCCTGGCGCTACCTCGGCCCGGCGGCATTCTGCCTCGCCTTGCTCGCCGGCGCGGGGGTATCTTTCTCAACGGATTCAACGAATCCAACGGAAAAGTCATCCATTGAATCCGTTCGATTCGTTGAGCACTTGTCCCTTTTTCTTGTTACCTTTGGCCTGATGCTGGCGCTGATCGCGGCGAATCTCGGCTGGTTCTTCCCCGCGTCGTGCGCCGCGCCGGCGGATACCTCTGTGGCGGCGATGATCGCCTGGGAACGGGCCACCGACACGCTCGGCATGACGGCAAAGGGCGAATATTTGCCGATCTGGGTCAAGACCATGCCGCCGGCTGGCGAGAACCCCCTCGACGCGGCCTATGCTGCGGGCGGCTCCATTTCGCGGTTCGACGCTGCTGCCTTGCCGCCGGGCGCGACTGTCACCCACGCGGAGTATAGCGCGCTGCGCGCCGTCATCGAATTGACAACGCCGGCGAAGTTCCAGGCGCGCTATCTGGCTTTCTACTATCCCGGCTGGCAGGCCAAAGTGGACGGCGCGCCGGTCGAAGTGCTGCCGGAACCGGAAACCGGTCTGGTGACATTCCCCGTGCCCGCCGGCGCGCAACGCATCGAAGTGTGGTTCGGCGAGACGTCTCTCCGTTGGATGGCGGACGGCATTTCTGTGCTGAGCCTCGCGCTCCTCGTGGGGATTGTCCTGTTACGAATCACGAATTACGAATTACGAATCATGAATCATGAATCACGAATCATGAATCATGAATCACGAATCATGAATCACGGATCACGGATCACGGATTACCGATTACCGATTACCGATTACCGATTACCGATCACGCCCGGCGTTGCTGTGGCATTTGTGGTGGTAGGGATGGCGGTTGTGGCAGGGAAACTGCTGTGGGTGGATCAGAATCGGGTTTTATGGCGCGGCACGCGTTTGCAGGCGGATAGCACGCTGACCGGCGTCGAGACGCCCGCACAGGTGAACTTCGGCGAGCGGGCGTTGCTCCTCGGCTACGACATCCCGGAGAAGTTCGCCGCCGACGCTGCGCCGGAGATTACGCTGTATTGGCGGGCGCTGAATCCGGAAGGGCGGGATTGGCGCGTGGGATTGGTCTTCATCGGCGCGGATGGGACGCGCTGGCCGCCCGTCGAGTTGCGCGCGGCGCGTTGGGCGCGCACGCCACCGCCCCTGGCGGAGTGGCCTGCGGAGGGCTACGCGCGGATGGACTACCACGTGGATGTGCTGCCCGGCATGCCGCCGGGCGACTACACGTTGGCGCTGTCGCTGTTCGACCGGGCCACGCTGGAACCGGCGTCGGTGTTGGGCGCGGACGGCAATCCCGTGGGGCCGGAATTCGCGCTGGGCCGGGTGCGGGTCTTGCCGCCCTCGCGCGCGCCCGAGGTGGCCGTACTTGGCGTGCCAGAGGACGCGCGCGTGCAGCGCTGCGGCGCGTTGGGCCTCTGGTCGATGACGGCGGATCGCGCGCAGGCCGCGCCAGGCGACGTCGTCGCGCTGCGCTGGGTGTGGGAGGCGCTGGACGCGATGCCGGTGTCCGCGATGGCGACGGTGAGTTTCCGGGATGCCGATAACGCCGCCGTCCGCACATGGTATCTGCCGCCTGCGGCAAGCTGGTGGCCCACCGACCAGTGGCGTCCAGGCGACCGGTGGATCGGCCAGCCCATCCTGCGTTTGCCCGGCTCAGTCGCAAGCGGCGATTACGTGCTGCGCGCTGGATTGCCCGGCTGCGCTGACATGGCCGAAGTTCCGCTGCGCGTCGTCGCACCGGAGCGCCGTTGGGATGTGCCCACCGGTTTGACCATGGCCGACGTCGCCTTTGGGGACATGATCCGGCTGGCGGGATACGCCATCGGTCAAAGCGGCATCGCGCCCGGCGGCTCGATCACAGTTACGCTGGCCTGGCAGGCGCTGGCCGAGATGGAGACATCGTATCGCGTGTTCGTGCACCTGGTCAGCGCAGAAGGGCAGGTGCTCGCGCAGAGTGATGGCGAACCGGTTGCGTGGACGCGCCCGACGACTGGCTGGGCCGTCGGCGAAGTGGTGCTGGATGAGCGGGTCATCGCGCTTCCCGGAGACGCCGCACCGAGCGAGTACCAGATCCGCGTGGGGCTGTACGTGCTCGATGGGCCGCGCCTGTTTACGGCTTCGGGCGACGATGCGGTGGTGTTGCCGGTAGGCGGTAGACAGTAGACGGTAGAGGGGGGATTCAGGGCCAGTAGCCGAGGTCGGCGGCGCGGGTGAAGGCTTGTTGGGCGTCATTTTGGCGGCCTACGGCTTGCAGGGCTAAGCCGCGATAGTAATGCGCGGGTCCCAGGGTGGGGGCCAGGCCAGTCGCTGTATCCAACGCGCTGACTGCCGCCGTGGAATCGCCCGTCATCAACCGGAATTGCCCCAGGAGCAGGTGCGCTTCCCCGTCGTCGGGCGCGAGCTGGATGGCGCTCTGGATGGCGCGGAAGGGATATTCTGTGTGGATGAGATGCCGCTCCAGGTAGAAGCGCGCGGCGGCCTTGGCGATGTCCGCGTCCGTCGGGGCGTTGTCGAGGGCGGCGGCGATCCAGACGTCGACATCGTCGTAGCGCCCGGCCTGGGCTGTGGTTTCGGCCAGCGCCAGGTATGGCGCAGGGTTGCGCGGGTCGAGGGCGCGCGCGCGGAGCAGGCTCTCCCGCGCGGCGTCGGTCTGCTGTTGGCCGAGGTAATACATCCCCAGCAGCAGCCAACCGAGCGGCGCTTCGGGCGCGAGTTGGGTCGCAGCGACGAGGTGTGCTTCCGCCTCCACAGGCCGGCCTACCCGCGTCAACGCTTCACCGAGCCAGGCGTGCGTTTCGGCGGTGGCTGTGCTGTCCGCTGCCGCGCGGGTGAGTACGCAGGCCGCCAGCGGCCAGTTTCCGTTGCGGATGAGCGCAGCAGCCAGTTCCATATCGGGATTCGATCCGTCGCCGGTCTGGGCGCACAGCGCTGTTTCCCGCAGGCGCGCGTCCGTTTCGCATAGCGAAAGCGTATCCGACGCGAGCAGGCTCCAGGTGAGGGCAGCGTCGCGATCGTCGGGAGCGGCTTCGTGCCAACGCCGCGCCATAGTTGTAGCGGCGATGCACTGATAGTCTTGTAAGTAGGCTTCGGTGAGCAGCTTGAGGGCTGTGTCGTCGTTCGGGTAAGCGCGCAGGCGCTCGGCGGCTTCGACGGCGACCTGGGACCAGTTTCCCGCCTGCGCGAGCAGTTCCAGTCGCAAGCCGGCATTTTCCTGCGCGGATGCGCCCTGGCGAATCGCTTCGTCGAGCGCGGACAATCCGGCTTGCGGGCGCTGCCATAGCAGGTAGAGACGCGCCAGTTCCAGGATCGGTTGCGGGTTGGCGGGTGCAGCCTGAATGGCCGCGCGGTAGGTGGTTTCGGCGGCAGTGTATTCTCCGGCGGCGATGTGGTCTGCGGCGGCGCGCAGGGACTCGGCGACGGCGTCCGGTGTGACAGACGGCGAGACAGATGACGTGGCCGGCGTGCAACGCGGCGCGAGCAACAGCGTGAGCAACAGCAGGATCAGCCGGCCGTAGCGTATGGAGTGGGGGGCGGGTCGTTTCATCACATCGTCTCCTTGACCGTATTCTACCACGCAATTTGCCTTTTCCCGCGCCGCTATTACAATACGGGGCAAGAATCACGAATCACGAATCGCGAATTACGAACTACGAATTACGAATTACGAATTACGAGTTACCAGTTACCAGTTACCAGTTACCAGTTACCAGTTACGAATTGCGTGTAGTGGTTGGGGGCAGATGCTATGCATATATTGGTTGTGGATCCCAATGAGCCTTTTGCGATTTTGCTGTCTGAAGAGCTGAAGCGCGAAGGCTATACGGTCGATATGTGTTTGCGCGGCGCGGATGCGCTGATGCTGGCCCGGCGGCAGCATCTCGATCTGGCGATCCTGGATATGGCGTTGGCCGATCCCGATGCGCTCGATTTGGCGTATGCGCTGCGTGAGACGGATCCCACCATGCGGTTGATGCTCATCCCGTTGATGGGGGAAGCGCTTTCGCCCCAGGCGGCGAAACTTGCCGTGCAGGGGGTGCTGCCCAAGCCTTTCTTCTTGCCCGAACTTCCTGGATTGATTCAGGCGGCGTCAAGTGCGCCTATGGATGGCGTTGCCCCTGCCGCATCAGCGAAGACACCGCCAGTGAGGCCGCGTGCGCCAGTGAGTCCTAGTGCGCCGGTGAGCGCTGACCCGTCAACAGAACCCGCCCCGCCACTCGATGAGAACATCTTCGGGCCGGAGATTGACGTTGAGCCGGTGATCAAAATCACGCCGCGCGCGGAAGCGCCGAAGCGGCCTGAGAAGGTCGAGCCGGTCAAACCCTCTGTTCCGCCGCCACCTCCCCCTGTCCAGGAAGCGCCGGTGCCGTCCCCTGTCCCGGCCCGTGCCGAGGTTCCGCCTGTTATTGGGGAAGGCGAGGAGGGTTACGGCATTTCCTACGACGCCTTCGTCGCCCACCGGCTTGAGGTCGAGCGGGCTATGAACGTCTTGCTCAACGACGTGGGGGCGGATGCGGTATTGCTCACGTTTGGCGGGGGGCTGTTGACGTGGGTAGGCGGGCTGGCGCAACCCGAGGCGGAGTCCATCTCGCGAGCGATCATCCACGGGTGGCGCACCTCTGCGGAGGTCGCGCGCATTTTGGGCCGCGAACAGGTGCGCTTCGAGCAGAGTATCGCCGGAGGCGACTATATGCTGTATGCGCTCAGTGTGGAGGTCAACGCGATTATGGGCGTCGCGGTGCGCGGGTCGGCGCCTTTGGGTCTGATGCGCCACCACGCGCGCACGACGGTAGAACAGATTGCCCGGCTTTGCCGCGCTTGAACGAAATCAATGGGGTTCACCGCGCTCGCGTTTATTTTGCTCCTGGTGGCGACTTATCTCCTGGCGTCTCACCGTTATGTGTGGGACGCCTTTCTGCTGTTGGGACTCACCGCGCTGGGACTGCTGTGGCGTCTGGCGCGCGCTGTTGCGCCTGAGCGCAGCTCCTGGATCAAGCCGGCGCAGCTTGTGCCGCGCACCCCGGCCGGAGTGGGGCGGGTGGCGGCGCTCATCGTCGCGGCGATTGTGGCTCTGGCAGCCCGCCGGGAGGGTATCCCCCGCGACTATACCACACTCTTACTCTGGTGGTTGTTTGCCGTGGTCTGTTTTGCTGCCACGTTACTCATTCCCCTGCTGCGCGAAAAGCGCGCTGTCGGTTTCCCCGCATTGGAGCGATATGGCTTGGCGGCGTTGCTGCTCGTCGCGTTCCTGTTGCGCGCCATCGCACTAGGCCGGATCCCGGCAAATTTTGGCGGCGATGAGGGCACGCAGTTGGTGGATAGTCTGAATTTGGTCGCGCGCCCGCTCGACAATCCCTTTGCCACCGGCTGGTATTCGGTTCCCACGATGTCGTTTCTGGCGTATGGCGCGGCGATGCGCGTCTTTGGCGCGACCGTGGCGGGTGGGCGGATGCTCTCGGCTCTGGCGGGAACGTTCACCGTGCTGGCGACGTTCCTGCTGGCGCGGGCGCTCGGCGGGCGGCGCGTGGGCTGGCTTGCGGCGTTGCTGCTCACCTTTTCGCACTATCATATCCATTTTAGCCGTTTGGCCTCCAACCAGATTTTCGATCCGCTGGTCGGGACATTGGCGCTGTGGCTGGTGTGGTTGGCGCTGCAACCCGGTTGCCGTTGCGTTGAAAATAACCACAGAGACACGGAGGGCACGGAGAAGACATCCAAAATCTTTTGGGGCCTCGCAGGTCTCGTGGCGGGGGTGGGGTGGTACGGCTACTTCGGCGCGCGCTGGGTGACGATGTTGCTCGGCCTGATCGTTCTGTGGCGGATGCTGGTCGAGCCGCGTTTTTTGGCTCGGCATTGGCGCGGGTTGGCGCTGTTCGTGGGCAGTTGGCTGATCGTCACCTTACCGCTGCTTGGATGGTATACCGTGCATCCTTCGGCGCTGACGGAGCGTTACAATGCGGTGAGCGTCTTCGCTTCCGGCTGGATGGCGCTGGCGAAAACCTTAACGGGCAAATCGGACGCAGCGCTGTTGCTGGAACAACTGTGGAAGTCGGCCACGGCGTTTCATTTCACGTTCGATCCGACCTTTTGGTATTTCCCGCAACAGCCGCTGGCAGATTTCATCACCGGGGCGTTCATGATCGTGGGGTTCGTCGCGGCTTTGGTGCGCGTGCGGTGGCCTTCCCGCGCGCTGACGCTGCTGTGGTATGCGTCCACGCTGGTGATGGCCTGGGCTTTGACCGAGAATCCGCCCAGCAGCCAGCGCGGCCTGCTGTTGATTCCGGCGGTGACGCTATTGGCCGCGTGGGGCGTGGAGGCGCTCTGGCAGTTGGTGGAGCGTGCGCCTGTGCGGACACAGGGGCTTGTGCGGACACCGACCGTGCGGACGCGGTTTGACCGGATATCGTTTTCCGATGTTGCGCGGGTTTTCCTGGGCGCGCTGCTGCTGACGGCGGTGTTTTTCAATCTCCGCTTTTACTTCAACATTTACACGCCGCGCCGGACTTACGGCAATCCCACGGCGGAGGTCGCCACCACATTCGCCCGGTTTGCGTTGGCGTATCCGCATCCGGCGGGCGGACAATCGACCATCTATTTCTTTGGGCCGCCGGCGCTTTACTGGGATTTCGGCGTCCTGGCCTTTATGCTGCGCGACCAGTCCGGCGTGAACGTGTTGCCCGGTGAGATGCCGCAGGCCGTCAGCCGTCCGGCGCGTTTCGTCTTCGTGGTGGAGCGGCTTGCCGAACTGGAATCGGTGAAGTCGGCCTATCCCGGCGGGACCACGATTGATGTGACCGCGCCGGATGGACGGGTGTTGGCGGTGATTTATGATTGGCAGAGAATGCCGGCGTTGTGGGCGGGGCGCGGGAGATGGCCGTGACTCAACTCGCGCAGCCGGGCGGCTAAATTGGCCACCGGGAGTTGGGCCGCCTGTTCGAGGGTGGCCTCCTCGTGGAGGAGGGCGCGGCTGGTGACGCCGAAGGTGTTGCTGAAGGGCTTGCGGCGGCGATAGGCGCTGGCCTGCAGGAAGAGCTAGGCGCAAAAGAAACATTTCTCGCGCGCCAAGTCCTCGCCCAGGTGAAAGCGATAGCGGGTATAGCTGCGCCGGGCCAAGCCAGGCGGATCGGCCTGCCAGGCCACAGTGGGGCGGCGGACACGGGTGCGCTCGGCGATGTAGTAGGGGGCTTTGAGATCGCTCTTATCATCCTGGGCGAAGCATTTCTTGAACCACGCGACCCAACAGGGATTCAGCAGATACAACTGCGGATCATACGCTGCCAGGTCGGAGTCGGCCGCCAAGTGCAGAGAAAGGCAGCCAATACATACCGGTGGCTTCCCCGGAGATATCCAACCCGGTGTAGGCCTGCGCCGTCAAGGTCTCCACTAGCAGTTGCTTGACCGCCGCATAGCCCCGGGCCGGACATCGAGAAAGCGCTGATGGGCCAGCAAGGGTTCGCCAGCCGGGGTGAGCAGGCAAATGTCCACCCAACTGTCGCCAAAGTCAATGCCGGTTTGTAAACGGGCTTCGGTCATAATAGGGACTCCTTTCATCCAGAATGAGCTGACCGACCCCAGGTGTACCGGGAGCGCCGCGCGCGGCAGTCTTGCGGCCAATTAGGCCTCACCCGGCAGGGCTGAGTGGCGCGGTGCTGCTATTCTCGCGTAAAAGTTTGGTTCGCCAATTACGTTTAAGGATATTTTATACAAGGAGGCTGAAATGCATACATCCCTGACTGTACGACGTTCCTTACTCTTGCTTTTCGGGATGCTATTGTTTATTGTTGTTGGCATCCAAGCAGTATCAGCGCAGGCAACGGAAGGAGCAAACCCATCTGTACCGGACAATCCTCAAACAGAATCTAGTGAATGTCGGTCAGGGAGCGAATGGATGTGGACATACGGACCAATGCTGCCTGAGGTGGCAGATCAGGTTCGGCAAACGCTCAATTCGATGGGAATGGATATCACTGTCACTGCACGTAGTTTTGGGGAGACTGATTCCTGTGGAGATTTCAGGCCATACGCAGTAGATTTTTCGTCCGGCAGAGCCAACATTGATCAGGCTTTGGTTTATGATGCAGTCCGCGCAAGAACGATTATTTTTGGCGGCTTGGGTGTCAGCGGCTATTTGAGCGATACGTGGGAATATGATGGTGTAACTTGGGTGCAGGTTATCGGTCAGTCGCCTCAAAAACGTGATTCACACGCGATGGTATTTGATAGTCAACGTGGCGTTACAGTTCTATTCGGTGGGTATAGCAGTTCGAGTTCTTGTTTGAATGACACTTGGGAATACACCTATGATCATGGGAACACGGCGACAGTTTTGTCAAACTGCGATGACTTCGCCAACTACCCTAACTTGGGCAATCCCTTAGAGACGGCCGCGCCTGTTACCTGCTCCCGTTGGAACTGTGACCACCTTGATTACTTTGGGTTCCGGTTTGATCATTTGCCTTCTAGTCCAGGTTGCGGAACAGACGGAGTAGCCAATAATTGGGGGAAGTATTTTAGTACACCTGCCCTTGCTCTTGATCCTTCGGCACCGTGTCAATAGTCCAAAAGGCCATTGACAATCGAGGTTAAGGCAGGTGAACTATGATACGCCGAATTAAGTATTATCTATCCTCAGTGCCCACAATTCTAGGACAGATTAGCAACTGGCACATATGTTTTGAACTCTTGCTAAACAAGAAACCAGTGGTTATCAGATTAAGGAAAGGCTGTCAGTTCAAGGTGCGGAGTTTGATGGATGTGTGGGTTGTCAAAGAAACCTGCCTCGACCGCGATTATGAGGCGAACGCCACTGCCATTCAGGATCATTGGACCATCATCGATATAGGCGCCGGACTTGGAGATTTTGCCATTTCAGTCGCCTATGCACATCCGACCTGTCGGGTCTATGCGTATGAGCCTTTTCCAGAGTCTTACAAGCTGCTGGAAGAAAATATCGCTTTGAATGTCACGTGCAACGTCATTGCCGCCCCCATCGCCGTCGGCGCACAGTCAGGTGAGATGACGCTTTTTGCTACAGGGACCGCCGTTCAACACACGACGACACAGGCTTCAGGTTCAGCAGAAGCAATTTCAGTACAAGGGCTTTGCCTGGATGACGTATTTGCGCTGAACGCCCTGACAACCTGTGATTTCCTGAAAATGGATTGCGAGGGGGGTGAATTCGATATTCTCTTCAACGCGAGCGCCGCAACGCTGGAGAAGATAAGTCACATCAGTCTTGAATATCATAATGGCGTGACTCGGTTTACGCATGTAGACCTGGTCGACTATCTGCGGCAAAGTGGTTTTGAAGTGGAAACCATCTCCAATCCGGTGCATAGTCATTTGGGCTTTTTGCACGCGCATCGATAGTTAACTCTGCGTTAGCGCGGTTGGAGATCCCCATAACTTTGCGGAAAGTTATACTTTTATCAACCCTGAGTCCAGAATGGGCGGCAAAGTGCCTGCGCATACAGCTTACCCCGTTGGACGCATGACGGCTGAGCGGCTGACCTGGGGACCAGGTAGGGTGCATTTCACTTTCGGGGCAGTCCCCGCTGTGGCCAGTCTCTGACCGCGCCAGCGCAGGCTCAGGCGCTGGGCGGGCACGGTCTGGAGACCGGCCCGAGCGTTTCCCAGGCGAAGTCGCCCCCGTCCTGAAATGCACCCACCAGGTAATAGACAATTGACATCTTTTTAACTTATGCTAGACTAATCTTGTATCTGATAAACTCTGGGCTTAGGAGGTGTCCATGCGTGGGAGAAGAACGTTCATTATCATCCTGGTTGTGCTTATCAACTTGGCTTTTGTCGGCTACTTGCTACTGAATAACATGAGAAAATCTGCCCAGGAAACCGAACTACTAGTTCCGGAAACGGCTACCCCACTACCTTATGTAGGTATTATCGTCTCAGCCCAAGACCCGATCCCGCGCGGTTGGCGTTTCACCTCCGGTGATGGGGCGGCGTCTGTAAAGCAATGGCCGATAGACGAATTGCCCTCTGCTGGTTATTTCAGTTCTCTCGAACAACTCGACAACATGTATGCAGTGGAAGATATCCCTATGGGCAGACCAGTACTCAGGAGTATGCTGTCTGAAAAGCCTATCGCCGCTTTCCCGGAGGGACGTGTAGGCTATGGTGTGCCGATGGATGTGCAAGGCGGCATCGGTTGGCATATTCAAGAGGGCGATCATGTCGATGTGCTGGCGGCAGTCAGATTGGTTAACACGGATACTGAGTTCCAGAGCCGGATGCCCAATTTGTTCCAGACAATCCCTGAACCTAGAGCCGAAGGGGAGCCGCTTGCTTTGTCCCTCAGCGGTGTATATGGTCGTTTCGAGACCTTGCCGAATGGCATGTCGGCGATGATTCTGCCTAATGGCGATCCCTTCCCGCAGGTCGTTGTGCAGATGACGGTGCAGGATGCGATTGTATGGCGTGTCGGAGCGCAATACGCTATGAATACCGAGGTTCCAGCGGCAGCCGCAACGCCTGTAACTAGCGAGGATGGTGCTGGGATCCTACAGCCACAACAGCAACCGCAGCCCGCAGCGGCGGTCGTTTCTTCTGAACCGATGTACCGTAGCGACATAGAATTGGTTACGCTATTAGTAACGCCGCAGGATGCGCTCATTTTGAAGTATCTCTATGAGATTGGGGCAGATTTGGATTTGGTGTTGCGCGCTCCTAACGATACGAACTACTGGATTACCGGCGCAGTATGGAGCCGTTATATTCTGGATCGTTATCAAATTCCACAGTCCCCCTCCGATTTGCCGGTTGCGCCGACAAATCTGCGTGTACCGCTAGAGTTGACGCCGTATGCAACGCCTGCTCCGGTGGTTCAAGAATAACCGACGATCATAGATTGGATTTAGAGAGATAAGCCCCTCACCTCTTTCGCGGTGGGGGGCTTTCTAATGGGATTGACCCGTCGATGCGCGTCGGTGAAGAGGAGATTACTACTCGACCAAGCGCAGGAAGATGCGGTTGTAGAGTTCTTCGAAAATCGGGTTGAGTTGTTCGGGTCGCGGCGCGTGGCGGTGGATGCCGCCGGTCAGCTCCGCAATGTATTGCATCACTTCGATATCGGCGCCGTCACCCAACGTGATAGAGTAGATCACGATTCCATTGTTGCGCGCCTGCCGGGCATAGTAGACGGTGCAGTCCTTGGCGCGGTCGATGTTAGTCGAGCCAGTATTCTTCGGCCAGTAATCCTGGGCATAGCAGACCGGGCTGGTCCCGTCGATCATATTGGCCTCGCCATCGGTCATAAAGACCATGATATGTGCTGCCCCAGGACGTCCGTAATGGCCCGTTCTACTGCTCAATACATTGATGCCTAACATCAACCCATGAGGTATGTTGGTGCTGCCGCTGGCATTACTGGCGCGCACTTTGCTGGTAACGTTGGTGTTGATGATGTCCATGTTGCAATTCGCCGCGCCGCGCCGGCGCACGCACTCCAATTCGCTGACGATAGTAGCGCTGTTGCTATAGGTCACATAGCCGATTTGGTCGAACTGCGGATCGAAACGTTCGATGAAACGGGCCGCAGCCTCTTTTGCGCCGCGAATGGGTTGCTCGTCATCGTAGATGTCGTGCAAATAGCGGAGGTTGCTCGGATGATCGACGGGGAAACCGGGAATCACGCAATGTGGAGGTTGGTTGCCGCCCGGCCCGCCGGGATATCCACCATAGCGTTCGTCACATGGATCGCAGGCGCGATCGGTGCGGTTGTTGTTGATGTTGGCCGTATTGTTCAGGACCTGGGCGGTGAAGCTACTGTCGCTGCTGACCGCAGATGCTGGCGTGCGGGAGTCGGTCGTAATGATAATCCGGTCAAGCGCAAACCCGACGCCGCCGGCCCACAGGTTAAGCTCGTAGGTTGTGTTGGCATTGAAGGATTGGCTGCCCAACTGCACCCAACGCCATCCTGCGCTCGTCGCTCCGTTGTATTGGAGGGTGTTGCGGACTTCGAAGCTCGTGTTGGCGTCACTTCTGATGCTGGCGATGGGGGTGCGGTTGATACCCCACATCAGGTTGCCGATGCCGCCATCGCGCCCTTGCCCGCGTGCCCAGATGTGCCAGGTCCCGCTGCTAGGAACCCGGAAGTCATAATCAACACGTGGGGTGTCGTACGGGCCGCCGACGCTGTAGGTCCAGGCATCGCGCAAACATTGCTGGCCGTTGAGCAAATCATTCCAGATGCAGTTCACGCCAGCTCCATCGCTGTTGGATTGATTGCGATAGGGGAAATGGGTGATGTAAGCTCCGCGTGTGTCACGCCCCAGCGCACCTGCGCCGGTGTCGTTGCGCAGGTACGTAGGTAAGGCTGTGGTGGATAGGCCGGTACCGCCATTACGCTGGAGCACCCAGTAGGTCTTCCCCATCGAATACAGGTCGCGGTTCACAGGCACATTGTTGCGGCTGTAATCCTCGGCTTCGATGATGATGTATGGGCGGCTGCTATAGGTAAGATGGGTCCCGCTGCCGGAGCAGTGCGCAGGCGGCCCGCTGGCAGGGCCATTCCACGGCAGGGGCCAACGGGCGCCATCTGGATATATTTGTCCTGAGACTGGCGTCCAACAACCGTAGCAAAGGGTATCGAACTCCATCGAACCGGAAATGTCAAACACCAGCACCACGTCAAGGTTGTTGATGTTCTCGCCTACAGCGCGTCCGGCGACCTTGATATCACGATACCCAAATATCCGCATAAAGAAGACCGGAGAACTATCTTTCACGATTACCTCGATCCGGCTGGCGGTATCGTGGGCAAAGACGTTATCGCGGTAGGGAATGGTGTTAATTTGGATCACACGTTGGGCTTGTTCTCCGTCCGGGCCGGAAATGTAGCTGCCTGCGTATCCACTGTTGATTTCTGCTCGGGTCTCCTGGTTGTTGCATGTATAAATCAGATTCCCATCCTGAATCTGGACGGTCAAGCCGCAAGGGTACCCGTTGGCTTCGAGGTATTCCAACGCGCGCACTTGTGCGGCTGCTTCCAGGGGCAACTCGGCGGCGGCGGCTAATGCGGCAGCATCGGCCGCGCGGCGGGCTTTGACACGCGTGACGTAGGAAAGCCCTACATCGACGGCCAATCCGACAAAGCCCAACAGCGCAAAGATACCAAAGGCTACCAAAATCAGGCTCTGACCGCGTTCGTTGTATGTTCTGCGATTGCGTTTTTTGTGTCCCATATCATACCTCCTTTGACAACATTACTCGTCTTACCTCGGCCACCTCGTCAGGCTCGATCTTCAACCTAGTGAACTGCATCCCGCGAGTCACGCATCACGCGCATTGTTGAATGGAAATACAATGTGATTGTGCTATTTGGATTGCCGATAACCGGTGTGATCAGGCTATGCGCCAGAAATGTTTCCAAAATGACCAATTCATTATTGATCGTATTGTACAACTGCGCCTCGCGGTAAGTATTCACCTGTGAAGTGGCATTCATACTGTTATGGATCAATTCGATCAGCATATCCTCAGTTAATCTGGTATCTTCTGGAGTGATGAGTCGCGGTTCACCGTCAGCGCCGACGATTGTGCCAGAGACGTACGTTGATGTGTTTAGCAACACTCCGTGTGGGTCGATGGCGATGTGGGTAATAATCACACCCAGATTCGCACCTTCACCCAGCAACTTCATATTTGGCTCAAATGAGCCATCGGGACGTTCAACCAGCCCACTGCTGCTGACGACCAGACCTGCGGTCATATCATCGGTAAACCGGGCGCGCGAAGCTAAACGAATCCCTTCACGGTTGGCTGTCGCCAGGGCGATATAGTCGAAGAATGCAAATCCTATCTCCATAACTCCAAGTAACAGCAAGATCAAGAGCGGCAACACTAGCGCGAATTCGACCAATCCCTGTCCATGTGCGCCGTGTTGTAGCTTGCGACATAATTGTGTTATCTTTTTCATCGTCAACCTCCTGTTATACTGTGTTCCAATAAGGCCCCTGTGCCGGCATGGATTTCCCAGTATTCCAACGTGTTTAGCTTATCTTTTGTCACTGTCAATTGCCACGATGGTGCGCCATCCTCACGCATACCCAAATGTATGGTCACGGTGGAGATAGAAGTTGCGTTCCATGCGGTAGCCCCGCCTTCATGCCACCACACTTTTAGGATATCCTGAATATCTTTGTTCCAGGCTGTTGCTGACAATTCTGTAGGCCGATAAAGTGCGGCGATGTCGCGCAACACCTTGATATCCTGGCCCTGTACCAGAACCACCAGCAACCGGTTGTTCTGCGCTGAATAGGCTTGACAACTCCAGCTTTGTTCCGTTGGGCTACGGCGCGACAATGTCAGTGTACATGCTACGAGGCGCGCATCTTCTGCCCAATTAGCTGCCATCCAGGCCTGCAAAATCGTTGCTGCTTCAGCGGGCGATTGAACCAGGTGCGGCAGGGATTGTGAAGCGCCGATCGTGCCGCCGGCCGGCATTCCTGACTGCCAGATGATGAGAAGAAAACCTATGGTGATGATTGTCAGCACGAAGAGCGCCACGTATAACCATTTTCGTTGTTCCATAATTTGTCCTATCGCCGGCGTGCTACCAGAGGCAAGTAGATTTGGCTGTATGGCCATATCAACGCCGAAGATCCTACATGTGTTGTGGCGTTGCCACATCCAGCGCCTGGGGCTGTCGTATGCGATTCCACGTGATATAGCCCGGATACTTGAAGTGGAACGCGTAAAGAGGTTGCCACGGCATTCGAGCTTACCGTCACTGCCGCTGCCACGCGTTGCTCGACCACCTTGCCATAATCGGTACACCACCACACTTCATACACTCCATTTGCGTGCTGTCGTAACGTAGCCACTATCGGCAGGCCTGGATAAGGTCGGTCATTGTTGAGGATGATCACAGGACCGGGGGGATAAGTAGATGTCGCCGTAATCAGTGGCGACACAGCCACCCGCGACGCCGCGTCGCTGCATGGCGTGGCGACATTTGCATTGTGCGTTTCCAGGCGGTATGTTCCGTTTATACCATAGGGCGCGCGGAACGTCCAGTTGGTGCGTGACCAGGTATCGCTGTCGACTTGAAAAGCCTCGCCGATTTGCTGTGTCAGCGGCGCCGTCGGCGCTGCGACTGGACACCACCACAGGTAGTAATTCAGCGGGTCACCGTCTATGGTGCTGTAAGGATGATTGCGTACAGTCGTCGTGATCAATTGCCCACCCATCACTGGGCCTGGCGACACGGTTAACGAGGGCGGTTCAGAAGTTGCGGTGAGTGTGGCTGAAGCAGCAACCAGAGAATCCACATTGCCACAAGGCGCGTTGCCGCCAGTCTCGATGTGTGTTTCGAGGTGATAGATGCCTGTCATTCCCATCGGAACGCGCACCAGCATATTGCGCTCCCAGGTGTTGATGTCTACCTGGAAAGCGCCGCCGAGTTGCTGGGCGGGTGGGTACTCAGGCGCAGCAGTACGACACCACCACATGAAGTAGTTCAGCGGTTCGCCATTCGAGTAGGGATCGGCCAAATCTGCGTAGGGATGAGCGTGTACGGTAGCCGTAATCCATTGCCTAGCCTCTACCAGTGCGGATAAGACGTTCACCGCGGGCGTCCCGCTAAAGACCCAGGTCTGTGTCAAGGCTGCGCCGGGTTCTCCTACATCCCAACTCGAATTGATCACTGAATCGATCCACGCGGAGACCTGCGCCGTGCCGACCAGATTGGAGTATAGCGTCACCGTCGCGGTCCCCTGGGCATCAGTCGTTCTCTGAAGCTGTGATACGCCATAGCCATTGGGATCGAAGCTGCCTAGCGTTGTTTTGATCGTCACCGGCGCGTTACTAATTGGTGCGCCGTTTTGCTGCGCCATATGCGCCGTGATGACCTGTGTACGCTCTAACGGCAGGGCGCTGGTGCGTTCTGTGTAGTTCAACCGGACAGTTGGGCGCGCAGGACTGGCTACATCGTAGTTCACTTGCGAGCGGTTCCATTGCCCATCCTTCCACGTGCGCATATATACGAGGTGTAACGCCTGTGCCTCGCCGGACGCCGTCAGCGCTAATGAAGGATAGACACGGTTGTCGCTGCCATCGCCAGATGGGGGCATCTCTTCCTCTGCCCATACGAAGCCTTGACCGATCTCCGCCACCGAAATAGCATGCGTTGTCGTCAGTACGTAGCCGCTACCTTGTTGCATCTGCCATGCCAGATAAGGTAATCCGGCCGGATCGAGCGCTACCGAGGGGCTGAGATGCATTCCGTACTCACCTGCCGGATTATCTAGCCTGTCGCTTCCGCCGTAGTAGCGTGTGGAAATGCTGATAAAGCGCAGTTCCATATCCGTGCCTACTTCTAACGGTTGGGCGGGAAACCCTGATCCATTGGTATTCGATCGCACGTAGATCAGGTAAAAGCTTTCACAGGGCGGATTGTTGTCTACATCGGCGCACACATTCCAGGTCAAGATAACGCGGTCTCCGCGTGCGGCAACGTTGGGGACCGGATAGGTAGTCTCGGTCAGGGCCGTTGGGCTAGGATAGCCGATCACAGGGTTGCACACGCCTTCTTCGGCGCAATTTCGATAACGTACATCGCCTCTTTGCCGCAAGCGCCCCAGGCCGTCGACATAATCGCGGTGATGTTGCCACACCACGTGGATGCGCCCATTAGAAGCCGCCAGAGCGGGGCGATAAGCGTTCTCCGAGGTGGGAGAAAGTTGTACTGGATTGACGCTCCATCCACTGCCCAGATTGCGGATATAGAATAGCCTACCTTGCGCCAGCGTGTGTTCTGCGCGACCATACACGATGTGTGGGCGGTGCAGGCTGTCGAGCACAATCCGCGTATCGGAAAGGCGCAAGCCTGCCGTCCCCAGTTGCGCCATGGCCACGGTTGCCGGAGAACAAGCGCCTGTTGCCAGGTTGCAGGTGTAGTGCAGGATCGCGCTGTTGGCATTCATATCTTCACAGGGGGACCATACTGTGGCAGCGATGTGCGCAACGCTACCGGCAAGGGCTATATCCGTGTGAACGAAACACCCGCTCGCATACGCCGTTGGCAAAGCGAGCGCGACGGGATTGCTCCAACCGGTCTGCGCCGCATCGGTCGTTACCCATCGGAGCATGGCTGCGCCGCGGCTCACGCACCCGTTGTTGATCTTGCGTCCCTGGATCCAAACACTCGCCATCCATCCATCATCTGCGCTGATGGCCGAACGAGGCTCTATGTCGCAGACGTCCGTGGGGGCGGAGAGCAACATTGGTAAGTGCCACCATACGGCGAGGACGTGCGCTACGCCATATAGCATTACGAACACCAGTGCCGCCCCTAGACGCCATCGCCATTTATACATATCTTAACCTCAAGGCGCTTACTGTAACAACAGGTTAATATTGTAATTGCGTTCGTTGGCGACCACGGTGACCTGCGTGGTTGCCGTCCGCAATTGCCCACTCATCCAAGCTTCGGCGTAGATAACGTAGGTGCCGGGCGTAATGTTGTAGAAGTGATATGTTCCATTATGAATCGAGCGTGTACGCAATACCTCTCCCCCTTGGGCATAGGCCCACACGTCTGCGCCCGGCAGGACGATGGGCAGGTTGTTCTGCCCGCGGGTTCTGATTGCCCCACCGATCGAAGCGGTACCTGGCTGGGCGGGAGGAACAGGCCAGGATGTACATACCTGTACACTCAGATCGTCCAGATAGAAGAAGGTGCCATTGACGTCCCTGTCGTTGTTGCCGTCCCATTGCATACGCAGCGTTTGTCCGGCATACGTGCTAGGATTGCCCATCGCCATTTCCAGATTGATCTGCACAGGATACCATGTTCCTGAAGGAAAACCGCCGTTGATGGCCGTTTGTGGGGCCAGCAACGCTGCGCCGCCGGCTTGCGGATAGAGATTGACGCTCAACACATCGTCGGGGTCATAAGTCGAGCCCAGGCTACATTCCAGGGTGCTCCTTTCTATATAGTAGTAGCCGGAGACGGTAACTGTGGAGAAAGTGAACACCTTAGTGGGCATCGTCACTTGCTGATACAGGTAAGGTTGGAATTGGTTGCTGGCGCAGGGGATCGTCCCGTTGGATGCGTGCAGCCGCATCGCGAAACTCCCCCGCCGGAATTGCGCTGAGGTCCGTTGGTAAGCGCCTGAAAGGCCGTTGCGGTCGCCGGCTTTCCAGAGGGAAAAGACCGTCTCCGGGTTGCCCTCGAATCCTGCTACGGAGAGCAACTCGGCGCATTGCGTCAAGCCTGGCGGGTAAATGGCGGGCGGCTCGGGTGTTGGGGGGACTGATCCATCGGATGGCGCGCAGATGGTGAAGTTGTCGTAAACTGCCGGGCCAACAGCGGCGTTATCGGAACTGGTTGCTAACCCAATGTAAACCGAACTGGGTATATTGTTGAGTGTATCGGTCCTGCGCAACGTCCAGTTCACGCCATCCACAGACGAATAGGCTCTGAAAACATTGTCTTGACGCGCGATTTGTAAGTATTGTGGCACGCTGGCGCTATTCGTGTTTACAACCGCGTTCCCTCCGGTTGTCGCGCGGTGTTCGCGTGAGATAGTTCCTGCTAGCGTCTGGAATAAAGAATAATGCACAGCATCCGGCTCTAACGACCCGCGCACCATCAATCCGGCATTGGAGTCGGTGTCACTGGATCCCAGGCTCAATACTTGCACCGTCATGCTGAAGTTGCCGCTCACCGGCGACTGGTACAGATAGCGGAAGCTGTCGTAATTCGCGGGATTGCCGATATCACCCCATCCCGATGTGACCGCGAGCGCGCCGCCGCTGGCGCCTTCCGAACCACGCAGCAACGTCGTGCTCGCCCATTGCCCACCCAGGCCGCTATTGAAGGTGTCGCTGATGGCGGCGCCGGAGGTGACCGTGAAATCGTCGAACAGCGCCGGACCGGGAATACCATAATCGTCGCTGTTGGCGACAATCCCTACGGATACAGCCCCCATCGTTATCGTGCGCGCCGAACCGCGCTCCGTCCAGGACGTTCCGTTCGTAGAGGAAAAGGAACGGAACACATCGCCCGTGCGGGTAATACGCACCCACAGTGGCAGACTGATGCTGTTGCTGGATTCGGTTGCAGCGCCCCCGGTACTGGTGCGATAATCCTGGTGAACGGTGTTGGCGACCTTGACCAGCGTGGCAAAATACCGGCTGTTGAGATCCATAGACTCGCGCACCATCAACCCGGCTTCCGCGCCGGTGTCGGTCGAGCCGATGCTTATCACGCGCAACTGAACGTCGAAATTGCCGCTTATTGGCCCCTGATGCACGTAACGGCCGCCATCAAAGTTGGTGCTGGTGCCGCCGATTCGCCCTCGGTTCGGCATGATTCGTAGTTGCCCCCCCACCACATTGTGGGATGCCGTGGGCAAGTCCAGACCGCTCCATTGCCCCCCTAAGCCGCCATCGAAATTGTCGTTGCGCCCCCGGAAGGGTACACAGAGCTGAGGTTGGATGGTGATGGGGCCGAAGGTGTTGTTGTTTTCACCACCGGCTTCGCCCTCTTTGATGTAATTGGTGGTATCCACTTGCATCCAGAGTGTTTGCGGTTGGTATGTGTAAACCGTTACCGTTGTGGTGAGAACGTAACTACTCAGTGGTCCCAGGTTGGGCGCCCAGTGCTTGCTAAGGCCCATTTGTTGCACCTGTGGCGCGTTATCCTGCGGCATGTATACATCCACGTCGAAGGGACCAGTCGTGATGGGTACTGGCGATTGATTGGTCACGGTGATGACGAGCGTGATGGGTTCGCCGGGGCGGATGAAAAGTTGATCGACGACGGTGACGGCTTGAATGATCAGATCGGGCGGTACGGCTGCGATTTCGATGATCCCGGAGTAGGCGATCAGACTGCCCGGTTGAGCACAGCCATTGCCGCCGCCGTCGCCTCTGTGCGATTCGATGCGGTAACTGCCGGCCACCCCTAAGGGGATTTGGACCGGCACGTCTTCGCGGTCCCAGGTGACGCCATCGACGTTGACCGGGTAGGCCAGGCGCGCAATGACCTGTGTGGAAGTCACCAGTGTGGGACACCACCACAACGAGTGTGGATTGCCCGTTGGAGGATGGTCCATAACTGAGACTGCCAACCAATTGTTGGGGATGGGGTTATGGTCGGACACGATCAGATAGGGACCGGTTGCTTGCCAGATCTTGGTGGCTGTGTCCACCGGTTCTGCGGGGTCTATTGTGCCATCGTTGTTATAATTCAACCAGGCTGTTACCAACGAGGTCCCAGGGCGGTTGGCATACAGGGTCGTGCGGGCTAATCCATTGGCATCCGTAGAGACAATGATGGAAGGTGTACCAACGCCGGAGATGCTGAAGCTGCCAAAATCCGTGCGGAACGTCACCCGTGCGCCGGCCACATTGCCCCCTGACTCATCCCGAACGTGCGCGATGACCACGTGCGAACGGTCGTCCGGCAACTCGTTGAGCGCGGTTTCGAAGTTGAGCATAATTGTATAATTGGGTAGGGGGGTTGGCGTTGGCGCAGGTCCACCGGGCGTCGCCGGCGGTATTGGCGTGTTCGGTGGTGGGGCTGTTCCCGGAGGAACAGGCGGCGGCACGGCCCCAAAAGTGGGCGGCGGCAGGTTGCCCCAGCCTACTTGCACTCCCTCATTGATGCCGCTGGCTGCGCTGCGCACCTGTAAATGCGCATTGGGCAGAAAGGCGCCATAGACGACTAGCGGGACATTGTGGATGACTTGCACACGCACCGGTAACCCCTGCAATCCAGGCATGTTGATTTGTTCCGATCCCTCGAAGGACTGGAACCCCCAGATGCGTACTCCCAGCATACCGGGTTCGTTGTTGTGCGTGGTAATACATGTAGAGCTATCCACGCCGTCGCAAATTGTTTCCGTGCGTAAGCCTACGACGGCTTGCATGGCTGCGCGTTTAATCAGCACTGACCGGCGTGCGAAGTACCTGTTATCGGATTCGGTGCTGTCTTCAGCGTAATCTACGGGGCAATCGGGATATGGCTCGGGAATGGCAATACCAGTGCTGTCCCGATGTAGACATTCACCTTGATTGGGTCGGTAAACGACAGCAAAACGCATACCTTCACGTGCGGCATGTGCGACAGTCAGATAACCTTGAAAAACTAACGCGGCGTCAATCAAAGTGAGAATGACTAACAATAACACAGGTAGCAACAAAGCAAATTCCACTAGGCTTTGCGCTCGAGGGCGTTTATGTTCCATAATGGCGCCTCCATTGATTATGTTTAACAGAAATCAAACATTAATCCGCGAACTGGCGTCAGTCTTTTGGAATTTTTCCAAAAGATTCCCGTTCGCTTGCCTGATGGTCATACTTCCCATCCCATCACTAAATTCTTACTTAACTCTCACTTTCATTATAAAGTTCGGTCTTTAAAAGTCAAGAGTACTTTGGTCAGGTATGCCACTTAGTCAAACTGATTGCTGAGCCTCAGTGACTGTTCAGACTATAATAAGTAGGGCAAGATAGGGATTTTTTATTATAGTGTTTTATACATTGCGCTATATAATTGCCTGATACTGGTTTCTAGACTGCAAAGGATGAGCAAAAAATCTATCGCTCTGTGATTTATTTTATTTTTTGTTCAGATTCCTTCGCGTTGGAGTTGGATGGGGCTTGTTTTTTTGTGAGGGATAGAAGTGTGACGAAACGACATTCTTGCCAAATTCAAATAAATCAATTCGCCGGTTTGGCAGCTCCAGCCTTGTCTGCTGCCACTTGCGCGTCAGTAGAGACTGGTACATCGGTCAAGACCAGCGTACTTGTGGCTCTGCTTTTCCTTTCTGCTGCCACGTTGATGTTCGAGATCAACCTGACCCGTCTGTACTCCGTTGCCCAATTCTACCACTTCGCCTTCATGATCATCAGCCTGGCGATGCTCGGCTTTGGGGCCAGCGGCGCGTGGCTGGCGCTCTTCCCGCGCCTGGGACGCCGTCACCCGCGCCGCGC
>DAOUAY010000486.1:0-7254 GCA_034432995.1 Anaerolineae bacterium | reverse complement strand
CGGTGCGGTCGTTGCGCCCGGAGAATTGGGGAAAGTAAAGAGTAAAGAGTAAAGAGTGAAGAGTAAAGAGTGAAGAGTAAAGAGTGAAGAGCAGGGGCCTTGTTACTCATTACTCATTTCTCATTTCTCGTTACTCATTTCTCATTACTCATTTCTCATTTCTCTTTACTCATTTCTTCAGAAGGGGAAGCTATGGAAACGTTTAACAAAATTTCGGTTGGGATTTTGGGCGCGACGGGGGCGGTGGGACAGCGGTTTATTCAGTTGTTGGCGGGGCATCCGTGGTTCGAGGTGACGGCGCTGGCGGCGTCGGAGCGCAGTGCGGGGAAGCGGTACGCCGACGTCTGCAAGTGGGTGATTCCCGGCGATCCGCCCCCCGTCGTGGGCGAGATGGTGGTGCAGCCGTTGGAGCCGTCGCTACCCGCGAAGCTGGTCTTTTCGGCGCTGCCGGCGGATGTAGCGCGGGAGATCGAGCCGCAGTTTGCGCAAGCGGGATACGCCGTCTGCACGAACGCCTCGCCGTACCGCGCCGTGGATGACGTGCCGCTGCTCATCCCGGAGGTCAACGCCGACCACGTGGCGCTGATCGAAGCGCAGCGCGCCGGACGCGGTTGGCCTGGCCTCATCGTTGCCAGCCCTAACTGCACGATCACGGGTGTGACGCTGCCGCTCAAGCCGCTGGATGTGGTGTTTGGCGCCCGCAAAGTCTTTATGACCTCGATGCAGGCCATTTCCGGTGCGGGCTATCCCGGCGTGGCCTCGCTCGACATCCTGGACAACGTCGTCCCTTACATTCCTGGCGAGGAAGAGAAGTTCGCGCAAGAGTTGCGCAAGATGCTGGGGCGGGTGGTGGATGGCCGCGGCGTGGACGCCGACATCGTGCTCAGCGCGCACGCCAACCGCGTCCCGGTTTTCGACGGGCACACGGTGAGTCTGTCGGTCGGCTTCGAGCGTCCGGCATCGGTGGATGATGTCATCGCCGCGCTGCGCGATTTTCGCGGGGCGGAAGTTGCGCGTGGTCTGCCGAGCGCGCCGGAGCGCCCGCTCGTTGTGCGGACCGAGCCGGATCGTCCCCAGCCCCGCCGCGACCGCGACGCCGAGGGCGGCATGGCGATCTCCGTGGGCCGGGTGCGTCTTTGCCCGCTGCTCGACATCCGCATGACGACGGTGAGCCACAACACCCTGCGCGGCGCAGCCAGCGGCGCAATCCTCAACGCCGAACTGCTCGTGGCGACGGGATTCGTAACTCGTAACTCGTAACTCGTAACTCGTAACTCGTAACTCGTAATTCGTAATTCGTAATTCGTAATTCGTAATTCGTAACTCGTAACTCGTAATTCGTAATTCGTAATTCGCTGAGGGACTGTTATGCAAAACTATGGTCTGACATCGGTCTCTGAGTTCGTCGGGGATCGGATTGTGTACCGGAATCTGGATGCGGCGGATGTGCGTCTGCCGCGTCTGGCCGAGATGCGCGCAAAGGTGGGGATTCCTGCCAACACGATTCCGCGCAAGAGTGAGGCGGATTATGCGCGGGCGATTGTCCACTTGCTGCGGTTGGCTCGCGCTTTCGGTGCGCCGGGGACGTCGATTGCGCGCCTGATCTTCGTGGGCGACACGCGCATGAATGACGGCACGGCCTTCGCCAATATCTGCCGGGCAGGGAACTGGCCCGGCGTCGCTTTCATCGGCGCGGAGAAGCCCGCGCCTGCCCAGGTCGAGGTCACGGCGCTGGATGGTTATCCGCTCTACCTGGCGAACCGCTGGACGCTGCTGGCGGAATTCGATGCGTTTTGCCGCGAACAGGGTTTCCCGGTGGACGAGAGCACGGCGGTCGTCCTCGATCTGGACAAGACGACGCTTGGCGCGCGCGGGCGCAACGATCGCGTCATCGACGCGGCGCGGGTGGCGGCGGTGCGTTGCACCGTCGGCGATTTGCTGGGCGCGGCGTTCGACGCGGAGCGGTTCCAGGCCGCCTACGATCAGCTCAAACAGCCCGAATTCCATCCCTTCACCGCCGACAACCAGGACTATCTCGCCTACATCTGCCTGATCGTGGGAAGCGGCTTGTACGAGCGTGAGGCCCTCGTGGACGATGTTCGCGCCGGGCGGATGCAGGCGTTCGCGCAGTTCATCCACGCCGTGGACGGGCGGGCCGCCGATTTGCCTGCCAACCTGCGCGCGCTGCACGGCGACATCTACGCGCTGGTGCAGGCTGGCGATCCCACGCCGTTCAAGGCGTTCCGCTACAACGAATACCGCGAGACGATTGGGCGTATGGGTGTGCTGCCGCTGGATGCCGCACCGGAGGACTTGCTGGCGCGTGAAATCTGCCTTACCCACGAGGTGCGCGAGCTGATGCTGGCCTGGCGCGACCGGGGCGCACTGCTCTTCGCGCTCTCCGACAAGCCCGACGAAGCCTCCATGCCGCCTGAAGACCTGCGCGCCGCCGGCTATGTGCCGATCCACCAAACACTAACGCACGTGGTAGGGGCGTAATGCTGGTTGGGCACTTGGGCGTCTCGGTCCTGGCGCATCGCTATTTGAAGGCTGATCTGGTCCCGGTTGTCGTTGCCGGCGTGATCCCTGACGTGGTGGACAAGGCGTTGTGTCAAGGGCTAAACATCATGCCGAGTGGGCGAATGTGGGGCCACACCTTGTTTGGCCTTGCCGTTTCGACCGTCATCGTGCGGTTGCTGTGGGGACGGCAGACCGCGTGGAGTTGGGCCGTGGGCTATCTGGGGCATCTGGTGTCCGACATCGGCGGGGATGTCCCGTGGCTGCATCCATTCGCGCAATACGACTTCGAGCCATCGCCGGGCTTCTGGGAAATTCTGTTGCGCAGATTGCAAAATCCCGCCGAAATTGCTCTGGAATTGGCGCTGCTAGGGTGGGCGGCTCTCACCATACGTGGACGATGGGGGGCTGCGCGACTTGTGCCCGACCTGGAAACTTGATTGCCGGAAATTTCTATTTTTGCCACGAATCATCACGAATTTATACTAATTTTCAAATGTTATTCGTGAAAATTCGTGTAGATTCGTGGTTTGTCTTTTGCGGGAGGGGAAATGGCATACCATAGCTGGCTCGAATGTGTGCGCGGGTGTGGGAGGCGCTATTCGATCTACGACATCGCCTATCGCTGTGAGGATTGCGGCGGCCTGTTGGATGTGGTTCACGACGTCGATGCGTTGCGGGATCGCAGCGCTGCCGAGTGGAAGCAGCTTTTCGAGAAGCGGGCGCATACCACCGAATGGCCTTACGGCAGCGGCGTGTGGGGCAAGAAGGAGTGGGTGTGTCCCCAGGTGGACAATGACAACGTCGTTTCGATGTACGAAGGGCACACCAACTGCTTCTGGGCGGAGCGACTGGGCAAGGAGATCGGCGTCTCCGATTTGTGGGTGAAGCTGTGCGGGAACAGCCACACCGGCTCGTTCAAGGATTTGGGAATGACAGTGCTGGTCTCCGTGGTGAAGCAGATGCGGGCCGACGGCTTGCCCATTCGTGCGGTCGTCTGCGCCTCCACGGGCGACACGTCCGCGGCGCTAGCGGCGTATGCGGCGGCGGCGAATATCCCCGCCGTGGTGCTGCTGCCGAAGGGCAAGGTCTCCACCGCACAGTTGATCCAGCCCATCGCCAACAACGCGCTCGTCCTCTCGCTCGACACCGACTTCGACGGCTGTATGCGCATCGTACAGCAGATCGCCGCCGATCCTACGCTCTACCTGGCTAACTCGATGAATCCGCTGCGCATGGAAGGCCAGAAGACGGTCGCCATCGAAATCGTGCAGCAGTTCGATTGGCAAGTGCCGGACTGGATCGTGATCCCGGTGGGAAACCTGGGCAACGTCAGCGCGTTGGGCAAGGGCTTCCTGCTGATGAAGGAACTAGGACTGATCGACAAATTGCCGCGCATCGCCTGCGCGCAAGCGACGCGCGCCAATCCGCTCTACCTGAGCTACCAGACCGGCTTCCGCGAATACCGCCCGGTGCAGGCGCAGAAGACGCTCGCCAGCGCCATCCAGATCGGCGACCCGGTGAGCTACGAACGCGCCGTCAAAACGCTGACCGCCTTCGACGGCATCGTCGAACAGGCCACCGAGGACGAGTTGGCCGACGCTGCGGCTCGCGCCGACCGCACCGGCATGTACTGCTGCCCGCACACCGGCGTCGCGCTGGCAACGCTCTTCAAGTTGATCGATCGCGGTGACATCCAACCCGACGACCGCGTGGTGGTCATTTCCACCGCCCACGGCCTCAAATTCACCGATTTCAAGGTCAAGTACCACAACCGTGAGCTGGCGGACATCATCGCCCAATACGCAAATCCACCAGTAGAACTACCGGCGGATTACGACGCAGTACAGAAAGCCATAGACGCGCGCTATGCGTAATTCGTAATTCGTAATTCGCATCACGAAATCACATTCAGCGCCTTCCCGACTTTGGCAAACTTCTCCAGCCCGAAGTCCATATCGTCTCTGGAGAGCGCGGCGGAGACCATCACGCGGATGCGGGCGAGACCCTGCGGGACGGTTGGGAAGCCAATCGCCATAGCGAAGACGCCTTCCTCGAAGAGTTGCCGGCTGAACGCCTGCGCGAGTTTCGCCTCGCCGAGCATCACCGGCGTGATCGGCGTCACGCTGTTGCCGACGTCGAAGCCGAGGGCCTTCATCTGCCCCTTGAAGTACTTCGTGTTTTCCCACAGTTGCTCGACCAGGTCGGTCGAAGCGGCGAGCATCTGCACGGCGGCGAGGCACGCGGCGGTGTCGGCGGGGGTGACGGCGCTGGAGAAGAGGAACGGGCGCGCTTTCTGGCGCAGATAGTCTACGATGAGCTTCTTCCCGGCGACGATGCCGCCCACCACGCCGAACGCTTTGGAGAACGTGCCGATTTCCACGTCGAATTTACCGTGCAGCCCAAAGTGATCCACGATGCCGCGCCCACCGTGCCCGAGCACGCCTTCGCCGTGCGCGTCATCGACCATCGTGAGCAGCCCGTATTGTTCCGCCACCGCGTAAATCTTGTCCAGCGGGGCGACATCGCCGTCCATCGAGAAGACGCCGTCGGTGACGACCAGCCCGCGCCGGTACTGTGCAAGGTTCTCCTTGACCTTCACTTCCAAATCGGCGGGATCGCAGTGCTCGTAGACGACAATCTTGGCGCGGCTCAAGCGCGCGCCATCGATGATGCTGGCATGGTTCAGCCGGTCCGAGAAGATGACATCCTCCTTGCCGACGAGAGGCGGGAGCGCCGCCTGGTTGGCGACGAAACCGGCCTGCACGTAGAGCGCGTCCTCCACCCGCTTGAACTCCGCCATCGCGCGTTCCAGTTCCTTGTGCAGCGAGATCGTCCCGGCGATGGAGCGCACCGCTGTCGGCCCCGCGCCGAAGCGATCGATGGCGGCCTTGGCGGCGTCCTTCAGGCGCGCGTCGTCGGCGAGGCCCAGGTAGTTGTTCGTGCAGAGATTGAGCACGCGCTTGCCATCCACCGTCATCCACGCGCCGGGCGGGGAATCGATGGTGCGCAGGTTGATGAATAACCCGCTCTCCCTCAGTGCTTTGACTTCCTCTTCGATCCAAACCAGTTTTTGTTCAGTCATAGGTTAGCTCCTTCGAAGCCGTCAGTTGTCAGTTTCCAGCCGTCAGCGTTCAGCTTTCAGCCTGGCGCGGCCCGTAGCGGACAGCTAAATGCTGAAGGCTAATGGCTATTTGTGTTTTTCCCGGCGATCTGTTGCCAGAGGATACCGCCGAGCGCGCCGAGGCCGGCCATGAGCACGATGTCGAGCAGGCCGAAGCACACGCCGCCGCCGATTTGGGTGATACGAACCATGCCGGGATCGTAGGCGGCCGGCAGGCCAAGCTGCTCCATCAGGTCGATAACGGTTTGTGGATCAACCCAGATACTGTTGAGAATACTGCCGATAATCTGCCCAAGCAGCGCGCCCGCGCCGCCAATCGCGCCTGCAATCGCGCCTGCTTTGGCTGCGCCGCCGGATGTGAGCGGCTTGTCGAAGATACATGCCAGGTATCCGGCTGCGATACCCGCTACCAGCGCCAGACACGGCACGCAAATCGGCGAGATCAGACTGCCACCAATGCCCAAAACCAACATCACTGCGCCAAGAATCAATCCTGCTTTGATCATCGTTCCCTCCTTATGAGAATCGTTGTAAGCTACAGGTTGCGCGTTGTGATCAAAAATCCGTTGACAGTTAGAGTATAGCACCAGGGCCAATAACCGCCAACATGCATAGGACTCATTGTGTGGATGACATGTGTAATGAGTCACCCACGCTCTTGACGCACTTTTCCTGTTAATGCCCTTCGTGGTATACTATAGGCACAGCGACTTAAGCAAACCACAATCTAAGCAGGAGGCATACACGATGAGACACTTCTTGACATTGGCCGACCTCACGCCAGAGCAAATGCAGGCGCTCCTTGATCTGGCCGTGCGCATCAAGAGCGCATGGAAAGCGGGCGAGGAGACGCTCTACCTCAAGGGCAAAGTGCTGGGGATGATTTTTCAGAAACCGAGCCTGCGCACCCGCGTTTCCTTCGACGTGGCGATGTTGCAACTCGGCGGCAATGCGCTCTACCTTTCCCCGGATGAAATTCAGTTGGGCAAACGCGAAAGCGTAGCCGACGTGGCCCGCGTCATCTCGCGCTACGTCAACGTCGTGATGGCTCGCGTCTTCGGGCACGCGGATGTCGTCGCGCTGGCAAAGTATGCAACCGTGCCGGTGATCAACGGCCTGTCGGACTACTCGCATCCCTGCCAGGGTATGGCGGATTTCCTGACCATTCTGGAACACAAGGGCAGCTTCAAGGGCAAGAAGCTCGTCTATCTAGGCGATGGCAACAACGTGGCGACCTCGCTCTTGTACGGCGCGACGCTGTTGGGGATGGATTTCACGCTGGCTGCGCCGAAGGGTTATGGCTTGCATCCGGCGATCTGGCACATTGGGCAACGCCTGGCGGCGCAGAGCGGGTCCACCATTATGGCCGTGGATGATCCCATGGCCGCGGTGCAGGATGCTGACGTCATCTACACCGACACCTGGACCTCCATGGGCCAGGAGGCTGAAGCGGAACAGCGCCGCAAGCTGTTCCCGCCTTATCGCGTGGATGACGCCAAGCTGGCGCGCGCCAAGGCTGACGTTATCGTGATGCACTGCCTGCCGGCGCATCGCGGCGAAGAAATCACTGATGCTGTCGCCGATGGCCCACATTCGGCGCTCTTCGACCAGGC
>DAOUAY010000485.1:0-5698 GCA_034432995.1 Anaerolineae bacterium | reverse complement strand
TCTTCAGGCCGGCGGAGCCGCTGGCGCGCGACGCGAGCTATCGCGTCACCGTGGATGCGACGGCGCGCAACGCCGAGGGAACGGCGCTGGCCGACCCCGTCGCGTTCCAGTTCCAGACGGTGGGGCATCTGGTGGTTAGCGAGGTGCAGCCCGCGCCCGATAGTGAGGACGTCGCGCCGGATACGAGCGTCACCGTCGTCTTCAACCGGCCGGTCGTGCCGTTGACGGCGATTGGCGACCAGGAGGAGTTGCCCGCTCCGTTGACCTTCACGCCGCCGGTGCAGGGGACGGGCGAGTGGCTCAACACGTCGATCTACCGTTTTCACCCTGAAGGCGGCTTTCTCCCGGCGACGGTCTACACGGCGCGCGTGGCGGCGGGTCTGAACGATACGTCTGGATCGCCGTTGGCGGAAGACTACACATGGACGTTCACCACGCAGCGCCCGCTACTTCTCAGGTGGACGCCGGGCACGGAGGAACAACACATCGGGCCTGACGCAGTCATCAGCATGACCTTCAATCAGCCTATGGATCACGCCTCGGTCGAAGCTGCGTTCACGTTGAAAGTCGACGCCCAGCCGGTCGCCGGAACGTTCCGCTGGAGCGGTGGCGAAACCGCTATCGCTGAAGAGACGCTGACCTTCGTCCCTGCCGCGCCTTTGCCCCGCGACGTCCGGGTCTATGCTAATCTTGCCAGCACGGCGCGCGCCCGTCATAGCGATGTGACTTTGCCGCTACCTCAAGGCTGGCGTTTCTACACCGTCAAGGACCCCGGCGTGATTTCCACTACTCCCGCAAACGGCGAGACGAACGTCAGCCCTTACACCGACATCCTCATCACCTTCGCCAGCCCGATGCAGACCGAACGCCTGCTGGACTACGTGCGCATTATCCCGGAGCCGACGTCGGTGTACTCATACTGGTCCGAGGCCGATACCGAGGTGCGCTTCTCCTTGAGCCTGCAACCGGCGACGGTCTACAACGTCACGTTGGACGGCGCAGCGCCCGACAAGTACGGTATGCCGTTAGGTGAGACGTTGCGGCTGCGCTTCACGACGGGTGATCTGTCGCCTTACACTACGCTCAACACCATTGGCGACTTGAGCACATTCAACGCCTATACCGATACCGCTATCTACGTAGGATATCGCAATGTCTCCCGGCTGGATGCGGAACTCTATCGCGTCAGCGTGGAGACCTTCATCCATTTTTACGATAATCGCGATTACGATTTCCGTTACAACTTCCAGCCGGCTGCCGCCGACCGGGTGCGCCGGTGGTCTGTGCCGGTGGATCCGCCGCGCAATACGGCGCGCCTTATCCGCCTGGATATGACAGACGCGAACGGCGAGCAATTGCCGCCGGGCATCTATCTTTTCAGGGTGATTGCGCCGGAGGTGCAACGCTACGAAATCGGCGCGCGTCCCAGGCAGCACGTCTTCATCCGCTCGCGCGTCAATCTGACGATGAAGCAGACGCGCACGGAGGCGCTGGTGTGGGCCACGGATTTGGCAACGGGCGCGCCGGTTCCGAATCTCCCCCTCCGCTTCAAGGGGCAGGACCTCGACTGGCATGGTGAAGGCCAGACGGACAGTGACGGCGTCTACCTCAGCGCCGCCCGGGATGAGACGGAATTGTGGGACAGCTATTTCGCGTTCTCCGGGCAGCCCGGCGACGCGGATTTCGCCGTGGCGTTCAACGATTGGGACAGCGGTATCCGTCCCTGGGATTTTAACGTGAGCGCCGATTACGGCAGCGGCGATTACGCCGGCTATCTGTACACCGACCGGCCGATCTACCGGCCGGGCCAGACCGTCTACTTCAAAGGCATCGTCCGCGCCGACGATGACGCGAATTACACGATCCCGGCGGATCTCCGTACATTGACCGTGCGGGTCGATGATCCCCAGGGCAAGGAGCTGTACAACGAGCGCCTGCCCCTGAGCGATATGGGCACACTTTTCGGCGAGTTGACGCTCGACGAAGCCGCGCCGTTGGGCACGTATTACATCCAAATGCAGGAGCCGGAACTGGATTTCTACACCAGCGCCAGCTTCACCCTGGCCGAGTACCGCAAGCCGGAGTTCCAGGTGGCGGTGACGACCGACCGCGACGCCTATCTCAACGGCGAGACTATCCGCGCCGCCGTCGAGGCCAGCTACTACTTCGGTGGGGCGGTCGCCAACGCGCGGGTGAATTGGAACGTCCTCAGCGCCGATTACGGCTTTAGCTACCAATGCCCGCGCGGCGAAAAGTGTCCCTACTATAGTTGGACCGATTACGACTGGGAGCGCGAGCGGGGCGGGTACGGCGGCTACGGGCGGCTCGTCGCCAGCGGCGAAACGCTGACGGATGACCAGGGCCGCGTCGTGATCGACATCCCCGCGGACATCGCCGAGGAACTGACCAGCCGCCGCTTCACCATCGAGGCGAACGTGACGGACATCAACGACCAGTACGTGAGCAATCGCACGACGACCATCGTGCACAAGGGTGAGTTCTACATCGGTTTGGCCCCGCAGGGACGCATCGCCAAGGCGGGCGAGGAGCGCGGCGTGGACATCCTGACCGTGGATTGGGACAGCGCGCCAGTGGCCGCCGGGCAATTGGAAGTGGTGTTCATGGAACATCGCTGGTACAACGTCCGCCAGCAGGCTGAAAACGGCGTCTTCTACTGGACGTGGGTGGTGGAAGACATCCCCATCTACACGACGACCGTGACCACGCGGGCCGACGGCAAGGCGACAGCAACCTTCACGCCGCCGTCATCGGGCAGCTACAAAATCCGCGCCACGGGCAAGGACGCGCGCGGGAATGGCATCCGCAGCAGCACTTACATCTGGGTGTGGGGCGGCGGCGAAGCTTACTGGCGGCAAGAGAGCAACAACCGCATCGATCTCATCACCGACAAGGACACTTACACGGTGGGCGACGTGGCCGAAATCCTCATCCCCTCGCCGTACAGCGGGACGGTGAACGCCCTCGTCACCATCGAGCGCGGGCGCATCCTCGAAACCGCCGTCATCGAGCTGTACAGCAACAGCGAAGTCCTGCGCATCCCCATCACCGAGGCGCACATCCCCAACATTTTCGTCTCCGTCGTCATCGTGCAAGGGTCCGCGCAGTCGCCGGACGCGGCGCGCGCAGACGCGCGATTGGCGACGTTCAAAATGGGGACGGTATTGCTGCCGGTCTCTACCGAGGAAAAGGAGCTGACGATCACCCTCACGCCCGACCGGTCGATTGAAAGCGGCAAGTACTACCGTCCCCGCGAGACAGCCGTTTATGACGTGCTGGTGACGAATCACGCCGGGAAGCCGGTGGAGGCGGAGCTGTCGCTGCGGCTGGCCGACCTGGCCGTGCTGGCGCTGGCCGACGAGACCGGCCCGACGCTGCTGGAACGCTTCTGGAGCCAGCGCGGATTGGGCGTGCGCACGGCGGCGGCGCTGGCGGTGGCCATGGAAGCCTACAACCGTGAACTTGCGCCCGAGGCCAAAGGCGGCGGGGGCGGCGACGGCGACAATTTCATCCGCACCAACTTCGTCGATACCGCGTTTTGGGACCCGGTCGTGCGCACCGGCACGGACGGGCGCGCGCGCGTGGAGGTGAAGCTGCCCGACAACCTGACGACGTGGCGGATGCAGGCGCGGGGCATCACCGCTGAGACGCTCGTGGGTCGCACCGACGTGGACGTGCTGAGCACGCTCGACCTGCTCGTGCGCCCCGTGCTGCCGCGCTTCTTCGTCGTGGGCGACCGGGCGGAGATTGCGACCATCGTGCATAACAACACCGGCGCGGCGATTTCCGCCGTGGTGACATTGACCGTCGAAGGGCTGGCGCTGGATTATGATCCAGCGCAAGCAAGTCAGACAAAGGTTGTAGACATCCCGGCGGGCGATAAAGTCAAGGTCGTGTGGCCGGTCACGGCGCTGCCTGAAGAGCAAGTCATCGTGCGTATGGAGGCTTGGGGTGACGGCTACTACGACGGGCGCGAGGACACTTTGCCCGTTTACCGCTATTCGACGCCGGAGGTCGTGGGCACCGCCGGGCGGCTCGCCGGGCCGGACCTGCGCCAGGAGATCGTCCAACTGCCGCGCGCGTTCGACCCCACCCAGGGCGAGTTGACCGTGCAATTGGACGGTTCGCTCACGGCGGCGACGGCGGACGCGCTCACCTACCTGGAGCATTTCCCCTACGAGTGCGTCGAGCAGACCGTCAGCCGCTTCCTGCCCAACGTCCTCACCTACCAGGCGCTGGAAGAAATGGGAATCGCCCGGCCCGGACTCAAGGCGGCGCTGACTGAGCAAGTCGGTGTGGCGCTGCAACGTCTCTACGCTCAGCAGAAGGTCGACGGCGGGTGGGGCTGGTGGCTGGGCGACGCGAGCAACCCCTACGTTACAGCTTACGTCCTTCAGGGGATGCTCGAAGCGCGCCGCGCCGGCTTCACCGTCGATGTCGACGTGATCCGCAAAGGCGCGGGCTACCTCCGCACCAGCCTGCTCTCCATCACCGACAGAACCACGCACTGGCAAGCTAACCGTCTGGCGTACCAACTCTACGTGTTGGGCGAATACGTCAATCTGGTGGGCGACGCGGAAAAGGGCGGCGAGTTGAGCCGCGCCGTGCAACTGTTCGAGAAACGGCATCTGCTGGATCACTACGGGCGGGCGACCTTGGCGGTGGCCTTCGGCCTGCTCGACCCGGGCGAGCGCAGCCGCGTGGATACGCTGCTCTCCGACCTCAACGGGGCCGCTATCTACAGCGCCACCGGCACGCATTGGGAAGAAACCAAACCCGACTACTGGAACATGAACACCGACATTCGCACCACCGGCATCGTCCTTTGGGCGCTGGCGCGTCACAATCCCGAAAGCGACTTGCTGCCCAACGTCGTCCGCTGGCTGATGACGGTCCGCAAAGAGGGGCACTGGGGCACGACGCAATCCACGGCGTGGTCGCTCATGGGCTTGATCGCCTACATGCGCGCCACGGGCGAGTTGCAGGGCGACTTCAGCTACACGGTCACGTTGAACGGTGAAGTGCTGCTGCAAGGCGACTACAACGCGGACAATATCACCGAAAGCCAGAAACTCACCGTTGCTATTGCACAACTACTGGTGGAGGAAGGCAATCGTTTGTTCATCGAACGTCTTCCAGCTTCAAGTGGGCAAACGGGTGAAGGCCAACTTTACTACACCGCGCACCTGCGCTACTTCCTGCCCGTCGACCAGGTGAAGGCGCTGGATCGGGGTATTGTCATCGCACGGCAGTACAACCTTGTTGATGACCCAGATGCCTACGTGAACGGCGCGCAGGTCGGCGACGTGATCCGCGTGAAGCTCACCGTCGTCGCGCCCACCGATCTGTACTACGTCGTCGTCGAAGACCCGCTGCCCGCCGGTTGCGAGGCGGTGGACGTCACCCTCAATACCACGAGCGTCGTCGGCGAGCGCCCGGGCGTGCGCAACCTCACGGCAGAGGAAGAGGACGATTGGTATCGCTGGTACGGCTGGGGCTGGTGGTGGTTCTCCCATTCGGAGATCCGCGACGAGAAAGTGGCCCTCTTCGCTGCGTACCTGCCGCGCGGGACTTACGAATACAGCTACATCATGCGCGCCAGCGTCCCAGGGACGTACAACGTGATCCCCGCGACGGCGTCCCAGATGTACTTCCCGGAGGTGTTTGGGCGGAGTGACGG
>DAOUAY010000484.1:0-1794 GCA_034432995.1 Anaerolineae bacterium | reverse complement strand
GGATCAACTTTTCGTAAACGCGGGTGAACAGCATTTCGCTGCCTGCCGAGGCGCCGGTCGTCGCCACCATCAATACAGCCAGGTGTGACATGGCCGCTGCGTTGACTTCCTGAGCGCCGGCCCAGAGATCGGCAAGGGAAAGGGCATCCAGAGAGCGGTCCTGCCAACGCGCCGCCGTCGCCACATAACGTGGACGGATTTTGTCGCGCCACAGGGGCGTACCCTCGCGGAGAATGCGCGGGAAGGAGAGCATCATTCGGGTGAGAATCCACCACCACTGGCGCGGTGTGAAGGCAGCGCTCATGTAGGCGTAGTCGTTGATGGTCGTAATATAATCGGCCGGCAAGTGCGGTTCGGAGCGGGTCAAAGGCCGCATCACCTCGTTCATGCCCACATCGGCGATGGCCGGCAGCGCCAGGGTGGCGAACAACGGGCTGAGCGGATCGGGCATCATATCCACGATGCTGCCGCGCATATACTGGCCTTTGGGATTGGGCCGCGTCCACTCGATGGCAGGCGGCAGCGCCTGGCCAAGTGTGGTAATCGGGCGGGATTGAACGATGAAGAAGCTACCCTCATCCCCACCAACCGTCTGCGGTTGGCCCCCTCTCCCAGCGGGCGCGGGGAGATAACACCACTCGATATCCTGCGGCGCGCCGTAGAATGCCTCGATCTGCGCGCCGAGGCGGGCGAGTTCGGCGATTTGCGCATCTTCCAACACCTGCGCCGCACGACGGGTGTCGGGGACGGGCTGCTCTTCCGTGCCACTTTCCGTGCGGACGGTCATCACCTGCTTGTCGGCGATCTCGCGCGCGACGACCTGGCCCGTGCTCTTGTCCACCGTGTACGAGTCTGGCGTCACCAGCCCGCCGACGACGGCCTCTCCCAGTCCCCACGCCGCGTTGATGACGAGTTGATCGCGTCGCCCGTTGAGCGGATTGGCGGTGAACATAATCCCCGCCGCATCCGCCGGGACGAGCGCCTGCACCACCACCGCCAGACTCACGGCATCGGGATCGATACCCTGCCGCGCCCGGTAACCGATGGCGCGCGCCGTCCACAGGCTGGCCCAGCAGCGGCGGACGGCGTCCAGCACGGCATCCACGCCCTGGATATTGAGGTATGTGTCCTGTTGTCCGGCGAAGGAAGCGTCGGGGAGGTCTTCGGCGGTAGCGGAGGAGCGGACGGCGACGGCACAGGATGCAGGAGGCAAGATGCAGGATGCTTGATTGAGGGCGAGGTAGGCGGCGCGAATTTCGGCGGCGATGGCGGGGGGGATGGGGGATTGGGTGAAGAGGGCGCGGATGTGAGTTGAGGCGGTTTCCAGCGTGGAAGTTTGCGCCGTGTCGACATCTTGGAGTGCGGCGAGGATGCGCGGCTGCAGGCCGTTTTCTGCCACAAACTGCTTGTAGGCAGCAGTGGTGACATGAAAGCCACCCGGCACGGGCAGTCCGGCGTTCGCCAGCTTCGCCAGCGATGCGCCCTTGCCGCCGACAAGGTCCAGTGTGGCTTGCGGATCGTTCAATGGTAATACATACAAGTTCATTGCGCACCTCCTGTCTTGATACTACCCTAAGTATACATACTTTCTGGGTGAGTTGTCATCCCTAAAACGGGTGAGTGGATGAGTGAATTATCCTAATAACACACCTCCCCCACCAGGATGAGGGGGGAGGCAAGAAAGAATCTTCGGGCGAAAAGCCGTCACTTCTCTTTCACCCACGGCTCGACCAGGTCATACTCAGTAAATCCAACCGAGGCGTGGTAAGGTCCCAACCACCGAGGTTGGCGACC
>DAOUAY010000483.1:0-13049 GCA_034432995.1 Anaerolineae bacterium | reverse complement strand
TCTGGCATACAAGATCGCTTTTTTTGTCATCGTTGTAGCTCCTTACTGGATTGTATTTATGTCCTTCCACTTGTTTGTCATTGGCAAAGGCGATGGGCCAACCGGAAAATCATAGAGTCAAAGGCTCGATTCATCGTTCGCTCCCGTTGTCCCCAATGACCTCCCACTGCCGTCCCCCTGTCCGCTGCATTGTTCCCTCCCACGGCAACCCATAGTCCGGCAACGCCAGTTGCTGTGGCTGCTGTGGAATCTGCATAATGATCGGCGGAATCGTCATCTGCTGAGGCGGTTGGCGCTGCCCACGCCGGGCCAACACAAAGATCAGCAGCCCGATGATGGCCAACAAGGGCACGCCAGCCAGCAGTAACCCAATGATCAGCGCCAGTGTGTCATCGCTGAGCCGCTGGATCACCGCCACCGCTGCGACCACCGCAAATACCACGCCCACCAGTGCTACGAACCGTC
The DNA here is from genome assembly GCA_034432995.1 of Anaerolineae bacterium. Lineage (GTDB taxonomy): Bacteria > Chloroflexota > Anaerolineae > B4-G1 > SLSP01 > DSWT01. Next base: position 12,584 of record DAOUAY010000483.1, on the reverse strand, counting down.
CCAAGCGTTGTCCCAAGCGTGGTCGCTCCTCGTAGTAGTCATAGCCGTTGTCTCGAATACGCATTGTTTCCTCCCTCGCGGATAAACTTCTTCTGCGCCGATTTCTACGCCCCATTGCCTCGTTTCACACGAGTCGGGACCGTAGAATTTCCCGCAGAAGAAGAATTGAGGCGGTCAATGGCCGCCTGTGTCATCTGCCAATGCCAGCCCCCGGCTGACACGTCTTCGCCAAAGAGATAGTGCAGGGCCCTGCTCTTGCTGCCCCACTCGCCGCCGTGCTGCGCCCACCAGGGCTTCAGCCGCGCCGCCAACTGCGCTACGTCGTCGTCGCCGGATACCGGCGCTTCTTCCTCTGCCACTTCCGGCTGCGGCAAGGTCAATAGCTGCGCTTGCGGAAGATGCCCATTGCCGGGCAGGTCTTGCGCTGTGCTGTACGCGGCCTGGAAGCGTGTGACTTGCTCGCCGCACACCGCAAGGAAGTCACCCCGCCCTTGCAAGCGTTCCGCGCCGCTGCCCCCGCGTCCCGCCGCGATGCGCGCATCGTCAGTGCTGACGACCCTGCCCACCACCCGCAGCGGGAAGTTGGCGCGCACAATGCCGGATAAGATCGCTGCCGAGGGGCGCTGCGTCGCCGCGATCAAGTGCAGCCCGGCTTCGCGTCCCCGTTGCACCAGACGTTCCAAGGGGGCGCTGACGCCGTCGCCGCTCATTACCAGGTCAGCGAGTTCGTCGATGCACACGACAATGTGCGGCCGGGTCTCACCACGCTGGTCACGGACGGTTAGCAAGCGCACCAGAGAGTGCAAGGCTTCCACGGCTGCGGCAGGCGCGGCAATCACCGGTCGTACCAGGTGGGCAGCGTTGAAAGACGGTGGGAAGGTGCGACCTTTCGGATCAATGAGCAACAAACGCACAACTTCCGGGGTGTTGCCGATGAGCAGGCTGGCCGCAATGGTACGCAACAGCACCGACTTGCCGCAACCGGTAGTTCCAGAGATGAGGATGTGCGCCACGTCAGGGGACGGCAACCGTGCCAGTAAAGGAGTGCTGTGTTCATTGAGGCCCAGCAAAGCTGTAGCGACGGGCAATGGCAGCACTTCCTGCAAGACACCAGCCAGCGTCACCGGGCGAGGATCGGGGTGGTCGAATTCCAGGATCACGCCTTCGATCCCGCGACTGAGACGCACCTGCGGGACGCGCAGGCCCAGCGCCAAATCCTCGCTCAAGCGTTGGATGCTGGCAAAGCGCACGTGCGGCGCAGGCTGGATGTAGAAACGGATCAGGCGCGGACCCACCGTGCCGCCGGTCACCCGGCCTGGTGCATGGTGCGCGCCCAGGATGCCTTCCACCAGATTGGCGTGCGATTCAAGATACGGGCGTAGACTACGCATTGGCAAACCTCCTTGTTCACAGTCCTAAACGATCCAGCGCATCGGCCAGGTCAGGGTCTTCGACTGGTGCGGTGGCCAGCGCAGCAACAGCTACCCCGTCCGCCAACCGCTGTTCCATTGCCTGCACCGCGCGGTACACATCGGCCAATGTGACCTGGGCGGCATCATAGTAAGTCCGCAACGCGGCACGCACGGTCTCGCTGGAATTCGGCTGTGCATCCAGCCAGGCCAGCAAAGCCGCGTCGCGTTGGCTATCCAGAGTAAAAGAGCGTCGTATCATCATCGAAATCTCCTCAATCTGTACATACTTTTACATACTGCGCGTCGCTGGCAGTATGTAAAAGTATTACTTGCCCCACAAACGGCGCGCCAGCTTCCAGTAACCCAGTGCATTGCCATAGACCGGCTCGGCGACGACCTGCGCGTGCGGCCAATGGCGTTGGACGTGCGTGCCCAAGAGCAGCGCCCCGCCGCCGGTGAGGCGAATGGCGTCCAGGGTGGCCCCGCCGTTCCACAGGTGCGAGGCTTCACCGAGAATCTGTCCGGCTAGGTCAGAGGCCAGGTCATCGACGACAGTGGCAAAGTCGGCCACAGGCTCACCGTAGTAACGGATGCCGCGTGCCTGAATCGCGGCGGCCAGTTGGTGATCGCGCAGGTCGTCCAAGCCCGGATAGGCTTGGGCCAGCCATTGGCGCACGGCGCGTACCAACGTCCAGCCGCCAACGTTCACGCTGGCGGTCTCACGCCCAATCTCGGAAAGGCGGCTGACGCTCAAGAGGTTGCAAGTCTTGCCGCCGATGTCGATGAGGCCCACGGAAGCGTGCGCCAGGTCAGGGCGCTGAATCTGCCCGTGTTCGTCAAGGACTTCGGCCAAGAGCGAACCAAAGGGTTGCGGGATGACGCGCGCGTTGGCGACGCGCAGAAGTTGCCCACGGCGACCTTCACGCTGAACGCGGTGCTCGCCTAAAAGGCGTTCCTGCGCTCGCGCTTTGTCGCTGTAGAAAGCGACGGGCAGACCGGTCACCAGGTCAATGTCTACCGCAGTCGCCGTGGTCAGTTCGGTGAGGGCCGCGTGGAACAGGGTCAGCCATTCCTCGCTCTCGATCCAGCGGCGGTCCTCGCGGCGGTTGAGGAAGCGCGACTGGCTCACCGCTTCTTCACCGATGAGGGCGTGGGTGGGCGCAACGAGGACAATGGCAGCCTCGCTGTTGCCATTGAGGGCAAAGCTGGCGCGGTCGGGCGTGCCGACTACCGAGGGAAACGTGGTGCGGCGGCGCTCGGTCACCGCTTTGGTGGCATTGTAGCCAATGTCGATTCCGGTATGCATAATGTGTTCCTCCTTGAGATTTGGATTTGGGTTACAGGCAAACAAAAACGGCCTACCGTGCCGTTGTCTGGCATAGGTAGGCCGTCATATTCCCTGTAACGCTAAGTCCTAGAGCTGCATTGCCTCAAGGAGGTGGCCAACGTTACGCACGTAACGTCGCACACCATGGCGTTCATGGTATAATCAGGGTAGCCCACCGTTGGTCCAAGCAACGGTCGGGTTAGCACTTGGTGGGTGCTGGTAACACCCACCAAGTGTGCCCTTAAGTTATGCTTTAGTTGTTAATGTCGTTCCTTCGGATGTTGATTGAGACTCCGCCGTGTGTTCCGTTAACCAGCGTTGTCCCTCTTCGTAAGGAATCATCCAGGCTTGCCCAAACTTCTGTGCCACAATCTTGCCGCGGCGGCATAGACGCGCGATATAACTGCTATCCACTCCAGCCGCTGATGCTAGAGAAGTGGCCGTCCATGCAAGCTTTGGGCTAACCTCTGACTCCATACCTCTCATTATAGTCCGATTATCAGGACTGTCAAGCCCCATTTTGACATTTCACGCCTACCATTGTTGTTCGACCTGTAAAAGTGCGTTGTGCCCCACCGGTATGGTTTTGGTTGATCTTTGGCCCTAATCCTTTACAATACGCGTTGGTCAACCAGGCATGCTGCTATCGTAACTTAACTGACGTCGTTTGACGCTTGGTGCAGTTAGGAATTATTCCTCACTCGCGCGACCGCTTTTCCTAACTCAAAGGTGAGGGAGTAGGGTGACTGAGGAAGTTCAAGCGTTGTCGAACGTACAACCTACCTTTGCCGATTTAGTCGAGCAAGGTGTGCGAGCGTATATGCACGCCGAGGGATTGCACCTCGTGACACAAGGTGTGCAGTATATTGCCTTTGCTGCCCTGATGGGGATCAGCACGTTGGATTCCTGGCGCAGCAAAACGTATCAACGACTGCCCCGCGATTATGAATCACTTCAGCGTTTTGCTGCCGTGTGCCTGGAAGCCGCACCTGAACTGGGGGAACCCTGGCTGACCGATCTCTTTCGGGCTGCCGGTATGGCGGGCTACCGCGATCAGGCGGTGGCAGAGATTTTTGGTCAGTTGCCATCTGACGATGCGCAGTTAGTCACTCCTGCCATTGCTTCAACGTTTATGCCTGCCGTAGGGTTACCGCCTGAACTGCCGGAGTACTACATCACACGTGCAGCGCAGTTGAAGCAATTGAAAGCCTTGGTTCTTGAGGGGCAGGAGACTGGTGCATGGATTGCGCTCTTGGGTATGACTGGCATTGGGAAAAGCACACTTTTGACAGCGCTGGCGCACGAAGCTGATGTGCAGACTGCTTTCCCTGACGGGATTGTGTGGTTTGAGGTCAAGCAAGGAACTCAGGCAGTCACGCTGGCGCGGGCTATTGCGCAGGCGCTACAGCAACCTTTGCCGGCAGAATTGGAGGGACTGACCGATATCCGGGCTGCACTGCGGACGATGTTGTCCAATACTGCGGTGCTGTTGATGTTGGACAACATCACAGATCCACAAGTGCTTGCCGCATTGCCCAACCTGGAACCAGGTGTTGTAGTCGTTTCGACTACCCGCTCCGAAGCGGTGGCAACCGCTTTGCGCATCCCGGAGCAGGGCAGACTGATTCTGGGAAAAATGACGCCTGATGAAGCGTGGGAATTAGTCCAAAAGTTTAGCGTCACACCACCAAACGCAACGGGCACTGTACGAGACATCCTGACATTGTTGGAGTATCATCCCTACGCGATATTGGTGACCCTGGGTGCGGCCCAAGTTTTACGCATGTCTTGGGAGAGTATTTATGAAGCGTTACGTGATGTTGCACGCTTGCATGTTCTGACGGCGTATGATTCCGAACATCGAGGTATGTGGGCCTCGTTGGAAATGGACTGGGAGCAATTGACGTCTGCTCAACGCTATGCATTGACCAGTTTGGGACAGTTGCCGTTCTTCACTGTCTACAGTGTGGTGACGGGGCAGGCGGCCTGGAACGCAACTGAAGTGGAAGCGACTGTGTTATGGCACACGTTGGCGGCCTTGCAGTTGGTGCATCCCATACCTGGTTTGATGGGCTACTACAGTCTGCACTGGCTGGTGCGGGACTTCGCTCAACAGAAGGCACATCAGTGGTCGCTCTAGGAACGGTTGCGGTTTCTGTTGTGGCCCTGGCGTTATAGGCTGCCTTTCCGGTTGCGGTGGTGGTGGCCTGCGTTACCGAAAGCGGCTACACGAGTACGGTGGCCGTGGTGGTCGCCTCGTTTACCAGGCCCGAAAGGGACTTCTGGCTTGCGGCCAATCAGGACGTGGTTGACGACGACTGCGTGGCGGCGCGGGCCGGAGGACCTGAGACTACATACAACGCCTCAAGAGTGGGTGGTGGTCACACGTCTTTCGGTGCGTATGTTGTTAGCTGCTTTGCTTATGCTCTGTTTGGCTATGGCGGTTTTTGTCTCCATATCGCTTGGCGGACTGCCATTTGTGACGACATTGGCGCTCGTGATCACGGTTTGGACCTTCTGGGTGGCCTACGCCGACCTGCGACGCGCGGTATTGCTTTGGGCCGTAGCATCATCATCGCCGTTTCAAGCGGCTTCCCCGAATGTGAAAGAGAAAGGCCCCGCGTGATTTGCGGGGCTTTTTGTTTCGATGGCAAGGCCGTGTTTGCACACAATGACCCGCACACGAATACTCTGTTTATATTAGATGGTCCGATTCCATAGAACGCGATTCGTGTGCGCGGGCGCGGTATTCGTGGACGGCTGATACAACCTCTCCAGCGCGTGGCAAGAGTTACCTTACCCCACCCCCAACGCCTTCAGCGCCGCCGCTAACGGCTCGGAATAGAAGATCGAGTCGACGCGCTCCATCACGTCCGGCGGGACTTCGAGGATCTGCCGCCGGTTGCTCAGGGGGACGAGAACGCGCTTCGCGCCATTGTCCATAATCACCTGCAATGGTTCGACCAGAGAACGCAGCGGAAGAATGTTGCCCTGGATGGTCATTTCGCCCAGCACGACCAGGCCGGCCTGCACGGGTTTGTCGTGCAGCAGCGCGTACAGCGCGACGAAGAACGCGACGCCAGCCTGCGAGCCGCCTTTGCTCTGCATCAAGTCTACGATCTGGACGTGGAAATCGTAGCTGTCCACATCCCGCTCGATGCCCAGGCGCATTTTGTTGGCCTTGATGTAGTCGAAGGCGGTGACGATGGACTCCTTCATCGGACGGTCGGGGCTGCCGGTGATGCGCAGTTTGCCGCTGCCGCTCATCTTGCTGATCTCGATGCGGTGCAGCGCCACGGTATCTTCTTCGGCCAGTGCCGCTGTGTAGACACTGCCCGGCGGCATCGGGTCCTGGCTGATGAGCCGGTGACCGCCTTCTTCCGGTACGCCAACGTAGTGTTCCTGCATCGTCTCGGTGTCGGTGTAGGAAAATGAGGTCTGATAGTATTCAAACGACCCCATCTTTTTGAGCTGTTCCTTGACGCGCCGCCGCCCTTCGAGCGCCAGTTCCAGGTACTCGCGGAGTTCCTCTTTGGTGGGATCGCCGGCGGGATGCAGCAGCTTGACCAGACCGGAGACGGTGCGGCGCACGGCGCGCGCGTCGCGGGTGTTAAGGTGGCTGCCCAGGCTGAAGTCACGGTCGAAGGCGTCGGTGTAGTTGCGGCGGCGCAGCTCGCGCAGCGCCTCGGCGAGATAGTCCACCACGAAGCCGTAGTGGTCGCTGAAGAATTCATTGCGCATCTTGGGCATTTCCCAGCCGGGCAGGTAGAAATGCAACCGGTCGATGAAGGCCATATCCTGCAATGCCTCCGGCAAGGGCTGGAACAGCGTGCTGGTGCGGACTAACGTCTCCACCGGCTGGTTGATGTTGCCCACAAAGACCATCGCGGCCTCAGCGACGATCTCTTCGCGCCCCCGGCTGAAGCTGCCACTTTCCATGTAGTCCTTGAGGATTTGTACCGCTGTGCTGTCGGAGAACTGAATCCCGGCCACTTCGTCGAAGGCGACGACATCCCACGTGCCCACCAGCCCCACTTTACGGCTACTCATGTTGTAGAACAGGTTCGCCACGGTCGTCTTGCCGCCGGAGATCAGGATGGCGTAGGGTGAAAGGTCGCGGTAGACGAAGGATTTGCCGGTGCCGCGCGGGCCTAGCTCCACGAGGTTGAAGTTGCGCTGCACCATTGGGACCAGGCGCATCAGCATAAAGAGCTTGACCCGCCGGCTGAATAGGCCCGGTTCAAAGCCGATGCTGCGGATCAGCAAGTCCAGCCATTCATCGGTCGTCAATGCGGCGCGCGACGCGCAATAATCCTCGAAGTCGAACGTCGCCACCTGGATGGGCCGCAGGTCGGTGATGAAGAAGGGGCGCACTTTGCCGCCGACTTCCTCTTCGGCTCGGAACTCGACCGTGACCTGCGCCCACACGCCGCCTTCCAGCAGCCGTTCGTATTTGCGCACAAAGGTGTCGGGGATGTGGATGAAGCGATGCCCAAAATTCACCAGTTCAGCCCAATACTTGGTCTCGTCCAGACGCACCAGCACTTTGTCGATGTAGGTCTGTTCGCCGCGCTCTTTGACCCGCGATTGGGCCTTCATGGCCTCGTCCGGGCGGATGACGCTCTCGGCGAGTGTGCTGTTGACCAGACGCAATCCGGCCTCGACGGCTACCGGGTCGTCGGTGGCACAATATTTGCCGAGCAGGTATTCCAACACGTATACCGGCACGTTGGCCCCCACTTTGACCTGGCGCACTAAATCCTTGCGCACGACTTTCCCGGCGAAAACCTGCGTGACTTTGCGATCGAGTTCAGGCATAAACCCTCCTGGATTTACGATTTTAGATTGTTGATTGACGATTTACGATTGTCTGTCAGGCATCTTTCGTCAATCGTAAATCGTAAATCTAAAATGTTAGATTGAATGGTACATCATCCAGCCGTGCCAGGGTGAAGCCGGTCGTGGCGTCGAGGAGGTAGAGGCTGACTTTGTCCACGTGCGGCTCATCGTTGATCATCATGAGCGTGATGGTGTTGGCGGCAATCGCGCGCTCGTCCTCCGGTTGCAGGGCGAGCTGTACGTCTTTGGTGACTTCGTTGAAGCCATAGCTGGCCGAAATGGGGGCGGAGATGGTCTGCGTCCCCGCGCGCACTTCCACCCGGACAAGCGGCGGTTCCAGCGGCAATAACTGGGACGTCTCGCCGGTTACGGTGACGGACAGGAACCGTGTGGTGATGGCCTTGCTTCCCGGTGTGAGTGTCCAACGCACTTCGGCGCCGGGCGCGGGCGATGGTGCGCCCTCTGCACATATCGTGAGGACGGGGATGACGACTTCGGGCAGCGACAGGCCGCCGTGGAAGTATTCCAGCCCGCCGCCCTTCACCTTGAAGCAGGCGAGGCTCCAGGGTGTAGCCAGTTCCAAATCGCCGCCGATGCCAAATGCGGCGAGCGGCGTCCGGAGGTACCCGGTTGCGTGTGCGCCGCCGCGCCCAATCCACACCCGGCGTTTGAGTGCGACGGTGTCGCCACCGGGCGTGTCGATGCTCTCCCCGCTGCCGATAGCCGCGCCGAACAGGTAACCGTGATCTGCGGTGATGATGGCCTTTCTAAAGCCGCATTGAAACAGGATTTTGAGGCCGCGTCGCATCTGGTTGAACACGTCATCCAGCATCCGCCGCGCCAGCGCCGGGGTGTTTTCGCACAGTCCGTCGATGTCTTCGGTGGCTGTGACCAGCGCGACCCGCGCTGTGCTCAACGCTTGGCGCAGATTTTTGTCAGACAGGGGCGCCAGGTCTTCGAGCCTGGCGACGACGACTGGGCCGGGCGCGTTCTTCTGGAAGTGCGCGACACGCTCTTGCCGTGTGCGCAGTGCGCCACCGATGAGCGACACAGTGAGCTTGCCTCCGGCGTCGCTGAGTGTGAGGCCGTTTTCCGCGCCGGGTATCAGCGCCGCCATGCCCACGTCGGTGATGGTCGGCGGGGTCGCCAGGGCTGCGTTCAACGTGACCTGCCAATCTGCTTCCAGAATCGGTCGCAGCTCCCGCGCCATTTCGTAGCGCAGCGCGTCCACGAGGATGTAGGCCACCCGCTCTTTGAGCGCCGCCGGGGCGACGATTTCCTGATAAAGGTCGGCCTGCGCCGTCACGCTGGGAATGGCGAAGCCCGCGTCGTGGTAGGCTTTGACGAACAACGTGGCCAGCGTGTCGACAACGGTCGCGTACTGCTGGCGCGCGCGGACGATGATCTTTTGCAGATCATCGTGCTGCTGCGGGTCGAGGTCGAAACGATGCACGTCCCGTTCCAGGTGACGCTGCGCGGTATCGAGGGTACACCAGGCGTCGCCGTTCTCACCGTAAGCGTAGCGCGCGAGCAGGGCCTCCGCCGTCCAGCCCGCGCCTTTGAGCGCGCCCGCGATGCGCGCGCTTTCCAGGAGCACCTCGGCGGCCTCGGCAATGACGGCCCACCGCAGTTTGAGGGTCGGGTCGTGCTGCGCCCAGAAGCCTGTGTCGCGACGTTGTTGCGCCAATGCCAACAGCGCCGCCGTAGAGCGTTGCAAGAGCGTTTGTTCCACCGCCGTTTGCAGTGCGGTCTCGGCCAGCGCGAAGGTTTCCACCCGCGCTAGCGCCTCCACCTGCAGCGCGAGGGCGCTCAATCCCACCTCACTTTGCAGCTTGTTTGCCCACGTGACGTAGCTTTCGACCAGATCGCGGCGATTGCGCCAGGTCTGCGCCAGGGCCACGGTGGCGTCACGCGCGACCGGACGTTTGGCTACGGGAAAGGAGCGCAGCGCCGCCGGGACATCTTTCTCAAGCCCCACGATGAAATCCGTCATCAGCAGTTGCCGGGCCAGCCGCGCGCGTACGTCCGCCAGCGTGTCGCCGTTGAGCGTCACGCCAAGCAGGTCGGAGAGCAGGCTCAGCAGGTTGCTCATGGCGTCGCGTCTCTCGATTTCTACATCCACGGACGGCGTGGCGACGAAGTGCAGCGCAATCTCGGCGGCGTTGCCGGTCCCGAAGATGACGCGCAGCACGCCGGCCTGCTCGTCGAGGGTATGTTCCGCCTGCCGGTCCAACTCGGCCAGGGTGAGCTTGCCCGCTTCCGCTTCATCCAGGAGGTGCGCCAGTTTGGCCGCCGGGAAGATGGCTTCCAGCGCGTGACGGGCAACGAAGGCCAGCGCGGTGTTGCGTTCCTGGGGTTGCTGGCCGGGCCGCAGGATGACGCCGGCCTTTTCGTATTCGATTAGCGCGTTGTGCGTGTCCGCCTGGGCCAGTGGCGCGTAGATGAGGAGCTTGGGCGCATCCACCGCCGCGCCCCACAGTGCTTCCAGGTCGTGACGCAGCTGGAAGAAGCCGGTTTCCGCCTCGTAGATGTGGATCGCCGCCGCCCCAATGTCCTGCGGCTGCAATTCCTGCACCAGTTCGCCATATACCTTCTCCGGGTCGTACCACACGACAGTCCCGTGGTTCTTGATCTGCGCGCGGAGTAAATTCAATAAGGTTTCAGTAACAATTGGCATAGTTGTTTTCCTTACTCTCGGCCGATTTACGCAAACTCCTGAGCCAGTACTTTGTCTCGAATGGCGGCAACCAGTGCCCGAATGTATGTCAAATCCTGCCCTTCTGGACACTCTCCGAAGTGATGAAAACGCCGCTGCTCGAAAAACAAACAGGTTCGCAGCTCTATTAAGGATGCCGGCAGCGTGCCTTGGTCGTCATACTTCTCTTTACTGAGATTCCCTATTTCCGCGCACTTTTCAAACGTTCCCCAATGCGCATAGCCGTCAAACGAAAGGGCAAATTCGCTGATGTCACCCCAGTTTGCATCCGGCGCGGGGATGTGTGCTTCCTGTAAATCCGCATTAGCAATCTCTTCAAACATAGTCATTTCTCCTGAATGTAAGTCACTATGCGACCTGGACTGGACTTCAACGTCACCCCGAACAAAGCGAGGGGTCTCTGCCGTGTGGGGGAGAGATTTCTCGCTTCGCTCGAAATGACGGCTGCACAGCTACGAATGTAAAGGGTGCTTCACATTTTACGTTTTACAAACCCTTTCTTCCGCATCAGTTCCGCCATTTTGCTCCACGCATACTCGCCGGCGAGGAGGCTTTCCCACGCGCGGACGGCTTCTTTCCAGGGGACGAGCTCCCACAGGGGCGCGATGCTGAGGAGGACGCCGTCGTTGAGGTCGGGGACGAGATCGAGCAGGGCGATGCGGTCCAGGGTTTTGCCGAAGACTTTGAGTTCGTCCACCAGCTTTTCCTGGCGGACGATGACGCGCTCTTCGGTGCGCTGGACCGCGCCTTCCAGGGATTTGGCATACTCGCGCATATCCTCCAGGCGACCGGTTTCGTAGAAGCGCTTGGCGTCTACGTAGGAGCGCCCGATGGCGTAGAAGGTGTCGTAGCGGATGCGGTGACAGTAGAGCCAGACGCCGTAGCTGCGCTTGTCGGATTGCAGCAGCCAGTAGAGCGGGGCTTTGCGGCGGCTTTTGGAATAGCGCAGGATGTGGAAGGCGAAGAAGCCCTTGCGCGGGTCGCGGAAGTAGTCGCGCAGCGACTTGAACCCCAAAATGTCGCAGGCCTCCGCCTCAATGGCGTCCGCCCGCTCTCCCCACAGCAGCCGCAGCACGGTTTGCACCCGCGCGACGATGTCCGACGGATGACCGGCATCATCGACGAGAATGCCGTCTTTGGGAATGGGTAGATTGACGATTTTCGATTGACGATTGACGATTTCTTGTTCGTCAATCGTCAATCGTAAATCGTAAGTCCCCGGCTCGATGGTCGTAAATCGTTCGTCATCAATTGTCAATGCGCCGGGTGCATAACGGGGCAAGGGATCGAACGGGCCGCCGAGTGGGGGAAGCAGCGCCGGGTCGAGAGTTTTGCGAACGTCCCAACGCCCAAAGGCGACGCCCACAGCCCACATCAATAGGTTCTGGACGCGGGCGGGCAAATCTTCGGGTGGCGATATTTCCTCATCTTCTTCATTTACGATTTCAGATTTTAGATTTACGATTTCGGAATCATCTGTCGTCAATCGTAAATCATCAATCCCTTGATTTTCGATTTCAGATTGACGATTGACGGTTTCGGAATCATTCTTCGTCAATCGTAAATCATCAATCGTCAATCCGTAGAGGTCAAAAACTAGGTCGTCAATCTCGGTCTGGATGGCGGCGAGACGGGCGGCGCGGGCCTGGGCTTCGGCGTCGAGGCGCAGGCCGGCGTCGAGCAGCGTGAGCGCGTCGCGATGACGGGCGAGGCCGGGGAGGCAGAAGGCGTGGGTGGTTTCGTCGTCCCGGTCGCGGTCGCGTTGCAGGTCGTGCGCTTCCAGGGCGAGGGCGGCGAGGGGGATATGGGATGGGCGATGCGTGAGGTCGGGGATGGGCGTGCGTTGGATGAGGCCAACTTCGTAAGAACGAGCGGCAGCGGTGGCCGCGCCAAGTTGTAGTTTGACCAGGGTTTCAAATATTGCAGAACTCATAACCGCCAGCAGTGTTAGTAATGTTTCGGTCTGGTCATTCACCACAAACGCCGCTGGACCCTTATCGGCAAAAATACAGCCGGAAGGCATAGCTCGAACACTAAGGCCACTGGTTGTGCGCCGGGGCCACGTCAAGCCAGGGTGAAAGTAACTGTTTTCTGGATGCAAAATCCAGCCGGTTTGACCATTGAGGTAAGGATAACGCTCTGTCAGGTATGCTTTGATTTCTTCTGCGTCATTCTCCCAGTTAATAAGCAAATGCACGTTGGCATAGTAGGGTGAATACTGACCACCTTTGGCAAAGTTCACCCAACGGCGATCTTTGCCTATCGTTTCCGGCGGCACTTCCCAAGCCAA
>DAOUAY010000482.1:0-13863 GCA_034432995.1 Anaerolineae bacterium | reverse complement strand
TTGGCGGCGTGCGGCGGGAAGAGCACGGCGGGCGGCGTGCCGGCGGATGCGGCGCTCAAGATCACGGGCAACGTGAACGGCGAGGTCGGCTGGAGCGAGAAGGATGTGCGCGCGCTGAAGACGGCGCAGGCCGACTTCACGAACAAGGATGGCGTCACCAACACCTACACAGGTGTACCGCTCAACGACTTGCTCGACCAGGCCGGCGTCAAGAGCGGCGCCACAGCGATTGTCTTCGTCGCCGACGACGGCTATACCGCCGAAGTCACATTGGACGAAGTCAAAGCCTGCACGAATTGCATCGTAGGCTTCCGCGACGAAGGCGGGTTTGTGATGGTGATGCCCGGCTTTAGCAACAAAGCGCAGGTCAAGGGTGTGATCGAGATTCAGGTGAAGTAAAGCCTGCCGACCACGAATTTTGCAACGAATAAACGAAGGGGCAACGGCTCCCTTCGTTTATTCGTTATAGATGCAGGATGGACCTATTCCAACGCCAGCCAGCAATAGCCATAAGGCGCTAACGCAAAAGTGTACGGCGTTCCGCCAATCGAGTCCCACACGACATCGGTCAACAAGTCGCGCGGAACTTTGCCTGTGTAGGCGCGCAAATCGACGGTGACTTGTTGCGATGCGGCGGACAAGTTGTTGAAGACCAGGATCGTCTGCGCGTCGTCGCTGCGGACATAGGCCAGGATTGCCGGATTGTACGGTTCCAGAAAGCGCAACGTTCCCCGTCCGAAAACCGGATGCTGCTTGCGAATGTGCAAAACGCGCTGCATCCAATGCCACAGCGAGCCTTCATCCGCCCGTTGTGCGGCGACGTTGACGTGCTGGTAGCCGAACACCGCGTCGTCGATAACCGGCGCATATAGCCGGTCGGCGGGCGCGTCCGAGAAGCCGGCGTTTGGCCCGGCGTCCCACTGCATCGGCGTGCGCACGCCGTCGCGGTCGTTCAGCCAGATATTGTCGCCCATGCCGATCTCGTCGCCGTAGTAGATGAAGGGCGAGCCGATCAGCGTGAGCAGCAGCGAGTTGGCGACTTCGATGCGACGACGGTCGTTATCCAGCAGAGGCGCGAGTCGCCGCCGGATGCCCATGTTCAGCTTCATGCGCGGTTCGGGCGCGTAGAAGTTCCACATAAAGGCGCGGTCCTCCGGCGTGACCATCTCCAATGTCAACTCGTCGTGGCAGCGCAGGAATGTTCCCCACTGGCACGGTGCAGACAGTTCGGGCGTGCGCGCCATGATCGACAGAATCGGCGCGCGGTCGGCCTTGGCCAGCGCCATAAAGATGCGCGGCATCAGCGGGAAGTGGTAGTTCATGTGCATCTCATCGCCGTCGCCGAAGTATTGGACAACGTCTTCGGGCCACATGTTGGATTCGGAGAGCAGGAACGTGCCCGGCGCGTAGGCGTCCACGAAGGCGCGCAGGCGTTTGAGATAGGCGTGCGTCTCCGGCAGGTTCTCACAGTTCGTGCCCTCGCGCTCGTAAAGGTACGGCGGCGCGTCGATGCGAAAGCCGTCCACCCCCAGGTTGATCCAGTATTGCACCACGCGCAACATGGCCCGCTGTACCTCGCAATTGTCGAAGTTCAAATCCGGCTGGTGGCTGAAGAAGCGATGCCAGAAGTACTGCCCGCGCACCGGGTCGAACGTCCAGTTGGATGGTTCGGTGTCGAGGAAAATGATGCGTGTTTCAGCGTAAGGCTGGTCGGTATCGCTCCACACGTACCAATCACGGTAACGCGCGTGCTCGGGATGCTGCGGGTCGCGCGACGCCTGGAACCAGGGATGCTGATCCGATGTATGGTTGACCACCAACTCGACGATGATGCGCAAATCGCGCTTGTGGGCCTCGTCAAGCAATGCCTTGAAATCGTCCAACGTCCCAAAATGGGGATGGATGTGCGTGTAATCGGCCACGTCGTAGCCGTCATCGCGCAGCGGCGAGGGGAAAATCGGCAACATCCAGATCGCGTCCACGCCCAGGTCGCGCAGATAATCCAGCTTGCCGATCAGTCCGCGCAGGTCGCCGATGCCGTTGCCGTCGCTGTCGGCAAAAGCCTTCACCGAAAGTTCGTAGAAAATTGTATCTTTGTACCAATCTAACATCCTATAGCCTCCCTGGAAAGTCATTCACGTAGCGCAAACTGTTAGTTTGCTGCTACACGCAAGCTGACAGCTTGCGCTACATTTTTGTTCGCGGTGCTATCACGCGAGGCGCGCGTAAATGGCGGCGCGATTTAGACTGGCGGGCAACGGGCCGACGCGCGTGAGCTTCATCCCGACTAGCTCGCGGGCAAAGCAGGCGCACCGTTCCAGGGGATGACCATCGAGCAGCGCGGCGAGGAAGCCTGCCCAGAACGCATCCCCGGCCCCGGTCGCATCCACCACCGTCACATCTTGCGCTGGGATAGCGGTGATCTGCCCCGCCTCGGAGAGCAATATCCCCTCGGTGCTTCTGAAACACCTGCGCGTCGAACAGCGAATCCGCCGGTTCTACAGAGATGAAGTCGATCAGGGCTTCGCCTAATGCCACAAGGTCGATGGCATCCTGTGCGTTAGTGGTTAATGATTGCATCGTCGTTCTCCTTGTAGGTTAATCGGGAATGAGTACTGGACTTAGAAAGGGAAGAAGAGTGGGACGAAGATCAAACAACCGAGCAACATCAAAATCTGAAGCAGGCCACCGATTTTCACGTAATCGCTAAAGCGATAGCCGCCTGGCGCCATCACCATCGCGCCGCTGATCGTGGACATCGGCGTCGCAAAAGCCGTCGAAGCCGCCAGCGCCACCGCCATCAGGAGCGGGCGCGGCGATACACCCAAGCCCACGGCAACATAGTAAGCAATGGGCGCCATCAACACAGCCGTCGCCGCGTTAGGGACAACCTGACTGAGCAACCCGGTCAGCATGAAGACCCCTGCCAATACCACGATAGGACCACATCTGCCCAGACTCGCGGTCAGAGCATTGGCGACAAAATCCATACCACCGGTTTTCTGGAGCGCGGTCGCCACCGGCAACATCGCGGCCAACAGCACAAGGCTCGGCCAGTTCATCGCCTCGTAAGCCTGTTCCATCGAAAGGCTGCGAGAGAGCACCATAGCCGCGGCAGCCAGGAGCGCCGCCACTACCGGGGGCAAGAGGTTCAACGACATCAATACCAGCATCACCAGCGTCACGACTCCGGCAATCCCCGCCCGGCGCGGCGTGTATTGCGCCTCGATTATCTCGCGGGGTTGGCCCACAACGACAAAGTTCTGGTGTTCGCGCTGCAACGTGCGGATGTTCTTCCACGTGCCGAGCACGAGCAGGGTATCTCCGAAGCGCAGGCTCAACGTAGCCGTGTTCTCCTCCACCGGCCTGTCGTGGCGCCGCACCGAAAGCACGGTCACTTGATAGCGATCTCGAAACCGGCTCTCCTGCAACGTTTGCCCGATCAGATGGGAGCGCGGCGGCAACAACAGCTCCACCATGCCCACTTCCTGAGAGATCAACAGGCCCTCGACTTCCTCGCTGGGGATAAGGCTCAGGCGTTCCTCATGCGACAATTTAGCCGCCGCCTCCGTGTCGCCTTGCACGTGCAGAATGTCGTCGCTTTCCAGAACGATGGTAGGCGTCGCCATTTGCGCCGGGCCGGGCGCGCCCTTATGCAGCGGCCAACGTTGAATTTCCAGCACATTGACGCCATATCTTTGCCGTAACTGCGCCTCGGCCAGCGTCAGGCCCACCAACGGCGAAGACTCTCGCACGCGCATCCGAAAGAGGTCTTTCGGTAAGTGATAGGCGGAGGCCAAATCGTCCAGCGAAAGGTCGCTGGCTTCCATCGCGTAGCCCGCGCCGCCCTGTGGATGATCGGGCAGCATACGGCGTCCCACAAACACGATATAGCCCATGCCCAACAATAAGGCGACCAGACCAATCGGCGTGAACGAGAAAAAACCAAAGGGTGGCAGCCCCTCGTGGATCAGTTGGTTGTTGACGACGAGGTTAGGCGGCGTGCCGATGAGCGTGAGCAGGCCGCCAATGAGAGAGCCGAGCGCCATGGGCATCAGCAACTTAGAAGGACTCACCTTCGCGCGCCACGCCAGATTGACCACCACCGGAATCAAGACCGCGGTGGATCCGGCGGAACTCATAAAGCCGGAGAGCAATGCGACCGCCGTCATCGTCACCACGATAAGACTGACCTCGCTCGCGCCGCTGATGCGGGTGAGGACTTGTCCCATATAATGCGCCAGCCCGGTCTGGTGCAAGCCGCCGCCCACCACGAACAGCCCGGCAATCATCAGCACCACCGGATCGGAGAAGCCGGCCAACGCCTCTTCAGGGGTCAGGATCCGCAACAAGATCAGGACCAGCAATGCCAACATCGCCGTCACATCCATCCGCAACCACTCGGTGACGAAAAACACCATAGCGATCAACAAGACGACGAAGACAAGGAGTGCATCTAGTGTCATACATTCCTCTGCAAGTTGCGAGTTATGAGTTGGGTAGAAACCACATCCAAGCATTGAACTTATAGCGCGAGTTTATGCTGCAAAGTAGAGAGCAGCCAGTTCGGTATTGGAGATAGCGTCATCAGACTGCCCAGTTTGGAAATAGGGAGGCAATGGCAATGCAGCAACGTTCTCGCGCCCGTGATGCGGATCGGTCAGCACACGCTCGATCTGCGCGAGGTAGCCCTGCGCGGTGCGCTCCCAGGTGTAGCGATCCAGCACACACTGCCGTCCACGCCGGGCGTACTCGGCCACTGTCTCCGGCGAGGCCAGGAGACGATTCAACCCACGCGCGATGTCGGCGGGGTCGGTGGGATCCACAAGAACGCCGTACTCGGTCTGTCCGTCGCGCAGGCTCTCGCTCGGGCCGCCGTTCTGCGTTGCGACCAGAGCCAGGCCGGCGGCGGCTTCGAGCGGAGCCAATCCGAAGGGTTCGTACAGCGCGGCAAGCGCGAACACCGATCCGCGCTGCGCCAGATAGCGATAGGCTGCCGCCAGCGCCGGTTGCCCGCCCACGGCGAAGGCGCTCACTTTGCCCCACAGGTTGGCCTGCTCCACCACGGCGCGCAAGTCCGCGAGCACCGCGCGCCCAGCAGCGCCGGCCGCGCTGTCGTCGCGCAGCGGGTCGTTCAACGCGCCGGTGAAAAACACGAGGTTGGCTTTGGCTTGTAGTTCGGGCGACTGCGCGAAAGCTTGCAGCAGCCCGAGGTGATTCTTCTTCGGATCGAGACGGCTGGAAGCGATGATGGCCGGGAGTTCACGCCGCCCCTCGGCAATGTCACGGGTCAGCATTGCGCGGACGTGGGCTTGCGTCGCGGCCTCGTTCTCCGCGCGCGCGTCCACGCCGAAGATCGCCAGGTTCACGCCCGGCGGTATGATGGCGAAGCGCCGGTCGTCATCAACGTCCACTGCGCCGCGATAGGCGGGATGCATCTTGTCCAACTTCTGCGCGCCCAGGGAATGAGCGGTGAAGGTAAAGGGGATGCCGGTTTCAGCGGACAGCAACACAGCCGCCAAACCGCCATCGCCATAGTGAGCCGTCAATGCATCCGGCAGGCCGCCTTCCGCGCGATAATGGGCGAGGATGTTGGGGACCCAATCGCGGACGAGGTGCGGCCAGAGCAATTCCTTGCGCAGGAATTCCGGCGGCCCGGCGGGTAAGCGCACGATGCGCACGTTGGGCGCGCCGGAATAGGCGTCGGACGTCCCGGCGAATTCCGGCCAGGCCGGATCGACAATCTGGCGGGTGAGAATGTCCACCCGACAGCCCAGGTCGGCCATCGCCAGGGCTACCTGTTTGACGTAGACCAACTGCCCGCCGAAATCGGGATGCTCGGTCCAATAGCGGTCGGCGGGGTCGAAGTTACCCTGGGGATTGAGAAAAGCAACGTGCACACCGACCTCCTTACATTTGTCCGATAGCCCAGTCCAGCGATTCTTGCAGCATCGACTGGGGCGGCTGCGCGATGAATTCCGCGGCGATGAGGTGCTCGATCACCGCCCGCGCCTGCGCGATGTCGGCGGCAGCCTGCGCGAACGCCTCTTCACGGGTGAGCGGGATACGCGCCAGGCCCTCAGCGACGGCTTGCATCGCCACGTCGGCGGCTTCGTAGGGGAAGACGTCGGGTTCGTCCATACGGGCGATGATGTTCTCCGTGTCGATGCCGCGCTTCTCGGCAAATGTCGCCAGCGAGTTGGCGGCGGCAACCGTCATCCCATCGGAGATGCCCCTGGCCCGCGCGATCAGCGCCCCCTTGAGGATGCCGGGGAAGCCCACCGAGTTGTTGACCTGGTTGGGGAAGTCCCCGCGCCCGGTGGCGACGATGTAAGCCCCGGCTTCTTTCGCGGCGTAGGGGTAGATTTCCGGGACGGGATTGGCGCAGGCGAAGACAATGGACTTGGACGCCATCAGCCGCACGGACTCCGGCTTGACGACGCCGGGGCCAGGCGTGGACGCGGCAATCAACACGTCCGCGCCTTTCATCGCGTCGTCGAAGCCGGCGATCAAGCGCGGGTTGGTCTGCTCGCAGATCTCCCACTTGCGGTAGAAGCGCGTGTCGGCCTGGATGTCCTGGCGGTCGCGGTGTAAACCGCCCCTTGAATCGAACACGACGATATTGGCGGGGTTGCCGCCGGCTTCGATGATGATGCGCACGATCGTCGTGTTCGACGCGCCCGCGCCGAGGAACACCATCTTCGCCTCGCCAATAGGCTTATCCGCAATCTTCAACGCATTGAGCAGCCCTGCCAGCGTGACGCACGCCGTCCCCTGCGCGTCATCGTGCCACACGGGGATGTCGCACTCGGCGCGCAGCGTATCGAGCACCTTGAAGCAATTCGGTTGTGAAATATCCTCCAGGTTGATCGCGCCAAAGCTCGGCTGCACCATCTTCACGAAGTCGATGATCTTGTCGGCGGAGTGATGGCCCTGCGCGTCGCGGCTGTCGATGCACAGCGCGGTCGCGTCGATGCCGCCGAGGTACTTCATCAGGAAGGACTTGCCCTCCATCACGCCGAGGCCGCCGGGCGGCGTACAGTCGCCATCGCCGAGCACGCGGGTGGAATCGCTGACCACGGCGACGTAATTGCCCCGGTTCGATAGCTCGTAGGAGGCGTCGTTGTCGTCGCGGATCGTCGTCGAAATCTGCGAGACGCCCGGCGTGTACCAGACGTTGAACCAGTTGAAGCCGAACACGCCAGCTTTGGGCACAGTCTGCATCTTGCCCCGGTAGAAGCGATGCGCCTGCTCCGCCAACCGCTTGAGGAACAGCGTCTTCGCCCGCGCGATTTTCTCTTCGGTCAATTGGCCGGAGAGGATGTCGTCCAGGTTATCCAGTGTCAGGTGTAATTCAATCACAGTTCCTCCTTTAGCAAGCTTCCTAGAACTTTTTCAGTATCAGCGGTAAGAAGATGTGTTTCCCCACAAAAATACCGGCAGTTGTCACATTGTTCGCCGTTTCCAACTCGACCAGACCAGGATCAAGCATCAGCGTGCCGCTCATTCCCATATCCTGCGGCGCGATCTCCAACGTGTGCGTTAACGTGGTAAACGGCGTCACCGTCGGCGCGAGCGTGACCGTCACGACAATGGAGGATGCCGCACTTTGCGGCGCTAAGGTTCCCACGTTCCAAACCAACGACGGGGTTGTTATGTCCGGCAAAATGCTGGCATCCACAAAGGTTATTTCCGCCGGCAAGGTATTGGTGATACGCACGGCTTGTGCCGTACCGCCGCCCTGATTGCCGTAATCAATAGTGTAGACAATGGATTCTCCGGGCAACCCGGAAGTATCCGTGCCGGTAATCCACACATCCGGACGCGCTGAACCGAGGGAAACTTCGTCCAGGTAAACATGGGCGTAAGGGGATGCGCCAGCCGCCTGATGTAGACTGAACGTCACTGTAACCGATTGCCCCCGCCAAGGCTGCATGTCCAGCGCGCGATGTTGCCACGTAGCAACATTTTGCGTGTCAGTGAAAAGCGTTGTCACACCCAAAGCATCTTCCACCCGCACGACAAGCCCCGAATCAACGCCGACCTGCACTCCACCAAGTCGATAGAGGAAAGATAACAATGGATGGGTCATTGTCAGCGGTAAAGAGATCGATTGTGAGATCGTGTAATCCAAAGGGTCTTCCAGGGGCGGTAGCAATTGCTGGTAATACAATCCACCATCCCTATACATAGCTAAATGAAGATGTCCAACATCTTGAGCAACCATACTGTGCTGTGAGGGAATAAAGCCAGCAAGGTTAGTAAGGAGAGACAATGGTGCCAGGCCCTCAGAGGACACTACATAGGTGTAATAATAGGCTCCCGCATAGGCTGGCCAGAGTATGTGGACTCCCCCATTAGCATCAATGGCACTAACTAAGAAATACATATAATAAGCAGTGCCAAGGTACTGAGGTGGTGAAAACCCCTGCAAGTCGACCTGTGCATACAAAACATTATTATTGGGTTTAATAAACATATATGCGACATCATTATACGCAAATGATACGTAAGGGGGATAAGCCATGGTTGATTGCAGTGGAGTGGAAAAAGGACTATCCCCTGCCCTTTGCACATACGAAACGCGATATACGCCTACAGTGTAGTCATAGGTATACCAGATCACATGCACTATACCAGATTGAGCCACTGCCATGGTGAAACCAGGATTGTCTTGCAGAACGATCGTTGTGATTTGATTCCAATCGCCCTGCGCGTTACGGTATCGATATCTAAGCGCGCCGTTTTCGTCAACCCAGATACAATGGATGTTATTCTGCGCATCGGAAGCAGCTTGAGATGCCCACGCATAACCATCAGAGACTTGATATGGCGCAGACCATGTTCCATCCGAATTACGACTTAAGTACACCAGTTGACCATATCCTCTCAGGACAATATGCACACGTGCAGAATCGTCAACTTGAAATGTCAATATCTCTTCCACCCCACTCGGGATTTCTTGAACTGGGGACCAAACGCCATCTCGATCCCGGTTAATATAACGTAACTCGCGCGTAGATGAGAGCCATATCAGGTGAAATACACCATCAGGCCCAATAGCACAAAGATGCTCTCCAGAGTAATGCAAAGAAGTTGTTATGACCTCAGGAACCGACCAAACACCTTCCGCGCTAAGCGATGCATAATACAACCTAAACGCTACTTCTCCAGGCGCCCAAGTCAAATGAAGTGTGCCATTTGAAGCTTTTACCATGCAAGAATCCATTGGTCCGGCATACGACATTGGATAGTCAAAAACTCGCGTTGTATAGGCAGAATCCGGCATCCCCATTCGCGCTGCATAATCACCTGTATGCCGCACATCACTGATAATTTTTGGCCCCCAAAAGTCACCACCTGGGTCTGCCATCTTTACAGGCTCGGTGAAACGACCAGATTGCCAGTATGTACCATCCAAATCGCCACTCTCAAATCCCCAATCCTGCACCAGATTATCAACCGGCGGCAACACCATGTCCAGTTCAGCATCCGGGACCAACGGGAAAGCCGTCGAAGGCACAGCTCCATATCCCGGTTTACCCATCGTGAAGGTATACCAATCTGTGTTCTGTGCGACGTAGGCACCATAATCACCGGTCGATGCGCTATAGAATTGCTTCGTCGCGGACGGTGTCGTGGTGATCACCGCACCGGAGACCGGCGCGCCGGCATTGTCCGTCACTTTGCCGGTGATCCCCCAGGCGTAGAGCGTCGTTTGTGTGTCGCCATCGCCTTCGGGCCAAAATTCGGCATTTTGAGCTCTGTCGACGGCCCGCGTGCGGAATGCATACGTGTGGCCTGTTTCACCAAAGAAGGTCGCAGGGGGAGACACATTCGACAGCCAATCCTGCCAGGGTTGGTTATCGCGTCGATATTGCACTTCCAGGGACACGATATCCGATCCGCCGGGATCAAAAACTGACCACGTCACGGGGAAACCCTGATCAGTAAAGCGCATATAGGGCGGTAACGGATTGACGTGGCTTTGCGGCGGATAAGTTTCCACCGTCGTGACTTTTTCCGCAGTCCAGGCGCTCACATTGTATGCATTATCCCGCGCCCGCATACGGAAATAATACGTTTCCCCACCAACAGCGTCAACTGTCAGGGGGAACCCCCAATCTATTACTCCCATGGAAAGATCAGACCATGTGCTGGCTGGAGCTTTTCTGTATTGCACGTCAAAGTCCTTGACACCCGAGCCGCCCGTATCTTGTCCACTGTAATACACAAGAATTGGGCTTGGCGACTCTGCAAGGACGGTCAGCAACGGTATGGGAGGTTGTGCATCTAGCGTCTGCCAATCCGGCGACCATTCTGTATCTTGGGGGATCAATGCAATGACTTGTCCATCCGAAACCGACCAGGCACGCGCATACGCATAAGTCCAGTACCAATTACCATAGTAATAGATATAGGAGATTTGGGTATATGCAATGTACCTTCCATCTGGCGACCAGCTTCCAACCCAGGCATCTGTTTTGTCCAGATTGAGATCATAGACGGTTGGCGGCAACGCAGGGTCCGAATTCAGCCATCGAACCATAATTTCTTGCCAGCTATCGCCATCGAAATCGCCATCCCATGCAATTGCTTTACCATCCGGCGACCAAACCGGATTCTGGTTATACTGAGTATAATAAGAAAACTGCTGCAATTCAGCGCCGTTAGAATTCATCAACCAGATATAACTGGTGCCTGTCCGATTGGAAACAAATGCAATCTTTGATCCATCCGGCGACCATGCCGGATCGCCATCATAGGCGGCGTTTGCAGTGATCCGTGTCTGGTTCGAACCATCCGCATTCATCACATAAATCTCGGCTTGCCCATCCCGGTAGGATTGAAAGGCGATACGGTCGCCAGCAGGTGACCATGCGGGATTGACGTTATCCGTACCCGTATAAGTAAGTCGTGTGAGGCCGGTACCGTTAACATTCACCGCATAAATCTCATAACTTCCGCTGCGTTTGGAAGCAAAAGCTACTCGAGTCCCGCCACGGTTGAGACGTGGGTGGATATCGGCAGCGGCATTGTTGGTCAGCCTTTGCTGATTCGCCCCACCAGGACTGGCCAAATAAATCTCCCAATTGCCATCGCGGTAGGATTGAAAAACGAGCTTGCTCCAATCAGCCAGATCACTGACAGATGCAAAATCAGACGAAGATGCCGGTCGAGACTGCTCCAACGCAAGCCGGGGTAACTGCGTCCGCTCGTCGTAATCTGGATAATGATCAGGAGACAAAGGCGCAGCTTGACCGGAAAAAGAAGGAACGAAGAACAGCAGAGCCAACAGACTGACGCACAGAATAATGACAAGACGCCGAGTGTTCACTGAATTTCCCTCCGTTGTAGATGAATTTGACACAGGTCGACACCTTAGCAGGTATGAAAAGACAGATACTTCGGGTGATGCAGTATCACGCGTTTAGTATACGGTTCGCGTGCGAAATGTCAACAAACGAGCGTGATACACTTGCCCAAAATCAAAAACGGGTGTATCACAAGGCCAGTGTGGTTTCTAGACAATGAAAGGAGAGAATCATGGAAACCAAAACATTAGTCAACCTCAACACCGCGGGGGCGGATGAACTTGCCCAGGTACCAGGCATTGGCCACGTGCTGGCAGAACGCATTGTGGCAACGCGCCCCTTTTCATCGTTCGATGATGTGCAACGTGTGCCGGGGATCGGGCCTTTGATGCTGGACAAAATCGCGCTGTATGCCACAGTTGGAGAAGTGCTCTGGGAAGAAGCGAGTCCAGCGAGCAGTGAAGGAAGCGTGGAGAGACTGGGCTTCGTGGATGTCGCGCCCTTTGAAGCCGAAGAGGAACAGCGTATCGCCGAAGTCCCGGCTGACCTGATCCCCCTGCCCCCACTGCCGGTCGTGCCGCCGTGGAACGAGGAGGAGGCAGAGGCTTTCGTTGGTGGTGAGACCGCATCCGGACCCTTTTCCGTATCAGAAGAAGCCCAGGCCGTCGTGCCGCCGCCACTACCGGAGACGCCGCCACCTCTTCCCGAAGCGCCACCTGAAACGGTTGTAGCACCACCTCCCCCTACCCCAACCGCGTCGCGCGCCCAACCCAGACCGGAAGCGCCACAGACCGCGCGGCCGGTGTCCACGGCCTCTTCGTCCAAGCCAGTGACGCGCGCGCAGCTCGCCTGGGTCAGCTTCGGCATCTTTGCCGCGACGCTGATCATCACCCTCGCCTTGACCCTGGGCATCCTGGCGGGTCTCAATGGCGGACTGTCTTTCGCTTCGCCAGATGATGTCGCGCGGGTCTCGCGCGAAGTAACGACGCTTCAGAGCAAGGTCCAAACGGTGGAACAATCGCTGAACAGCGTCCAGACCCGGTTGAAAAATCTTGAAGCGTTGAGCGGGCGCATCCAGGCGTTGGAAACGGCAAAGGGCGACTTGCAGCGCGACCTCGACGCGCTGACGAAACAGGCCGGCGCGCTCACCACCCAGATCCAAGACCTGCAACAGGAGACCACCGCGCTCAACACCCAGATGGAGCGCGTGCAGGCGCAGTCAGAACGTGTCCAACAAGTGATGGACGGCCTGCGCGACCTGCTCAACAGCCTTTTCCCCGAAGATTAGGAGGGCGCAATGACGACAGAATCCCCTTCCCCAACCAGTCCTTCCTTCGGACGCAGGTTACTGCTCGCCTTTGGGAAGCTGGCGAAATTTACACTGCGGTTGCTATTTGTCGTGGTGATCGGCGTGCTGCTCGGAGTCGGCATCTACTGGGCTGCGTCTTATGGTGTGTCGCTGGTTAACCGGCGAGTCTTCCAGCCAATTGGGGAGCACACGCGCTGGCTGGCTGACCTGGAAAGCCGCTATGGGCAGGATTATAGCCGGCTGAACGAGCAAACCCAGGCGTTACAGGAACAGAATCAGGCGCTACAGGAGCAGATTGACGCGCTGGAACGCCAGGACGACGCCACGCGCGAGACATTGGATGCACTACAAAGCCGGCTGACGACATCCGAGGCGCTCCTGGGTGAAATACAGACAACGCTGGATGCCGCACAAGAAAGCCTGGACACCCTCGAAGACCACCAGGCAACCTTCGGCCCAGACCTTACCAAACTGCAAACCGCGCTGTCGAAGCTGGAATCAACGGTGGGTGACCTGACAGAGTCCACAGCACTCATCATCTCCGACGTTGAGGCGCTCAGTGTTACCGTGAAAGACGAATCGCCGCTGGTCGCTATGCGCACCGATGTCCAATTGCTCAAAGCGATGGAGTTGCTCACGCGCGCGCGCGTCCAACTGGCGCAGGACAATGTGGGGATGGCGACGACTGAAGTCCAAGAAGCACGCAATGTGCTGCTGGCGCTAGGTATAACGATACCGGTACACCAGCAAGGCGCACTCACGGCAATTGTGCAGCGCCTCGACCTGGGGCTGGCGAACCTGCCCACCGCGCCGCGTCTGGCCGCCGACGACTTCGAGATCGCCTGGCAATTGCTCAGACAAGGCCTGCCCGCGGAATCCACCGTAGAGGCGTCACTCTCGCCGCTGGCTACTCCCACGCTCGCGGCAATGGAGACGTTGACGGCCACGCTTCCAGTCACGCCGACCGTTACGCCGACGCCGAGGCCATAGTTTGGGTTGTCCGCTTTGGAAAAGCACAAAGACTACAAAAGTCTCAGCACGTACCTCGTGAGACTTTTGTAGTCTGGCCCCTGTGCAATTGTCATCTGCCGAGACTGCGAGTAGTTTTAAGATTTGGAGGTTTCCTGGTGAACAACGACACTCGTGAAGTGCAACTCATCTTTCTTGGCCTGGGTAACATCGGCGGGACGCTGCTCCGCCAGATTTTGGAGACGCGCGCGACGGTAGCGGAACGCACCG
>DAOUAY010000481.1:0-12363 GCA_034432995.1 Anaerolineae bacterium | reverse complement strand
AGCATGACGCAGGGACGCGGCACGTTCACGCTGGAATTCAAGCGGTATGCGGTTGTGCCGGAGAGTATCGCGGCAGGTGTCATCAAGGAGCGGCAGGCGGCGGGGAAGGTGCCGGTGCGGTAGGGATTGCTAAGGGGATGCACGTTATTACTTGTGCGGAGTGACTATGCTACGCCCATATTTCACACTTCAGCTTCACTGATAAGCTGTAATTGCGGAATGTGAGCGTAGTCTTTTCGATTATGCGTCACGAGCGGGCAATTGTGGCGCAATGCACACGCGGCAATCCACGCATCTTGTGCGGAGATTGGATGACCTTGAGCTTCGGATACAGTCTTGATGTGTCCCCAGGCGCGTGCGGTGGCGTTATCGTAAGGTAAAATGACGTAGTGATGTAACCACGCTTCCAGTTTGGTGCAGCGAGGCGTTCCCCACTTGTACTTTTCGGCCCAATGGTATAGCTCGGCTACCGTTTGAAAGGAAACGCAGACGGTGCGTTGGGTCAAGTGCGCAAGATAGCGTTCTCCAAATGCGCTACGTTTGAACAAGAATGAGAAGACGTCCGTGTCGATAACGACGAAATCTGTCATCTTGATTTGTTATCCACTTATTTCGGCTTGACGCCATTGCCGTAACGCGGTGCGGAATTCTGCCACATCCTCATCTTCTGGCCAGAAATCACCCCATACTTCGTTCCCGGCATCGAGAGGTCCGACGCCTTGTTGAGCGGCAAGCTCTGCCGCCGATGCACCTTGCCAGAAATCAACGCTTGTTATCACTGTTGCCGGTACCGAGGGGGGTATAGCTCGACCCAAGACACGCCAGCGCAGATGCTGGATAAAGTCTAGTACTTCCTGCATTGCTGGATCGGGTAAATTGTCGAGCAATTGATGTGCTCTTTGTCTAGTATCCGTTGTCATTGTCGGGCTCCTCATACCATTCTATTTCCAGTATACTCCAGACCATTTGAAAAGCAATGAATTCTACAACCGCAATCGCGTCTTAAGTTGTGCTTTTAGCTTTCCGTGGTATACTCTCCTGCGGCGCAATAAGCGCCCTTATACGTGCGTGGTCTTTTCGGGCCTTGCCGGTTATGGCAGGCCCTTTTTTTCTGCAAGAAGTAGGATTATTCTGGTGGAATAACTCCGGGGGCGAAAAGTCCACGCGACGATCTGACTAGGGACTATTCGACTATTTTTAAGGGAGTTTTATGACAACAGAATTTCAAGCGTTTGCCCTGCATCCGGCGTTGATGCAGGCGGTGGATGAATTAGGCTACGAAAGCCCGACGCCCATTCAGGAACGGGCGATTCCGGCGTTGATGAGCGGGCGTGACGTGCTCGGCCAGGCGCAAACCGGCACCGGCAAGACGGCGGCTTTCGCGCTGCCGATGCTGCACGGCTTGCAGACCGACGAAGCGCGCGGGCGTGTGCAGGGCCTCGTGGTGGCCCCCACCCGCGAGCTGGCGATTCAGGTGGCGAAGGCCGTGTACGAATATGGGCAACATCGCGGCGTGCGCGTGCTGGCCGTGTACGGCGGACAGTCGTACAGCCAGCAGATCAACCGGTTGCAGCGCGGCGTCGATATTGTCATCGGCACACCGGGCCGGATGCTCGATCTGATCCGTAAGGACGTGCTCGACCTGAGCGCGGTGCGCTATCTGGTGCTGGATGAGGCCGATGAGATGCTCAGCATGGGCTTCATCGAGGATATCGAAGCGATTTTGAGCGAGACCCCGCCCACGCGGCAGACGGCGCTTTTCTCCGCCACGCTGCCCGAACCGATCCGGCGGTTGGCCGACCGCTATATGTCCACGCCGGAAGCGATCATGATCAACCCCAAGCGCCTCACCGTGGCCGAGACGGAGCAGCGCTATTACGTCGTCAGCGAAGAAGACAAACTCGCGGCGCTCACCCGCCTGCTGGAGACGGAGGAGATGACCAGCGCGCTGATCTTCGTGCGCACCAAAGTCCGCGCATCGGAGTTGTCGGACGCGCTGCTGGCGCGCGGCATCCAGGCCGAGGCGCTGCACGGCGACCTCAGCCAACCGGCGCGCGAGGCGGTGATGAACCGCTTCCGCCGTGGGCAGGTTACGATGCTGGTGGCGACGGACGTGGCCGCGCGCGGGCTGGACATCGAGGACGTTTCGCACGTGGTCAACTACGACATGCCCTTCGACCCCGAAATCTACGTCCACCGCATCGGGCGCACCGGGCGCGCCGGGCGCAAGGGTGTGGCGCTGATGCTGGCGACGCCCCGCGAGCGGCGGCGTTTGCAGGAGATCGAAGCCTTCACGATGCAGCCGATTACCCGCGCCAAACTGCCCACGCCTGCCGAAATCCTGGCGCGCCGTGACGCGCAATTCTTGTTGAAGATGGGCGGTCAATTGGAGAACGCCTCCGGTAACGAGCGCGCCCTGGTCGCGCAGATGGTCGCGGCGGGCTATGACGTCGAAGACGTGGCGGCGGCGGCGATCCGTCTGGCGCGCGCGCAAGAACAGCAGCGACCTATCGAAGAGATCCGCGAAGCCCCCGCGCGTCCACAACAGCATCGCGCGAAATTCGAGGAGCAGCCGGATCGCGGCTCCAAGCGCCCCCCACGCCGTAAAGGCGAGCGCGAACCGGGCATGGTGCGGCTGTGGCTCAACGTCGGCGCGGCGCACGGTATCCGCCCGCGCGATATCGTCGGCGCGATTGCCGGCGAGACGGGCATCCCCGGACGCTCGATCGGCGCGATCGAGATTCAGCCGCAGCAGACGTTCGTGGACGTCGCCGAGCGACACGCCGGCCAGGTGCTCCACAAGATGAAGCACTGGAAGGTGCGCGGGCGCGTGGTGGTGCTCAAAGCATCGGACTAGCGCAAACGTGAAGAATCTTTCGAAAACCCGGCTGTATCACACAGCCGGGTTTTTTGACATCTATAGTGAGTTGCTTATACTCATTAGAGTCACTATGAACTTCACCCACCAACAAGCACCAAAATGCTTGCGCCGGATCATAATCCGGCGCTGTGGGGACGGCGGATTGTGATCCGCCTTAAGCGTTGAAGTAACGTTAATCTCGAAGGAGGGATCATGCGCATCGATCTGAACTGCGACATGGGCGAAAGTTTCGGGCGCTACACGCTCGGCGACGACGCGGCGATGCTCGATGTGATCACGTCGGCGAACGTCGCCTGCGGGCTGCACGCGGGCGATCCCCCGGTGATGCAAGCCACGGTGGCGCTCGCGGCGCAGAAGGGCGTGGCGGTGGGCGCGCATCCGGGCTATCCGGATTTGCAGGGCTTTGGGCGGCGGGCGATGGCGTTGACGCCCGCCGAGATTGAGGCGACCGTGCTCTACCAGATCGGCGCGCTGGCGGGATTTGCGCGCGCGGCGGGCGCGCCGCTGGTCCACGTGAAGCCGCACGGCGCGCTGTACAACGTCGCCGCCCGCGATGTTGTTGTCGCCGAGGCGATTGTCCGCGCGGTTGCAGCGTTCGATCCGGCGTTGATCGTCGTCACGCTGCCGGATTCCGCATTGCTGCGCGCGGCGCAAGCGGCGGGCTTGCGCGTGGCCCGCGAGGGCTTCGCCGACCGCGCCTATCGCGAGGACGGCACTCTTGTCCCGCGCACTGAGCCGGGCGCGGTGATCCACGACCCGGCCCTGGCGACGGCCCGCGCGATTCGCATGGTCACGCGGGGTGAGGTGGAGGCGCTCACCGGTAAGGTTGTCCCGTTGCGCATCGACACGCTCTGCATCCACGGCGATACGCCTGGCGCTGCCGGCATCGCGGCGGCATTGCGTTCCGCGTTGGAGACCGCAGGTGTGGTGATTGCGCCGTTGAATATTGGTACACGGATACACACGGAAAATACGGATTTTTCTTTGAAGTAATCCGTAGAATCCGTAAAATCCGTGTACGATTCTTCTCGTTTTTTTGAAGGTGTAATGTTGTCAGGTGCTATGTATCCCCGCATTCTTCCGGTCGGCGAGACGGCGTTCACCGTCGAGTTTGGCGACGCGGTGGACGAGGCGCTCAACCGGCAGGTTCACGCGCTCGATGCGGCGCTGCAATTGCGGCATGTGCCTGGCCTCGTCGAGACTGTCCCCACGTATCGCTCGCTGCTGGTGATGTACGATCCGCAGGTGAGTCGCGCCGAGGCGATGCGCGTGGCCTTGGCGGACGCGCTCGCTGTACTGGCGACGGCGGAATTGCCCGCTGGCCGGTTGGTCGAAATCCCCGTGCGTTATGGCGGTGAATGGGGGCCGGATTTGGCGGATGTGGCCACGCACTGCGGAATGACGGAAGCGGCGGTAATCGCGTGGCACGCGCAGCCGATCTACACCGTGGCGATGCTCGGTTTTGCGCCGGGATTCGCCTATCTGCTTGGGCTGCCGGAGGCGCTGACGACGCCGCGCCTGGCGACGCCGCGCCTGCGCGTGGCGCCGGGCAGCGTCGGCATTGCCGGAGCGCAGACGGGCGTGTATGCGTTATCCACGCCGGGCGGCTGGCGCATCATCGGGCGGACGGGCCATGTGTTGTTCGACCCGGTCCGCGCCGAGCCGTTTGCCTTGCAAGCCGGGGATCGTGTGCGATTTACGCCGTTATGAGCGATTCAGCGATGCTCGAAGTGCTCGATCCCGGTCTGCTGACGACGGTACAGGATGCTGGGCGAAAAGGGTGGGCGCGTTATGGCGTGCCGCCTTCCGGCCCGCTGGATGAGGCTGCCTTCACCGCGGCGAATGACCTGGCCGGCAATCCGCCTGATGCGGCGGCGCTCGAAATCACGCTCACCGGCCCGGCGTTGCGGGTGGGGCGCGAGTGCCTCATCGCGGTGTGCGGCGCGGAATTCGAGCTATGGGTGGGGGTGTTGCCGGTTCCGCTGTGGCACGCCGTCTACGTGCGGGCGGGGCAGATCGTCACGTTTGGAGCGCGGCGGAGTGGGGCGCGGGCGTATCTCGCCGTTTCCGGCGGGATCGCGCTGCCGCCGTTTCTGGGATCGCAGGCGACGTATCTGCCGGGCGGGTTCGGCGGTCTGGACGGGCGCGCGTTGCGCGCCGGAGACCGGCTTCCACTGGGCGCTGCAATTATGCGCAATCCGGCGCAGTCTGCCGGGCGTGTCTGGCCCGTGGAGCGCCGTCCGCCGTACACGCCGCAGCCGACGCTGCGCGTGGTGTTGGGACCGCAGGACGATTATTTCACCGCTGAAGGGATAGCGACGTTTCTCGACAGCGCCTACCAGCTCACGCCGGAGGCCGACCGGATGGGCGCGCGGTTGCAGGGGCCGCCGATCGCGCATCGCGGGCCGACGGGCATCGTGTCGGACGGGGTGGTGACGGGCAGCGTCCAGGCGCCGCCGGATGGCCAGCCGATCGTGATGTTGGCCGATCACCAGACGACGGGCGGCTATCCCAAAATTGCGACGGTCATCCGCGCCGATTTGCCGTTGTTGGCGCAGTGTTTACCGGGTGATCGTGTGCGCTTTGCGGCGGTGACGTTGGCAGAAGCGCGGAATCCTGGCGAAGGTCGAAAATAGAACCTGTGCAAGGGTTGCTACTATACCTGTAACCGGGTTGTAATTTTACATACAATGTTTTTCCCTTATCATGAGGTTGATGGGATGATGTAACTTGAAAGGGGGAAACTGTGCCAATCTACGATATTAACGGGCAAAGTATTCACGTGGTCGAAGAGGGAGCGCCGGGCCGCCAGATCGCGCTGTTGATCCACGGATGGTCCAGTTCGTGGTACGCGATGTCCCCATTGATTGGATTGTTGGCGCAGCGTTTTCGCGTCCTGGCGGTGGATTTGCCGGGGTACGGGCAGTCGCCGCGTTTGCCAGAGCGCACGACGATCCCGCAGTACGCCGATCTGCTGGCGGAATTGATCGCCCGGGTGAGCAACGGCCCGGCGGTTCTCGTTGGTCATTCCATGGGCGGGATGACCAGCGTGACGCTGGCCTTGCGCCATTCGGTGTTGGTCGAACGCATGGTGCTGCTTGGCCCGACGATCACGGGGAAGCTGTCGCGTTACATCAACGCCGTCGTTTCTCCGATCACCCTGCTGGAACGCTTTGGCCTGGGCAGTTTCATCGTGTCCTTTGTGGAACGGGGTATCGTCGGTCTGAGCGATCGGATTATGCGCCCGGCCTCTTTCGCCGAACGCACCGACATCACGCAGGATGATTATCAACGCCTGCGCGAGGATGCGCGCCGCCCAGGGCAGGGGAAGGTGCGCGCGGAGTGCTACTACGCGATGCGCGCCAACAACTTGAGCGGGCAGCTTGCTAAAGTCGAGCCGCCTGCGCTGGTGATTTGGGGCGCGGAGGACAACACCGTCCCGCTGCGGGATGCGGGTGTTATCGCCGATGAGTGGCCTACCGCCGATTTACGTATCCTGCCGAAGGCCGGGCACTGGACACAGTTCGAAGCCCCACAGACCACGCGTCGCCTTGTGGCTGCTTATCTTGGGCTGCCGCTATCCAGTGACAAGATTTATACCCCGGTCGATGATAACGCGCTCGTGCAAGTTCGTGACATCGCGCAGTTCCTGGCCCATTCCGACATCGCCAACAACCTCAACCTGGCGCAGCGTATCCGCCTGGCCGCTCAGGCCACGCCGCGCAGTTACGCGGCGGGGGAAACGATCGCCGCCACCAGCCAGTCCGGCAGTGAATTGTACGTCGTCTACAGCGGCACGCTCGAAGTGTGGAGCGATCCTGACGGGCCGGGGGTGGGGGACCCCGCTCATAAGCAACTGGTGACGCATCTGCGCCCCGGCACGATGACGGGCGAGTACGCGATGTTCGACCAGGGCGTGCGCAGCGCCGACCTGGTTGCTGGAAAGTCGGGCGCGACGGTGCTGGCTTTCGACCGCGAGCGTTTGCTGGCCTTGTGCGAAGATGACGCGGTGCTCGGCACGCGGCTGCTGTGGAACATCGGCACGGCGATGACACAGCGGGTGCGGTTCATCATCTGGCAGTTGCAGCGGGCGAGCCGGCGGATAGAGGCAGCGAAGGAAGCGCCGCCAGCCAATCTCGATCAGAGGCACAAACACCAACCGATTTGATTTTGGATTTGGGATTGTGGCGGCGTGAGCTTTTCTAGCCAGGCGCGGGTGGCTTTGGGGGAGCGGAGGCGGATGACGGTGAGGTGTTGGTAGGCCGCGTCTTGCAGACGTTCGAGCGTGTTGCGGCGGCGTTTGCGATGGGTCGTGATGGCCCAGACGAAGAGGGAGTCGCGGCTGAAGAAAGCGCCCCGCCAGGTTTCCCGGTTGTCGTTCCACAAAGTCTCGCGTGTGATCACGCGACGCAGTGTGCGCGTGATGAGTCGCCCCATAATGACAGGGAAAGCGTAATCAAGCCAGATGAGCGTATCGGCGCGCCCCCAGATGATGTCCCGCGCTTTGTTGTAGTTGCCGTCGGTGGTCCAGGCATCCCCACTGAGGGCCTCGGCGACGGTGTTTCGGAAGGTGTCGGTGGGTTGCGGCGTCCATTCCGGCCCCCAGTAGAGCGCATCCAATTCGACGTGAGGGATGCCCAGCTTTTCCCCCAGGGCGCGCGCCAGCGTCGTCTTCCCCGCGCACGTCGTCCCAATCACGACGATGCGCTGACCTATTGTTCCGGGTTTGTTTTCCATGACGATCTTAGAGCACCAACCACGAATCTTCACGAATCTCCCACCAGTACATCGTGGCAGAAATCTCACGCTGGTTAGCTATGCTCAGAGCGGATCGCCAGATCCGCGGCTCTTGCGCGCTACGCCGGGATCTGACGATCCCTGGCAAGCACTAACCGGGTAACTATCCATACTAGATTACTTGCTATTCGTGAAGATGCGTGGTTATTGCGCCTGCATCGCCAGGGCGATAGCGCCGAGGACGCCGGCGCGGTTGCCCAGGCCCGGCGGGACGATGTAGCTATCGATGTCATGTAGGATTTCGGGAACCTGGACGTAGCCATTGAGCAGGTCTCGCACTTCGCAGCGGATGAGCGGGAACAGGTGTGTCTGCTGCATCACGCCGCCGCCGAGGATGATGCGCTGCGGGCAGAGGGTGACGACGAAATTGGCGCACGCCAGCCCGATGTAATGCGCTTCCAGCGCCCACGCGGGATGGTCGGGCGGGAGCGTTTCGGCGCGCTGGCCCCAGCGGGCTTCGATCGCCGGGCCGTTTGCCAGCCCTTCGAAGCAGTCGTCGTGGTAGGGGCAGTTGCCGGGGAACGGGTCGATGTCGAAGTCGTGGGGCAGGCGGATGTGACCCATTTCCGTGTGCATCAGGCCGTGCAGCAGGCGACCTTCCACCAGCGCGCCGCCGCCGATGCCCGTGCCGACGGTGAGGTAGATGAACGTCTCCAATCCTTGCGCCGCGCCCCATGTTCCCTCGCCGAGCGCTGCGCCGTTCACGTCCGTGTCGAACCCGACGGGGACGCCCAGCGTCGCGCGCACGACTTTGGCGAAGTCCGTGTTGCCCCAGCCTGCTTTGGGCGTCGAGGTGATGTAGCCCCAGGTGGGCGAACGTGGGTTCGGGTCCACCGGCCCGAACGCGGCGATACCCACCGCGCGCAGTGTTGCGCCCTCGGCCACGACGCCGCGAAAGAAGTCGATGGCCTTGCCAATGGTTTCTTCCGGCGTTGTCGTTGGAAAGCGGACTTCATCCACAATATTGTCTGGGCCGCTGCCCACCGCGCAGACAAACTTGGTCCCGCCTGCTTCGATACCGCCAAATAGATCCATACTCCTTACTCCCTACTCCCTACTCCTTACCCAAACCGCCCGGTGATGTAGTCTTCGGTGCGGGTGCTCTTGGGTTTGAGGAACATCTCGCGGCCCGGGCTGTGCTCGACCAGTTCGCCTTGCAGGAAGAAGGCGGCCCAATCCGCCACACGCGCGGCTTGCTGAACGCTGTGCGGGACAACGACGAAGGTATAACTGGGCTTGAGTTCTTGCATTGTGGCCTCAATTTTGGCGGTGGAAATCGGGTCGAGGCCGGAGGTGGGTTCGTCCAGCAGGATGACCTCCGGTTGCAGCGCCAACACGCGCGCCAGGCAGAGCCGCTGCTGCTGCCCGCCGGAGAGCGTGTGCGCTTGATCTCCCAGGCGGTCGTGGACTTCGTCCCACAGCGCCGATTGCTGCAACGAGCGGGTTACGGCGGCGTCGAGCGTGGCCTTGTCGCGCACGCCGGCCAGTTCCAGGCCGTAGGTGATGTTGCGGTAGATGCTCATCGGCAGGACGACGGGCCGCGCAAAGACGATGCCCACGCGCCGCCGCAGGCGCACGATGTCGTAGCCGGGGTGGGTGATATCCTCGTCGTCCAGCAGAATGCGCCCGGTTTGTTCGACTACATCGGTCAGGTCGTTGAGGCGATTCATCGCCCGCAGCAGCGTGCTCTTGCCGCCGCCGGAGGGGCCAAAGAGGACGTTGATCTGGTGGGTGTAGATGTCGAGCGTGATGTCGTGCAGGCTCTCCGTCCCGTCGGAGTAGCGCAGGCCGAAGTCTTCGATGCGGATTTTGACGTCGCCGGCCATTACCAGAACCTCTGCTTGCGGTAGTGATTGCGGATGAGCGTTGCCAGGACGTTCATCGACAGCACGAAGATGAGCAGCACCAGCGCCGTGCCGTATTGGATGCGCTCCGGCATCCCCGGCACTTGCGTACTGATGACGAAGAGGTGGTAGGGCAGAGCCATCGTCTGGTCGAACATAGAGGTGGGCAGGCGCGGCAGGAAGAACGCCGCCACGGTGAAGAGGATCGGCGCGGTCTCCCCGGCGGCGCGCTCCAGGCCCAGAATCACGCCGGTGATGATGCCCGGCAGAGCTTGTGGGAGCACCACGCGGCGGATGGTCTGCCAGTGCGTTCCGCCGAGGCTGACGCTGACCAGCCGGAACGATTGCGGCACCGCGCGCAACGCCTCTTCCGCCGTGCTGATGATGACCGGGAGCGTCATAATGCCCAGGGTGAGCGATCCGGCCAGGATGGACGTCCCAAAATTGAGGAAGATGACGAACAAACCCAGGCCGAACAATCCGTACACGACCGACGGGATGCCGGCCAGGTTGATGATGGCGACGCGAATGGCGCGCGTCATTGTGTTGTCTTTGGCGTACTCGGAGAGGTAGATCGCCGCGCCAATGCCGATGGGGACGGCGACGACTGCCGTACCCGCTGTCAACCAGAGTGTGCCGACGATGGCGGGCAACAAACCACCGGCCTTCATTCTGTTGTAGGGGTAGGCGGTGAGGAATTCCCAACTGATGGCGGACGCGCCTTCGTACACAATGTAGCCGACAATGAAGAAGATCGGCGCGACGACGACGACCGCCGCCAGCGTGATGAGCGCGAACGCAATGCGCTGCGAAGCCTGTCTGGAGAGCCGGGGCGGTTTGGTGTGCATCATGAGAGCATCCTCTCGGCGCGTTTGACCTGGCGAAAGACCACCGAGGCCGCGGCGATGTTCACCGCAAAGGTGATGACGAAGAGCGTCAGTCCCACGGCGAAAAGCACGTGGTAGTGCGGGCTGCCGTGCGCCACCTCGCCCATTTCGGCGGCGATGGTCGCCGTCATCGTGCGCACCGGCATGAAGAAGTCGCGCAGGCCGACGGGAACTCGCGCCGCGTTGCCGGTGACCATCATCACGGTCATCGTCTCGCCGATGGCGCGCCCTACCCCCAGCATCAATGCCATCAGGATGCCGGAGCGCCCGGCGGGCAGCACGATGCGCCAGATCACCTGCCAGCGCGTCATTCCCAGGGCTAGCCCCGCGTCGCGGTAGGTCTTGGGGACGGCATCGAGCACATCCTCCGCCACGCTGACGACGGTAGGCAGCGCCATCCACGCCAGCAGCAGCACGCCGGTGAAGGCGGTGAGGCCGGTGGGGATGTTCAGTGTGACGCGGATGAGCGGCGCAAAGACCAGCATTCCGATGAAGCCGATGACGACCGAGGGGATGCCGGCCAGCACTTCGATGAAGGGTTTGAGGATGTCGCGAAACCAATCCGGCGCGACCTCCGCGATGAAAATGGCCGTTGCCAATCCCAAGGGCAGTGAGACGACTGCCGCGCCGATAGTGACGATGAGCGACCCCATAATCAGGGGCAACAGGCCGTAGTAGGCTTCGGTAGGGTACCAACGCGAGCCAAACAGGCTGGAAAACGGAGTCTCGAAGAAGGTTGGCGTGCCCTCTCTGATCAGGAACAGGAAAATGAGTAGCACCAGGATGATGGCCGAAATGCCCGACACCTGGATGGCGCGCTCGATCAAGAATTCCAGCCACGAAAGCGACCGTTTCTGTTGTCCTTCGTGCTCGTTAGTCATAACACTCCTTCGAAAATGGCAAATAGCAAATGGCAAAAACCTCGTTGACAAATTTTCGTGCTTGCAAGGTGTGCGATAGCACCGAAGTCTCCTTAAGAAACCACGAATCTTCACGAATTAGCCAAATTAGTGGGGATTCGTGGAAATTCGTGGTAAAACTACAGTCACTTCATGGTGATGCGTTGCTACCCGTAGGTTCTCCTTCTGTTGCGATGGGCACAAAGCCGAGTTCCAGCACGATCTGCTGCGCTGCCGGACTGAGAATCCATTCCAGGTAAGTTTTGATTTGTCCCTGTGGCTCACCGGCGGTGTAGATGTACAAATCACGCGCGATGGGATATTCCCCCGCGTTGACTGTTTCGATGGTGGGGGGATAGTAAGGCTGGCCTGCCCCGAGGCTCACGGCGACAGTCTTCATATCCGGCGTGACGTAGCCGAGGCCATCGTAACCGATGGCGTTGGGATTCTGGCGCACTTCTACGCCGATGCCTTCCGACGAAGGGAGCAGGAGGGTGTCTTGCGAGAACAGCGTCTTGTTGTCTTTTTGGCCCAGACGGATGACCTCTTCGAGGAAGTAGACGTGCGTGCCGGAGTTCGTCTCGCGCGAGAGCAGCACGATGGGTCGATCTTCCCCGCCGACCTCTTGCCAGTTGGTGATCTTGCCGCTGTAGATGTCGGAGATTTGTTGCAGCGTGAGTTCGTCCACGGGGTTGTCGGGATGGATGACGATGGCGATGGCGTCGCGGGCGATGATGTGTTCCTTCGGTTCGAAGCCGTTGGCGCGGGCGGCCTCTGTTTCCTCGGCCTTGATGCGCCGTGAGGCGTTGGCCAGGTCCACCGTGTCGTTGATCAGCGCCGCGATGCCGGTCCCGGAGCCGCCTCCGGTGACGGCAATGCGCACCTCGGGTTCGAGCGTCTGATAACGTTCGGCCCAGGCCAGCGCCAGGTTGACGATGGTATCGGAGCCTTTGTTCTGGATGGTCGCCGAGACGCCGCCGGTAGAAGTCTGCGTGGTTTGCGGCCTGCATCCGGCGAGCGCCAATCCCAACAAAAGAAGCGCCAGTACTTTTATG
>DAOUAY010000480.1:0-4710 GCA_034432995.1 Anaerolineae bacterium | reverse complement strand
GGGATCGACGACGCCCCAATAGGCGTATTTGGCCTGCAATTGCTCATCGAAGAGCAGCGGCAGGTTGAGACGTGTCGTCGGGAACGTTTTCAACCACGTGTTATCGTCGGCTATCCCCCAGAACGTCACCGAGCCGATGGAGTCGGCGTAGCGTTTGAGCACCTCGAAGATGTCTCTGTAGCGATAACCTTGCTGGAGCAGGACTTCGTCCGGCACGGTCGCATACGCAGCGGTGTCGTTGGTATACACGCTCATATCTAGCTCGGTGATGTGGACTTCGCCCAATTCGGCAAACCGCTCGATGGTCGTTTCAAGCGCGTCGATGGACGGGATGGCTATGTTGACGTGCATCTGCATGCCAATGCCATCGATGGGTACCCCCTGCGCCTGCAAGTCGCTGACCAGGGTGTAAATGCACTCGCGCTTTTTCGCAGCATACTCGTTGTAGTCGTTTAGTAACAACGTGGCATCAGGATCGACTTCGCGGGCGACGCGGAAGGCGGTCACAATGTAATCCACACCGGTGATCTCGTACCACATGGAGCGGCGCAGACAATCCGGCCGGTTTGCATCAACCACCTCGTTGACCACGTCCCAGACGTTGACGTCGTCCTTGTAACGCCCGACGACCGCGCGGATATGCTCTTCCAGCCGTTTCAACAACAGTTCCTTGTTTTCGGGCGTTGCCGTCATCTTTTCGCCGTTAGCATCCAGGAACATCCACTCCGCCGCCTGCTGGTGCCAGACCAGTGTGTGCCCGTGGACGGCCATGTTATTCGCTCTGGCAAACTCCACCAACCTGTCGGCGCCGGCCCAGGCGAAATTCCCTTCGCTCGGCTGAATCGGACCGGGCTTCATCGTGTTTTCTGCCGTGAGGCTGTTGAAGTGGCGCGTCATGAGCGCAGTATGGCGCTCGCTATCGAGCTGGCTCGGACTGAACGCCGCGCCGACCGGGAAGTAAGGGGCGAGCGTTTCGTAGACCGAGGGGATGTCGGCCTGGATCGGAACCTCCAACTGCCCGACTATCGTAATATCGTCGATGTAGAAGGAAACCAATGCGGCGTCGGGACTTTCCACGTAGAGCAGCAATTCCGCTGCCTTTCCGCTAAAGGAATATTGCCCTTGCAGATGCACCCACGCGCCATCGGTCACGCCTTTTTCCGCGCTGGGCGCGATCCATTCGTACACGGTATCGCCGCCGGCCGGCGTGCGCTGCATGGTGATGATCACCCGGCTGGCAGGCGCGCCCGCGGCCAGCCGCACGTACCCGCTGACCGCATACGTGACACCCGGCTTCATCAACGCAGTCACATCCACCAAAGCGCCATGCCAGTTGGCGCTGCGATTCGCCGCCAGCAAGCTGCGCGAACCGGAATGGGCCACGTCAGCCGCTACGCTAACTGAGGCTTCTCCGCGCGGCGTCCACCCTTGCGCGCCATCTTCGAAAGTGAACTGAATGGCCCCATCCACGAATGGGGGCGCCGTCGCCACAGCTTCAGGCGTCGCAGTCTCCGTCGGCGGCGGTGTGGGCGTCTCCGCCTCGGGCGTCATCGTCTTCGACGGCGCGGGGGTGATCGTCGGCTCCACTATGACCACTGCTGTCGGCGTGGGTGGAGACGTAGGAGACGAGCACGCCGTAGGGACAATCATCGTCACGAACACAACCAGAATCAAGGACCGAACCGTATTCAACGCTAATTTTCTGTGCATACAACTTCTCCCCAACTGTGATTTCCCTCACAGGATAAACAATTCCATCGAAAAGTCAAAGCGCAGGAGCGGCAATCAGAAGTTTGACTTTTGGCCACAGACAAATACTATTGGACAAGAAATCCAGCAGGGAAGGAGAGAAGTCAATGGAACGACTTTTGGGGACCGTAGCGCGCGGCATTCGCACGCCCATTGTACGCCAGGGCGATGACGTGGCGCAAATTGTGGTAGACAGCGTGCTCAAGGCTTGTACAACAGAAGGCTTTGTCATCCGTGACCGCGACGTGGTGGGCATTACCGAGTCGATTGTGGCGCGGGCGCAGGGCAACTATGCCACGGTGGACGCCATCGCCGCCGATCTGCGGGTAAAATTCGGCGGAGAATCCCTGGGGATTGTGTTCCCCATCCTCAGCCGCAACCGCTTTGCGATGCTGCTCAAGGGCATCGCGCGCAGCACGAGACGCCTTGTCATCCAGTTCAGCTACCCATCCGACGAAGTCGGCAATCAACTGTTCGATCCGGCGCTGTTGGACGAACACAGCATCGATCCCTGGACCGACGAGTTGACCGAGAGCCAGTTCGCGCAGGCGTTCGGCGGTGCGGTGCACCCCTTCACCGGCGTCGATTACGTCGCCTATTACCGGTCGTTGGTGGAGGCCGAAGGCGCGACCTGCACCATCCTGTTTTCCAATCACCCGCAAGCCATCCTGGCGCACACCCGCAACGTGCTGGCGTGCGACATCCACACGCGCGCGCGGACGAAACGGCTTTTGCGCGCCGCGGGAGCAAACTCGGTGTACGGCCTGGACGACATCCTGGCCTCTTCCGTGGACGGCAGCGGCTACCATCCAGACTACGGTCTGCTCGGTTCGAACAAAGCCACCGAAGAAACTGTGAAACTTTTCCCGCGTGACGGTCAGGCCGTGGTCGACCGCGTTCAGCAAGTCTTCAAGGAGAAAACGGGGAAAGCCGTGGAAGTGCTGATCTATGGCGACGGCGCTTTCAAAGACCCGGTGGGCAAAATTTGGGAACTGGCGGATCCCGTAGTCTCTCCTGCGTACACCTCCGGCCTGGAAGGCACGCCCAACGAGGTGAAGATCAAGTATTTGGCGGACAATCAATTCGCCGGGCTGACCGGGCAGGCGCTGCGCGAGGCCATCGTCGCACAGATCAAAGCGAAGAAAGAGGACCTCACCGGCGCGATGGAGGCTCAGGGCACAACGCCCCGCCGGTTGACGGACCTCATCGGCTCGCTGTGCGATCTGGTTTCCGGCAGCGGCGACAAAGGCACGCCGGTCATCTACATCCAGGGCTATTTCGACAACCTCGCGACGGAATAAGCGAAAAAGCCCATGCAGGAAAAGAAAGATGCCCTTATGCGATGTGCCACACGCAACGCAAAACTAATCACGATGTGGCAATCAGAGGGAATCGACGCCACTGGGCAGAACTATATCGAACACTCCCCTTGATTGAAGCAGAGTTGGATGCGATGGCGCAAAGTGTAACAGTGCGGAAATAAATCAGTTCACGCATTTCTCAAGAAAAAACGAATGGGCCGTCTGGCCCATTCGTTTATTCGCTCATCATTCGCGGTCGGCAGCCCTACACCCACATCAAATCCGGGTCTTCCACCAACTGCTTGATGTACTGCAAGAACCGCGACGCCGGCCCGCCATCGACCAGGCGATGGTCGAACGTCAGGCTCATCCACATCAGTTTGCGGATGCAGATTTCGCCATTGTAGACCGCCGGCTTGTCCTGGATGCGCCCCACCCCCAGGATAGCGATCTCCGGCAAGTTGATGATCGGCGCGAAAGCGTCGATGTCGTACATTCCCAGGTTGGTGATGGTGAACGTCCCGCCGGCCAATTCATCGGGCAACACCTTGCCCGCGCGCGTGCGCTGCACCAGATCGTTCGTGATGCGGGCGATGTCCAGCAAGCCCTTGCGATCCACGTCGCGCACCACCGGCACGATCAACCCGCGCCGGGTATCCATCGCCAGGCTGATGTTGATCTCGTCCAACTGGTGAATCACGCCCGCGGCCTCATCCAGCCGCGCGTTGACGGCGGGGAACCGGCGCAGCGCCTTCGCCACGATGACCATCAGCAGGTCGTTGTAGCTGATGTTGAAACCCAGCTCCTTCGCAAAGCGCGTCTTGAGCTTCTCGCGCAACGCGGCGAACGGTGTGGCATCCACTTCCACCGTGAGTGAGGTCGGCGCGGTGGTGACGTGGCTCGTGTGCATTCGCTGCGCGATGATGGCGCGCACGCCGGTCATCGGCGTTTCCACCAACACCCTGGCCGGAGGCGCTGACGGGGCCGCAAGCGACGGGAGCGGCGCGGCTTCGCTAACGCGCGGGCTGGCCTTTTCCACATCCGCCTTCGTCACGCGCCCCGCCGGGCCGGTTCCGGTGACGGCGCTCACGTCCACATCAAGGTTTTCCGCCAAACGCCGCGCCACCGGTGTCACCTTCAGCGCCGCCGCGAGGTAAGCCGCCACATCCTTCTCCACGATCCGCCCGCCCTGACCGGTGCCGACGATCTTTGCCAGATCCACGCCCTCTTCCTCCGCCAGCTTCCGCGCGCGCGGCGTAGCAAAGAGACGCGAGGTAGAAGGGGATTCGCTGATTCGCTCATTTGCCGATTTGCTCACTCGCTCATTCGCCGATTCGCCCATTCGCTGATTCGCTGATTCGCTCACTCGCCGACCCGCCGGACCGAGAGGCTCGTCCATCGTGTCCGTGATCCGCGCGACCACCGCGAGGACGGGCACGCGCTCGCCGGCAGGCGTCAGAATCTCGCGCAAGAATCCCTCCGCCGACGCCTCGACTTCGAGGATGGCCTTGTCGGTCTCGACGGCAAACAGCACATCGCCGCGTTTCACCGGTTCGCCCATCGCCTTCATCCACTCGACAATGACGCCATCATTCATGGTTTCGCCCAACATCGGTAGAATCACGTCTTTCACTGCCATAACGTTCCTCCTTGAAGTAAG
>DAOUAY010000479.1:0-19866 GCA_034432995.1 Anaerolineae bacterium | reverse complement strand
ACGCTGCATACAACCGCAGGGAACTCATCGGCTTGCCCACCATGCGGAAGGCTCTTCGCTCAGCTTCCCACCGGACGCGTTCGATATCCAGGGTGAGGAATTCGCCTTTGCGGTAGAGCAGCTTCCCATTGCACCAGACGTAGGCCACATCGCCAGGATGCGCGGTGTAGACGATGCCCGCCGCCAGATCGTGCCGGGGAATCCAGGGTGGGGCGGTGGTGTCGAGCAGCAGCAGATCGGCGGGCCGGCCCGGCGCGAGGACGCCGCTTTCCGGGAAGCCCACCGCCGCCGCCGAGGTCTGCGCCGTCATGCGGAGCACCTTTGTGCGCGGCATGGCTTCGGGATCGCCCAGCGCGCCTTTCCAGTACAGGCCCGTCAGACGCATGATTTCCAGCATGTTGAAGTCGCTGTTGGAGGCGGGGCCGTCGGTGGCGAGGCCCACCCGCATCTTGCGCGCCAGCATTTCCGGCAACGGGGGCATCGCCATGCCGAGTTTCTGGTAGGTCTTGGGCGTGTGGGCCACGTAAGCGCCCTTCGCGGCGAGGAGCGCCTGATCGTCCGGCGTGGCGGTGTTGCAATGGGCCACCAGGGTCGGGCGCGGCAGATCGAGCAGTCCGAGTTCGGCGATGTAGGCCGGCGGCGTGAGGCCGTGGCGCTCCAGCGAAGTGCGCACTTGCTCGTCGGATTCGCTCAGGTGAAAATGCGCGCCCACGCCGATGCGCTGCGCCTCCGCGACGAAGCGCCGCAACACGGCGGTAGGGACCATGTAGGGTGAATGTGGCCCCATCGTCGTGTGGATGCGCCCTTCAGCTACGCCCTCCCACGCTTCGACGAAGGCGACATTCTCCTCGAAGGAGACGCCGCCGACCTCCTTATCATCGCCGATGCCGAAGTGACACCACGCGAGCAGCGCCTTCATCCCACACTCGGCCACCACCGCAGCGACTTTGTCCATCCAGAAGTAGTGATCGGCGAAGCCTACGATGCCGCTGCGGATCATCTCGGCAGCGGCGAGCGCCGCCCCCCAGGTCACGTCGTCGGCTTCGAGGGCCGACTCCGCAACCCAGATCTTCTCGTCGAGCCAGCGCTCGAAGGGCAAATCCTCGGCCCAGCCGCGCTCCAACGTCATCGCCGCGTGGCAGTGCGCGTTGAAGAAGGCCGGCAGGGCGACCAGCTCGCGCCCATCGATCACCTCGTCGGGAATGAAGTCCGCCGGCGCTTGTCCGACCGCGAGGATGCGCCGGTCTTCCAGCGCGAGGTCAATGTCCGGCAAGATGCGATCTTCAGTATCCAAAGTCACTGCGGTGGTATTTTTAATCAGCGTGCGCATGGCGCCTCCTTGCAAAAATAACCTCAACGGATTAAATGG
The DNA here is from genome assembly GCA_034432995.1 of Anaerolineae bacterium. GTDB lineage: Bacteria > Chloroflexota > Anaerolineae > B4-G1 > SLSP01 > DSWT01. The sequence continues at coordinate 18,497 of DAOUAY010000479.1, read as the reverse complement.
ATTAAACGGAAAATATCCGTTAAAATCCGTTCAATCCGTCGAAAAGTTTTGTTCTTCGTTTGCATAGATTATCATCTTCGCCGCTTTTTGTCCAGATGACATTTGGCTTGTGTCCAAGATTGGGTTACACTGAAACAATTGGGCGACATACTGCCCACGCTAAACTGCATCACATATCACAGTAAAGGAGTTGACTATGCCTGACATCGAATCGATTATTCAACAAATGACCCTGGAAGAAAAGGCCGCCCTGTGTACGGGCGAAGGCCCCTGGACGACCACGCCTATCGCGCGCCTGGGTGTGCCAAGGTTGGTGGTGTCCGACGGCCCCCACGGCGTGCGCCATCCGATGGACGTCAACCAGATTGGCTCGCTCAGCCACCCGGCGACATGTTTCCCCACGGCCTCAAGCCTGGCCTGCACCTGGGACGTTGAACTGCTGCACGAGATGGGTGAGGCGCTGGCCGCCGAGTGCAATGCGCTCGGTGTGGGCGTGTTGCTCGGGCCGGGCAACAATATGAAGCGCACCCCGCTGTGTGGTCGCAACTTCGAGTACTTCTCGGAAGACCCCTACCTGGGCGGCGAACTGGCGGCTAGTTTGATTGCGGGCCTGCAAAGCCAGGGCGTCGGCGCTTCGCTCAAGCACTTCGCGTTGAACGATCAGGAATACCAACGGTTCTCGATCAGCGTCGAAGTCGGCGAGCGCGCGATGCGCGAAATCTACCTGACCGGTTTCGAAAAAGCCGTCAAACAGGGCCAGCCCTGGACGGTGATGTGCGCCTACAACAAGCTCAACGGGACGTATTGCTCCGAGCATCATTGGCTGCTGGTAGACCTGTTGAAGGAAGAATGGGGCTTTGAAGGTTTCGTCGTCTCGGACTGGGGCGCGGTCCACGACCGGGTGGCGGCTTTGCAAGGCGGCCTCGACCTGGAAATGCCCGGTCCCAAGCCAGGCCGCGTGCAGGCCGTGATCCAGGCCGTGCAAGATGGTTCGCTGGACGAGGCCGTGCTGGATGAAGCCGTCCGGCGCATCCTCGAGATCGTCTACAAAGCGGCGGAGACGCCCAAGGGCGAGGCGTTCGACCCGCAGGCGCACCACGCGCTAGCCCGCAAGATTGCCGCCGAGGGGATGGTGCTGCTGAAGAACGATGGTCTCCTGCCCTTGCAGAAGAACCCCGGGCGCATCGCCGTGATCGGGCGCGCGGCCAAAACGCCGCATTACCAGGGCGGCGGCAGCTCGCACATCAACCCCATCATGGTCGCCGTCCCGTTCGACGAGCTACAGCAGGCGGGGGGTGCCGAGTTGCTGTTCGCCGAGGGCTATCCGCCCGACGATGCGTTCCGCCAGGATCTCATCGACGAGGCCGTGAACGTCGCCAAAGATGCGGCGGTGGCCTTGCTCTACATCGCGCTGCCGTCCTACAAGGAGTCCGAAGGCTACGACCGCGCCGACCTCGACCTGACCGCGCAGCAAATCGCGCTGATCAAGGCCGTGGGTGACGCGCAGCCCAACACCGTCGTCATCCTCAACAACGGTTCGGCAGTGGTGGTGGGCGAATGGATCGATCACGTCAACGCCGTGCTGGAAGCCTGGATGATGGGCCAAGCGGGTGGGGGGGCGATCGCGGATGTGCTCTTCGGCAAGGTCAACCCGAGCGGCAAGCTGGCCGAGACGTTTCCGGTGAAGCTGCCCGACACGCCGGCCTACATCAACTATCCGGGCGAAAACGGCAAAGTCGTCTACGGCGAGGGTTTGTTCATCGGCTATCGCTATTACGAGGCCAAACAAATTCCCGTGCAGTTCCCCTTTGGCTATGGCGGCAGCTACACCACCTTCGCCTACAGCAACGCAACCGCCTCCGCCAGCGAGTTCAAAGACACCGATGGCCTGACCGTGTCGGTGGACGTGACCAACACCGGCGCCGTGGCGGGTAAGGAAGTGGTGCAGGTCTACGTTCATGATCACAACTCCACGCTCGTCCGCCCGCGCAAGGAGCTGAAAGGCTTTGCCAAGGTCGCACTCCAGCCGGGTGAGACCAAAACCGTGACCATCCCGCTCGACTTCCGCGCCTTCGCCTACTGGCACCCTGGCTACGGACAATGGATTGCCGAGGAGGGTGAGTTCGACATTCTGATCGGCGCTTCATCGGCGGACATTCGCTGCACGCAAACCGTCACCTTGCACTCCACGCAACAGTTGCCTTCGCTGCTCAACCGGGAATCCACCATCCGCGACTGGATGGAAGACCCGCGCGGCAAGGTCGTCTTCGGCCCGCTGTTCCGGCAAATCGCGCAGGGGATGGGCCAGGCGATGGGCGGCGGCGAAACGGACGGCAGCGAGGCCATCGGCATCGATATCATGACGATGGTGATGGATATGACCGTGTTGAGCATCCTACATTTCCAGGAAGCCGCCTTGCCCGCCGCCCCGGAGCAGATTGTCGACGGGCTGCTTCAGCAAGTCACGCAGCTTGCGTAGTCTCAGTAGATCGAAAACGGCGAGGACTACAAAAGTCTCAGCGCGTCCTGCGTCTTGCGGATCTGTTGTGCAACGCAGATGTGCGCTCAACCAGGCGCCTCGTGAGACTTTTGTAGTCTGTCTCCACTTTTAGTTTATTTTTAGCAAAGGAGGGTAACGATGTATCGCAAATTTTTCTCTGGATGGATGGTGTTGGCCCTGCTTCTAGGGATGTTGGGCGCGTCTGCGCCAGCCGCATCCGCACCGATCGCGTTTGCGCCGCGCGTGGCGGTAGCTGCGGCGGGCGAATGGTGCGTGGCCGGCGAATTTAACGGTTGGGACAATGGCGGCACCCCGCTGTACGACGACGGCACGCACGGCGACTTGATCGCCGGCGATGGGGTGTATGCGCTGGCCCATACATACGCCGCGGCCGGGCTACACCTATGGAAAGCGGTTGAATGTGACACCTGGAATGGATTCCCACCCAGTGAAAATGCGTGGGCCTACACCACAGCGGTCGATCAAACCGTGATTTTCCAGTTGGATACTAATGACTACAGCGCCGACGCGGGCGCACCGATGTATCCGGCGCAAAATGTCGTTCATTCGTTGGGCGATGACTTGCCAACTTCCTTTACTGCCGTTGGCGATTTCAACGGTTGGACCAACGACGACCCTGCCACACTGATGGAAGATATGGGCGGCGGGTTCTATCGCCTAGAACTGCAAATCGCCGCTGCGGGCAGTTATATTGGCAAGGTCACGCAAACCGGCACGTGGAATGCCTACGGCTCGCAGGGCCGTTCCACCAACGCAGGCAATCTGGCCTTTACTACCACAGCCGCCGATGAAACCATCGTTTTCCTGCTGGACACCAACACCAGCCGCGTGACCGTCACTCGACACGCCTCACCGGTCGCTGGCAGTTGGTGTGTCGCCGGTGATTTCAACAGTTGGAATAACGCTGGCCTCCCACTATCCGACGATGGCGCGAACGGCGATCTGCTGGGCGGCGACGGCATCTTCTCGCGGGACGTACCGATTGCCGTCGCCGGGCGTTACGGATGGAAGGTATTCGAGTGTGGCACGTGGAATAACACCATGCCCGAAAACGCCTGGACCATCACCACCGCGACTGACCAAACCGTCAAATTCACCTACGACACCAATGACCGCAGTGCCGACGCGGGCTGGCCTTTCTATCCACAGCAAAACATCCCCAATGCGCTTGGCGACACGTTCCCGACCGCCTTTACTGCCGTGGGTGATTGGCAAGGCTGGAACCCCAGCAATTCGGCCACGGCGATGACGCCGCTAGGGAACGACCTCTTCATCCTCAACGTGCCGCTGGCTGCCGGCGATTACGAGGGCAAGGTCAGCAATGACGGCTGGAACAATCAGGTGGGCGGGCATGGCCGTTCTATCAACGGTTCTGCCATCCCCTTCACCGTTGCCAGCGACGGCGATGTCGTCTCCTTTGTGCTGAACGGGCGCACCGGGCGGCTGGCGATTATCGCCCCGCCGCCCCCCGAACAGGCCAGCCATGACAACAATATCTGGTGGTCGGACCTGGGCCACAACAGCCGCGACCCGCTCTATCGCACACCTACCGGCGCGGTGACGCTCGGCACTGCGGTCACGCTGCGTCTGCGCGCGGCCAGCGGCGATCTGACCGGCGCCAGAGTTCGTCTTTGGGATGACCGCAACAACGTGCAGAAGATGTTGAATATGGCTTTGGTCGCCGATGATGGCGTGTACGAGTGGTGGGAAGCCACGCTCGACACCGGGATGGAACCTACCATCTACTGGTATCGCTTCATCGCTATCGATGGCACGGCGACCGCGTACTACGAAGATGATAGCGCGCGCACCGGCGGTTGGGGCCGCACGTTCGCCGAATCCCCGGACAATAGCTGGCAGTTGACCGTCTACAATCCCGCCTTCGATTCCCCCGATTGGGTCAAAAACGGCGTCATCTACCAGATCTTCGCGGAACGCTTCCGGGATGGCGACCCCACCAACAACAACGCAGCCGGCGAATTCCACTATGGCATCCCCGGCGGCTCCATCGTCCGCTCCACCGGCGAGGATTGGAACACGCCGCTCTGTGATCCGCGTGATGCTGAGGGCGACTGCCCACAGGTTTGGGGCCAGAACTTCTACGGCGGCGATCTCCAGGGCATCATCGACCAAATGGATTACCTGGATGACCTCGGCGTGACCATCCTCTATCTCAATCCCATCTTCGAGTCGCCCTCCAATCACAAATACGACACCACCGATTTCAGCATCATTGACGACAACTTTGGCGATCTCGACACCTTCCTGGCCCTGATCGCTGCGGCTGAAGCGCGCGATATGAAGATCGTGCTGGACGGCGTCTTCAACCACGCTTCCTCTGACAGCATCTACTTCGACCGCTACGGGCGCTACGACTCCGTGGGCGCGTGCGAGAGTGTCGATTCCCCCTACCGCGATTGGTACTACTTCAAAGACGTGGGACCCGGCCAGGGCATCTGCGTCGGCTCGGATGGCACGCCCAAGGCGGCGGTCTACGAGAGCTGGTGGGGCTACGATAGCCTCCCCCGGATGCGCTCCACGCACCCCGCAGTGCGCGAGATGATCTGGGAGGGCGGCGATGATTCGATTGCGCCTTACTGGATCAACCACGGGGCCGCCGGCTGGCGCTTCGACGTGGCCGCCGACGTGGACTCCGGCGCGACCAACGATCCCACCAACGACTACTGGGAGGGCTTCCGCGCCGTCGTGCGGGCCATCGATCCCGGCAGCTACATGGTGGGCGAGGAGTGGGGCAACTCCACTCCCTGGCTCCTGGAGCCGGAGTGGGACGCCTCGATGAACTACCAGTTCGGGTCGGCCATTATGAGCTTCTGGCGCGACAGCCCCTTCACCGACAACGACTTCAACTCCGGTAGCTCCGCCGGGCCGCTCAACCCGATCAAGCCTTCACAACTGGAAGAACGCTTGCGCTACCTGCAAGAGCGCTATCCAGAAGAAGCCTTCTACGCGATGATGAACCTGCTCGGCAGCCACGACACCAACCGCGCCCTCTTCCTGCTGGATCACAACGCGCATCTCAACAACCCCGCGCTCTACCAAAACCCGCTCTATGACTGGAGCGACGCGATCACGCGGCTCAAGGGTGTGGCATTGTTGCAGATCACGATGCCCGGCGCGCCCACCATCTACTACGGCGATGAAGTCGGCCTGGTCGGTCCCGTCGCTTACGCTGGCGACAAATGGGAAGACGATCCCTACAACCGCCTTCCCTACCCCTGGATCGATGAGACGGGCGCACCTTTCTACACCCACCTGCAAACGCAGGCCGGACAGGACGATCTCCGCGACTACTACAAGCTGCTGATCACTGCCCGCAACGCGCATCCCGCGCTGCGTACCGGCGACTTCACCACGCTGCTCGTTGCCGATGACGCGATGCTGTATGGCTACGGGCGCAAGCTGGCGGACAACTCCGACGCGGCCCTGGTGGTTGCCAATCGCCACACCGCCGCCCAAGATGCGGCGCTGGATGTCAGCGGCTACCTGCCAGCGGGTGCGACCTTCGTGGATGTGCTGAACGGCGACGCCGTCTACACCGTTGATGGCTCCGGCGTGATCGACATCACCGCTGTGCCGGCGATGAGCGGGGCACTGCTCGTGTTGAGCGGCACGCTCGAAACGCCGCCCGATGCCGTCGTCGATCTGGCTATCGTCGAAGGCGACGGCGAACTGACGCTCTCCTGGAGTGCCGCGCCCGGCGCTGACAGTTACGACATCTATCGCAGCCTGGTCAGCGGGGGTGGTTACGCGTTCGTGGCGGATACCGCGAACCTGGTGTACACCGACACCGGCTTGATCAATGCGCGGAACTACTATTACGTCATCTACAGCCGCGACGACGCCACGTTGCTGATCAGCGAGGCTTCCAACGAGGCGATGGGGATGCCCCACAAGAGTATCGACTGGGCCAACCTGCAATGGCCTCACGAGATCACGCATACGGTAGGCATCACGCCTACGGAGAATATCTATGGGCAAGTCTACATCGCCGATGCGACCTCTGCGCCTGGCCTCACGCCGGGCCTCATCGCGCAGTTGGGCTGTGGCCCGGTGACCGCTGCCCCGGCAGAGTGGACGCTATGGCTTGACGCCGGATTTAACGGCAACGCTGGCAACAACGATGAGTTTGTCGCTCAGTTGACACCCGAAGCTGCCGGTGAATACTACTATCTCTATCGCTACTCTACCACCGCTGGGCGCGAGTGGGTCTACGCTGACCGCAGCGGCCTCATCGATGCCACCGCCGTCGTCACGCCGGGCTTGCTGCACGTCCTCCCCTCGACGGATACCACCCCGCCGCCCGCCCCGCTCAACCTGCGTGTCGTGCATTGGGGAACGGATCACATCACCGTGCAGTGGGACCCGGTCAGCGCGAATGACCTGGCTGGGTACGACGTCTACCGCTATGCCGAGGGCGAAGCGCCCACTGCGGCAGCTTTCCTGGCGCGAGTTTGGGCGCCCACGACCATCTACACCGATACCGCCGTCATAGTGAACACCACCTACACCTACACGGTGCTGGCGTTCGACACATCCTTCAATAAGTCGGCGTTCTCCAACCCGGCATCTGGCACGGCCTCAGCGCGCCAGGTCCAGGTGCGCTTCCGCGTCACCGTGCCGCCGTTCACTCCACCAGGCGATACCATCTACATCGCCGGGGATAACGCTACCTACCTGGGCGCTTCCTGGAATCCCAGTGCGATGCCCATCACCCGCCTGAACGCTACCACCTGGGCCTACACAGTGACCATCCCTGAGGAAACCGTGCTCCAATACAAATTCACCCGTGGCTCATGGGATGTCGTGGAAAACTGGGGGACGCTCGTAGGCACCAAAAACCGCCATCTGACTGTGCAGTATGGCAGCGACGGCGTGATGACGTTGAACGACGTCGTCTACAACTGGCGCGACCCGCTCGTCGTGACGCACTACCCTGAGGCGGGCGCGACAGTGTGGAACACCGCGCAGCCGCTCTGGGCGCTTATCAGCCGCCCGATTAATCCCACGCGCGTGACGACTACGACTTTCGTGGTTGAACGGGTTGGCGCTGGTGTCGTTCCTGGTGCTTTAGAAGTGCGGCCTACCACCTTCGATCCTTATCCCAATACGGCAGTGCTACCCTACCTCACTGGTTCCCTGGTGGTCTTCACGCCGACGACGATGTTGAACCTGCACCACGAGTTTACGGTCACCCTGGTGGCTTCCGGTTACCTCGACGACGTGACGATGCGCGCCAACTATATCTGGACGTTTGGCGGGCAACCGCTGCGCATCTACCTGCCGCTGGTGCTGCGAAACTCCACGCCGTAATCTCATTTCCATAAAAATCTCCCCCTCCTCTGCACACGCGGAGGAGGGGGAGTAAACTTTAACCGCTCAACACAAACGCTGAAAGCTGATGACTGACCGCTGAAGGCTGATCGCTACAACAACCGTTCCAGATTCGCAAACGGCACCAGCGCGAACTCCTTGCTGCCCAGGTCTACCTGCACCCCCGGCAAGCGCGCGCCGGTTTCCAACTGAATCAAGCCTTTGGGGATGTCGGACACAACCCCCGACGCCCCTGTGTATGGCCCGCGCAAGATACGCACCCGGCTCCCTACAACCAGCGGCGTTTCCGGATTCACCGGCGCCGCGCCGCGCGCCGGCATAGGCACCATCACGTAAGGTCGCTCGGTCGCCCAACGACTGCGCACCCGCCCGCTGACCGACACCTCACGGCCATCCAGCGAGCGCAGCAGATCGAAGAACGCCTGGGACATCGGCGCCGTGCTGATGCCTTCGGTGGTCACGATGGGGAATTCAACGGCTTCGAGCCGGGGGATCATGGATGGCGGGATGCCGCCCACGATCATACCGCGCACCTGCATAGCAATGGCCTGCTCCAACGTCTCTTCATCGAAGTGTGAGCCGCCCACCAAAATCGCACCCTGAGCCGCGGCGTCGATGTGCTTGGTGCGGATGGGATGGCGCGGCGAGCGCACCACCACCCGCAACACCCCGAAAGCTTCCTTGCCATTCCCCCAGCCCATCTGCATAAACGCGCCGGTAGATTCGATGATCACGCCATCCGCCGCCGAGGCCTCGACGACCAGCCCGGGGACCAACGCTGCGACATGAATCGCCTGCGGTTCGGCCTCCAACAGGAGCCGCCCGCGCCCACTGCCCATAATGGCGCCGTTGATGGGGGCGCGGCACACCTGACCGCCCAGTCCGCCGCGCGAAGCCAGGATGTCGCCTTCGCTAACCGCTGCGCCACGCTCGACTTTCAAATACGCCTTCACTTTTTTGACCGGCACGTTCAGTTCGCGCGCCACGTCGACAATGCAGAAATCGGCCGGTTCCACCGTCTGTGCGACGATGCGCGCCGGTTCGACCGCTTCGCCGAGCCGCACCAGCAGCGCGCCGGGACGCGGCAAGCGTCGGGGGATGCGCACCGTTGTCAGGGGGTTGACGACACTATAGGGGATGAACATCCTAACCTCCCACGTCCCAAATCCATCCGTGCAGCACGCGCCGCCGGCGTTCTGGATCCTCGGGCAAGATCAGCGGCCGGCCACGCGCATCTACCACCAGTCCCACCAGACCCCCAATGGCCTGCACTTTTCCGCCGCGTCCCAGCCCCAGGCCCACATCGAAGCGCCGGTTGGGGCGCAGTTCCAGCGTCGCTTTCTGCCCCGGCAGCAGCGGCCAGATTTCCATATCGCCATAGCGCGCTTCGACGTTCAAGGTACCACCATCTTCGTACACGATGCGCATCTTCATCACCACCTCGCCAGGGCGTGCCTTGCCCACGGGCGAGATAACAGTCCCCAGGGAGATGAGCGTCCCTGACTCCATCGCCGAGGCTGCGGCCAACGGCTTGAGGCCCGCCACCGCTCCCAGCGCCGGCGCAGCGTGGTTGACGTCTAAAAGAATGGTAGAAATACCGGTTGGCTGAAGGCTGTCCAGTGTGACCAACAGGGCTTGTCCGGGACGGGGCATATGCACCAACCCACCACCGGAGATGAGGATGGGATCGACACCCGGCAACATGCCCGGGACGGCGTTGACTTTGCCGGCATCCCACGTCGGGCGCGCCACATCCAGCGCCGAGCGCAGCATCTCCCGCACCACGGCCTGCTCCACCCACAATTCGCGCGGATCCTGGGGCACAGTCCACGGGCGCAACTCGCGATTGTGCAACAGCACCAACAGCTCCTCTTCCTCCATCTCTTCGGGCAGCCACTGGAGCAACGGCGCCGTGCCATGTTCCTGGATCCACTCCAGCGGGCCGTAAGCGATCCCCTTGTCGTAAACTGTCACATACGAGCGATCTTCGAAGCTGGCGGCCACCGTCGTCGTCGCCGCGCCCACGTCGATACCCAAGACGCCGCGATCTGCATTGCCTTCACGGCGACAGAGGTAGTCCACGACGCGCGCGAAAGCAGTCGCCGTCGGCAACAAGGGCAGGCGACTCCAGGCGAGCAGCGCTTCTGCACCAGGCGCAGCATTCATGCGCTCATCAATGTAGTACTGCTCCAACGCGGTCTGCGCTGGCCCCAGATGCTCGGTATCGACCGTGGGATGGACGTTGTCCACGACCTCGACGTGCGTGATGTCGCCCATCAGCTTGGTGATTTGCGGGCGCAGTTCGGCATTGCCAGCGTAGAGCATCACCGGGCGTTGGTCGCGCTCCAGCATCGAAGCGGCCAATGCGACGGCGTCGGCCAGTTCCATCACCGGGCGGCGCGCTCCGCCATCGACCCCGCCCACCAACAACACCACATCGGGCGCCATGTCGCGCACCGTGCGCGACCATGTGGTCTGTGGCGAATTGAGGCTCCCCTCGCGCGAAAGGATCGTTTTGATGCTGGTATAGGTGCCGCTGGCCGCCCGGCGCGCGCTTTCCAGGCTCATCTCGCGCACCAAACCGGCGATGACGAGACTCAGCGGTTCGGGCGCGCTCAGAATGACCGCGAAGGCGTCCACCCCCTGCAGCCCGTGCTGTGGTGTGATCAAGCGCCCGGCTCCATACAGCGTGCGTCCCGTGATCTGCTCCAACTCCTCGAGAGCGTTGACCACCCCCACACTCAGGTCATTCCAGGGTGGATTGATCGTCGTCAGCGTTTCTGCTTGCGCCACAAAGCGATAGGATTGCCCGGCTGCTCCGCCCTCCACACTTTCCAGGAGCAGCAGTTTGGTGAAGACTGTGCCGCAATCCGCGACGAGGATAGATTCTATGGTGCGCTCTTCAGCCATGCATCAGCCCCCTATGAGCGGAAGCGCTGCTCTAAGCAACGCCGACCACCGTTCAACCCACAGTGTGAGTCCCGTTGTGATGGCGCCGGCAAAGGCTGCCGCCAGCGCGATGATGACAAAGAATTCGCCGATGCGGCGCAACAGCGGTGTTCGGACCGCCGCCGGCCTGGTTTCGCCGTTTTTGCTGATCGCCCGCGGGGAAAAGACGAGCAGCGCCGCAATGGTTCCGCCCACCATCACGATCCCTCGCAGGAGTCCCCACGGCAGGTCTTCCAGGGTCAAGGCCGTGCCGGTTGCTGCGATTTGGGGTAGCAGTGTCCCTAACAGTGCCCCACCAATGGCCACGCCCGCCCCAGCGCCGAGCAGATACCCCATCGGGATGTTGCCAAGTACAGACAGGCGGCCTAGCAATTTGGAGGCGGAGAAACTCTTGAAGAGCAGCAGAATACCCAAAAAGACGGGGACGAAGTAGTAAATTTGGGCGGCCAATGTGTCTGCCGCGCGGGCCGCGATGAACCAATCGAGCAGGACCACTTTTGTCACGACGCCCATCACGTAGCCTGCGCCACTGCCCACCAACAAAGCCAGCATCCAGCGGTAGAGGACGTTGTCGCCAAGCAAATAGCTGAAGATGACCAACGTCACCACCGCGCCCACAATCATGCCAATGATGTCGATGCCCATGACGTTAAGAGGCCCCCTTCTTGCCCAGAGCTAAATAGTAGAACAGACCGAAGATCAACAACGCCAGCGCCGCCCAATGCGCCAACATCAGCGCGTCAAGCTGGCTTTTGAGGACGCTGCTCGACAATCCACGAAACTCCTGGTACGCAGCCACGTCGGGCAGTCCTGCCATCCAGCCGGCCACCGCCGATGTTTCAAGGTAAGGCATCGCCAACGGCGCTGTCACCGCGTTGACGCCGATTACCATCGGGAGCGCCTGTGTGGCGTTGTTCTGCTCCACCCACCAGCGCAGGCGTTCGCCCCGCCCCGCCAGAACGACGATCATCTTGGCTGCGGATGGCTCGGCGAGGAACTGGGCCACCCCATTTGCAGAACCGGGCAAATAAGCGGTTTGTCCCGCCGGCAAACGATTGTCCAGCGCCAGGGGGTCGAGCAGACTTTGGATCAGGCCGGCGCCTTCGGGCAAGGTGCTCACCACCATCACGTGCGCGTTTCGGTCCGCAAGATGCTGCATCACTGCCTGGGCTATGGTCGCCATCTCGCCTGCTTCTGCCGGGCCATACTCCACCGCGACGATCACCGTATCCCCTGCTTCCAGCGTGTCGATGGTTTTGCTGAAGTGCTCGATGGGCGGACGACTCAGGGCTTGCGAGAGTGGCGCGTTGCCCCACAGCAGCCCGAGCACGGTCACCGCCAGCAGGATGACGGCCACGATCAGACGGGTCGCCAGTTGTCCACTGCCCGAACGTGCGCGGAATTGCGCAACCGGGCGCTGGACACTGCGGGGCTGTTCGAGCAATTTCTGCCAAAGTTGTGCCTGAGTTATGATGGCATCCGGGAACGCCGGTGACGGCGCGGGTTGGAAATCCGCGGGCATATCTATTGCCACTCCGGCCGGCAACACACCACGCAAACCGGCGAGTGGACCTTCTGTTTCCGCCGGTTCGAGGATGCGTTTCTCGCCGGCCTCGCCTTCAGCAGACGGGACCGGGCGCAACTGCTGCACCCAATCGGGAATCTCGGCCCGCACCAGCCCACCCTCCTGCGGAAGAGGGATTTCTGCACCCGGCACCATCACTTCGGGTAGGGGGGGCAAAGGCCCGGTCCCTGGCGGGCGCAATCCTTGCAGCCAGCTTGGCACTTCGGCCCGTACCAGGGATTCGTCTTCGGCCACGCGTTCGTAAAACGCGGCTTCCTCCTCAACCGGACTTGGTGCAGCAGGCGATAGTCCCTTGAGCCAATCCGGTATTTCGCCCCCTGCGAGTACCGGTTCTTCGTATTCTTCTTCTAATGCGCCTGGAATCTCCTCACCGGGGATAAAAGCGGGCTGGGCCGGTTTGAAAGCCAGCTCTTCATCGACCGGGGTCACGCCTCTGAGCCACTCAGGTGTAGCGGAGGGCTTGGCTTGCGCTTCCTCTGGAACCGCCTCGGTGAAGATGGCGCCGTCTGCGGCAAAAGGACCCGGCTGTTTTTCCTCGGCAGATGGCGCTCCTGCTTCCAGTCCTGTGAGCCAGTCGGGGACACCCATTTCGAGTGCAGCCTCTTCGCCTTCAGAGGGCGCTTGAGGCTCAATGGGAACAGGTTCCTCGGCTATGATGCCTGCCAGCCAATCGGGCACGGCTGTTTCGGGCGCGATCTCTTCCTCCGGCTCTGTGCTGAAGACGGCGGCCAATGGCGCGGCCTCTTCTTCGTTGAAGATGCCGGCGAGCCAATCCGGCACACCGGGCGCTGCCTTCTCTGCTTCTGCTGTAGGCCTGGCTGGTGGTTCGGTTTCTTGTTCGCTGTAGATGGCCGCGAGCCAATCCGGCACACCTGTCTCAGCCGCCGTCTCTTCCGGTTCTGTGGTGAGGATAGCAGCTTGCGGTTGGGCTTCCTCTTCGCTGTATATGCCCAGGAGCCAATCGGGTTCACCTGCCTGGGGCGCAACTTCGGGAGCAGGTTCTTCCGCAGAGACGGCAGCCTGCGGTTCGACCTGTTCTTCATACAATCCCCGGAGCCAGTCAGGTTCGCCTGTCCCAGGCGCAGGCTCCTCCGGTTCCAGTACGGGGAGGGGAGCGGGTGCGGCCTTCATTGTTGGACGGGCGCGCTCCTGAACTATCACAGGCTCGGGATAGGAGGGAGCCGCTGCACGCGACATAGCCGCCACGGCGTCCGGTTCTGCCCCCTGCATCAGCCATGCGGGGAGCTGTCCCGCGCCCGACGTTTCCTCTGCTCCTTGGCCCGGCATGGGTTCCTCGACGTTCTTCAGCAACCACTGCGGCACTGGCTGTGGAGCAGGCGCTTCGCCGGGAGAGGTTGGCGCGGCGCTTGCGCGCAACCAATCCGGCAATTCTGCTGCCGGTTCGGCTTCTACCTCGACAGGCCCGGCTATTTCTTCCTCTTCGAGCAAACCTGCCAACCAATCGGACGTCGCGCCGGTGCCGGCTACTTGCGGCACGGGTTCTGCCGGTGTAGAGGCATCGCCCGTCAGATCGGAAAGCCAGTCCGGCAATTCGGAGATAGCGGGCGCGCTTTCCACTGTGGATTCGCTTTCCGCAAAGATGTCTGGTGTCTTATCAACGCCAGAATCGGTTGTGTCCGCGAGACTGGAGAGCCAATCGGGGAATTGGTCTACCGCCGCCGATTCTGCCACGTCCGCGGTCTCCGCCGGCTTGCCGAGCGATTGTTCCGTCAATTCCAGCAACCAGTCCGGCAGTTCCTCCGGTTCGAGTCCGGCATCTTTGGCCTTTGGCAGTGTGGGGAGTGAGATGCCCTTCACGCCGACAGGGGATTCTTCTGCCGGTTTGGGCTTTTCAGGCAATTGCATTTCGGTCGGGAGCAGTCGGGTGTTGCACTGGCTGCAGAAGACGTTGCCGATTGGGTTCATGATCCCACACTGGGGACAACTAATGCGCGTTTGCGGCAACGTCGCGCCGCATTGGTTACAAAAACGGCTGCTATCCTGATTCATCTTGCCACATTTAGGACAACGGACCATATTCACACTCACTCATCGCTGTGCGGCCGGTCAATGCCTAAGAGAACCCGCAGGCCGGTTAAGGTGACGCCCAGGGCGACCCCCATCACGAGTCCGCGCATTCCCGCTGTGGCCAGGGTGTCGACGCCCTGCCGAAGCGCGGCGAGAATGCTCGGATACACGCTATAGGCGACGGTCGTCAGCAGGATGATGCCCGCGGCGACCACGAAGACGATCGCGCCGGCTGTGCGCCGCGCGCGCAAGATGCGCATCCCCGCCACGATCAGCGTCACGGCAGTCAATGCCAGGAGCGCCGATTCACCGGGGATCAGGACACTGGTGAGTATCTGCTGCGTCCACACGCCTTCGACGCCTTGCAAGAGCACCAACGCCAACGTGCCGAGCGCCGAGACAACCACCAACAGACTAGTGAACTTCTTTTTTCGGGCGCTGGTCAGTCGCAGCAGGTGAACGCGCAACAGGCTTAAGTAGGCTACGATCAGTGCGAAGGCTGCCAATACCACAGCCCAACGCAGTAAAACCCAGTCGCGCAGCGTCGCCAGAAAGGGCACAGGCACCAGATAGCCGAGCAGGATCAGGATGCCAGCAAGCATCGCTATGATTGTCGGGAGAAAGCGTTTGAACATCTAGGCCCCTCCTGATCCAACCAGCGAGATCAACGCTGCACCGAGGATGCCAATGATCACCAACCAGCGCAGGATATCCTGCGCCGAGAGGCTGGCCAACGCCGAAGAACGTTGCGACACGACTGCGCCGCTGGCAAACATATCTTCGCCGATCACCAATTGTTCCTGATCCAGGGCCGGGTAGAGCGCCCCCAAGCCTTGCGGTGATGTCGTCCCGCCGGAGGAGTGGATTCCCCGTCTTTCGGCGGCGGTTGTCAACAGGGTAGCCTCCTGGGTGAACGCGCCCAGGACCACATTCGAGCCGATCCCGCCGTCGGAGAGGTACGTCGCTGCCGTCGCTGCGTAGGTGATGGGAGAAGGCGCTGTAAATTGCACGGCGGCCGCTTTGTAGAGATCGACGCTGCCCAGCCGTGCATAGGCCCTCCGCAGCCAGTCACCCGCCAGCAGATAGAGGGTAGGATCGCTGGTGGTGATGAGCGGGGGCGTGTCGTAGGCTGCCGACAAGTCCAGCAACGCGCTCAACCCTTGCAACGCTGCCACGGACGTCATCGCGTCTTCGCCGACGAGGCTGCCGTTGCCCAGCGCGATGTGGATGGAAGCGCCTTCTTCGGCCACGCGCCCGACCTCATCGGCCAGCGAGCGAAAGACAGGCAGCGGGCGCGTTGGCGGCGACTGGTTGCGATAGCGCATCCCGTAGAGCGCAAACGCAATCACCGCCACCAGCACAAGTCCCAGGGCCATCAACTGCATCAGGGTCTGGTCGATCATCTACTGCACCTCACCTGCGCGTAAGTGGTCTTCAAGCTGGCGCAGCGTTTCCGGTTGTTCCAGCGCCTCGGCGAACGGCGCGAGGCTCTCGCCGAAAAAGGGGGCCAACATCCAGAGCATCTGTCCACCCACAAATCCCCACACCTGAAGGACGTTCAGGAACGGGAGCGCTACATCTGCGAGGCCATGGTCTCGAATGGTGGCTGCCCACCGCGCGACCCGTTCTGAGGGGACATGTTCATACTCCATCGAGTATTCCCTCCATTCTGCTTCGCGACGCGACACGCGCCGCATTTTTGCCAATAGCCGTTTATGTTCGATAGCGTTATTGTATCACAACGCAGAAGGATGTGCAACTAGGCTTCATGTCACGCAAAATGATACCGAATTTCGTACCACTGGCTTGGTCAATTGTCGTTTGCTGTTCGCCGTTCGGCGGTTATACTAGAGCCTATGTGGCGGCGATGGATCTTGTTTCTAGCGACGGTGAGTATCCTGCTGGGATGCAATCGTTCTCCGTCTTCCGCGCCCCTCATCATCCCGGAGTGGACGCCGGCCGTAACGTCCACATCTGTCTCGGCGATCGTGGCTTCTCCCACGCTCAGCGCCGATCTATGCCCGGTGCGGCGCGACGTGGCGTTCCCGGCACGTCCGGCAGCGTTCGACGAGTACACGGAGACAGTGCGCGTTTATCTAGCCGATGGCGGCGATCCCAAGCGCATCCCTGCGCTGCTCGGCAGTTGGCAAGCCAAAGCCGCGACAGGTGAGACGCTTGCCCGCGCCGATCTCAATGGCGATGGTACCACGGATAGTGTTGTTGCGTTCATCAACCCGGCCTCTACCGTGTATCCGCCCGAAAGCGTGTTGGCGATCTACACCTGCCGCGAGGGGACGGTGCGCGCGCTCTACGCTTACGCGCCGGGCGCGTGGTTTGGCCTCAACCTTATCGGCGCGGCGGACGTGACCCAAGATGGGCTGACGGACCTGGTTTTCACCGAAATCGCGTGCAGCGCGCAAACCTGCTGGCACACGTTGCACGTTTGGTCGTGGGCGGGCCGGGATTTCCAGGAGCGCGTAGGAGAAACATTCACGTTTCCCGCTGCGGCTTTCGCTTTGCAGGATGACCAGATTCTCGTCGGCAGTGAGGAGCACGGAACTGTCGATGCCGGCCCGCAGCGTCCGGTCACGACGACGTTGGCCTGGGCCGGCGACGGCTTGACCGTCACCGCAACCATTGCCGGGCCGGCGGTCTATCGCTATCACGTCTTCCGTGATGGGGACGAGGCGCTGTTCGCGGGGCGTTATGCATACGCGCTCGACGCTTATCTGCGGGCACGCGACAACAAAACATTGAAAGCCTGGGCCGTTCACATCAGCCGCGACGAGGAAGAGCACTGGTTCGCGGCGCTTGCCGACTGGCGACTGCTGTTGGTGGAGATTCAGTTGGAAAACATACCGAACGCCCAAAGTTACTACGATCACTTGACGGACAACTTCTTGGCGGGAGCTGCGGGATACGCTGTTTCCGCACTGGCGCGGCGGTTTGTGGACAGCTACAACGCGCACGGCGATATGGCTCTCGCTTGCGCCGAGACGATCCGCGCACCGGAGGCGCACGATGTGTTGGATTTTCTCAACAGCTTCGGTTACAACAATCCGACGTACACCTGGGGTAATTTGTGCCCGTTCACGGAAGAAGCAATCAGCGATTAGCTTTCAGCTCTCAGCTTTCTGGCTGATGGCTGACTGCTGAAAGCTGACAGCAAACAGAGGTGAGATATATGCCACACGATACCTTTGACCAACAACTACAAGAACTGCCCGCCTTCCGCGCGTTGCTGCGCGCGGTTGAGGTGGATTTCTACGCCGATTTGCCGATGACTGCGCCGGTGCTCGACCTGGGGTGCGGTGACGGGCATTTCGCCACGGTCGCGTTCGAGCACAAACTGGACGTGGGGCTGGACCCGTGGGCCGGACCGCTGCGCGAAGCCCGCACCCGCGATGTTTACCGTATCCTCACCCACGCCGACGGCGCGCGGATGCCTTTCCCGGACGCGCACTTCGCCACGATTGTGAGCAACTCCGTGCTGGAGCATATCCCCGAGGTAGACCCGGTGCTGCGCGAAGCGGCCCGTGTGCTCCAGCCGGGCGGCGCCTTCTACTTCTGCGTGCCGGGACCGAACTTCCGGCAGTTTCTCTCCGTGGCGCGGGCGCTGGATGCGCTGCGCTTGCGCGGGCTGGCCGAAGCCTATCGCCATCTCTTCGACCGCATCACGCGCCACCGCTACTACAACACGCCCGCCGAATGGGCCGCGCGTCTCTCTCGCGTTGGCCTGCGCGTGGAACGTTGGTGGAGCTACTTCTCCCCGGCGGCGCTGGCGGCGCTGGAATGGGGACATCCGCTCGGATTGCCCTGCGTGTTGGCGAAAAAATTCACCGGGCGCTGGCTGCTCGTCCCCAAACGCTGGAATCTGGCGCTCACCGCCGCGCTCCTACGCCGTTATTCCGAAGAGCCGCTGCCAGAGCAAGGCGCGTACCTCTTCTTCATTGTCCGCAAGCTGTAAAAGATGCAGGATGCAGGATGCAAGATTCTTACTTCTTGCCCCTTGCCTCCTGCCTCTTGCCTCCTGCCCCTTGCCTCCTGCCTCTTGCCTCCTGC
>DAOUAY010000478.1:0-3682 GCA_034432995.1 Anaerolineae bacterium | reverse complement strand
CTGCCCTGCAACACCGCCAGCGCCGGACGCCCTGCCGTCCCGGAGGGTTCGCCGTCGTCGCTGCAATGCGCGATGACGGAACTACCGTGCCCTACCACGAACGCCGGGACGTTGTGCGAGGCATCCGCAAACTCAGCCCGGACGCGCGCCACAAACGCCTTCGCCTCATCTACGCTGAAGACCGGCGCCGCCGTCGCAATAAAACGCGAGTTGACGACGACAATTTCGACGCGCGTCTCACGAGCAGGGATAAAGTATCGGTTTATCATTGACTTATCGCAATAGAAAACTATACTTGAAGTATCAACCAGAAACAGCGTGAGACGATGAAAAAGCATACGGAACAATCAGTCCAAAGTCTACCCATCACCTTCTTACCGCAACTGTGCCGTTATCTGCGCCAACTCTACGGCAAGCGGTTGGTGGATGTCGTACTGTTCGGTTCGCACGCTCGCGGCGATGCGACACCCGGATCGGACATCGATGTACTGATTGTATTGCAAGGCCCGGTCCGCCCCGGAGAGGAAATCACCCGTGTCGGAGATTTCACTGCGGCTTTGTCGCTAGAACACAATGCCGTTATCTCTTGCACCTTCGTCTCAGCAGAACGATTTCGCACCGAGAAAAGCCCGCTATTCTTGAATATTCACCGCGAAGGCATTCGAATATGACTTCCGAGCAAGACGCCCTGCTACAAAAAGCGCGAGTCAGCCTGGACGCAGCGCGCCTCCTGGAAAGCCAACGCTTTTACAACTTCGCCGTATCACGCGCATACTATACCATGCTTTACACTGCGGAAGCGCTTTTACTGGAAGACGAACTGGCATTTTCCAAACACTCCGCCGTCATCGCTGCTTTCGGACAAAATTTCGCCAAAACAGAACGCGCGCCTCAGAAGTTTCACCGTTACCTGATCCAGGGAATGGATAGCCGCAACGTAGGCGACTACGACATCCACGCGCATCTTTCAGCGGCGGACGCGGCCGAGCAAATTGCACGCGCCGAAGAATTCCTGGCATTTGCGCAAGAATCGCTTGGGACACTCAACGCCACAGCCGATTGACCTCTATGCGCGCCTCGCGCCACCGCTCTGGTTCTGGGAATGAGCATAGGTAATCCGACATTTCAAATTTCGGGCCGACGATCAGCCGCGCGGCGAACGTCGTTTCATCCTGGATGAATTCGCCTTCGAGAAGCAGCTTCTTCTTCAGTGCCTTTTCCGGGATATCGAAAACGTAGCCCTCCCCTACCCTGCGAACGTTGACCGGCGCATACGCCGCGTGCAAGAAACGCCGCAACTGCCCACCTGCATCCGGGAAATGCGCCGACGGCAACGTAAGCGCCAGCTCCATACGCGAAAACGTTCCGGGTTCAAACCGGTCTGCCCAGCCTAGGAAAGGTAGACGGTAGGCGGAGCGCGAAGATTCGCGCGACGGTAGACGGGGGGACAAGGCTTCGCTCTCCAGTGTTTCAGCCAACTTCACCGTATTCCAGGCTTTGAGGGCGAAGACGGTTTCGCCGTGCAGGTTGGCGAAGCGACGGCGGTTGTCTTTTGTGGTGAAGAGGCTTTCTTCTACCGAAAGCAAGTTGTCGAGCAGGTCGGGATGCTGCGCGAGCAAGGCGCGCAGCACCCAGGCGTTGATCCAGGCGGGATCGCGCCCCGCGACTTCCGGCGGCAAGCTGAATCTGGCGTAGACCAGCTTGAGCCGCCATTTGGCGCGCATCACATCCTCCAACTCACGCAGGTACGCCCCGCCAGGATGCCGCATAGCGTGGTTGGTGATTGCCACCCGTTGTGTTGCATCCGTACACGCGCCGCACGCCAGGCACGCGCTGCCCAGGCAGTAACCCGCATCCTCACCCGCGAGCGCCTGCCGGTATTGTTGATAGAGGAACCGCTGCGTCACATCCGAGCGCACAAAGTCCATCGGGAAGGTGTACTCTGGCCCTTTTTCGCCGAAAAAGGCGTCGTGCCATTGCCCGTATTCCGCCATCCACGCCCGCAGCGCGTCCCAATAGCCGGGCGTGAGTGCGATGTCGTAGCAATGGCCTTGCCGCGCCAGCGCCAACACCGGTTCATACAGCCAATACCCGCCCAACGCGAGCACTTGCGAGGCGGCGTACTCCTCCCACTCCACCGCCAGCCGGAACTCGAAGCCGTTCGTCTCGCACGCCGACTTCACCGGGCCGATCACCTGCCGCCATTCCACCTCGTCGAGGAACAACCGGTCGTAACGTAGCGGCGTGAACGGCATCCGCACCAGCAGCCCAAAACTGAAGATGATCCGCACGCCGCGATTCGTGCGCTGGCGCGCAGCCTTCAGACGGCTCACGAAAGCGCGGAATTCGTCCAGGTCAGTGTCGGTCTCGTGGCCGGTGAGGATGTAGAACAGCTTGATCTCGCGGATTTTCTGGCGCAGCAATCGCGCCAGGACGCTCTCGATTTCGGCGTCGTCAAGGCTCTTGTGCAGGAAGGCGCGCATCCGCTGGCTAATACCCTCGATGCCGAGCGTGAAGCTGCGCTTATCAGCGATGACTTCGGCTTCTAGCAAGCCCGGCAATGTCGCCAGCACATCCACGCGCTGGCTCTTGAAGCGCACGCGGTCGAACAGACGATTGAGCGCCAGGAGCAAGGCCATGATGTCCGCGTGCGTGTTGAAGTTGAAGCTGTAAAGATCGACTTCGTCCGGCCCTTGCTGCTGTTTGATCTGCCGCGCCGCCGCGAAGATCGCCTCCGCCGCCAGTTCACGGTACGGCTTGCGCTCGTACCCTTCGAAGCAAAACGTGCAAAACGCGGGACAGCCGTAGTTCACCTGCAACTTGGCCGTCGCGGCTTCGGGGCTGTCCAGCAGGGGATATTCAGTCAGAAGATCGTCCAGACGCGGATCAGCACACACGGCCTTTTTTACCTGCTGGTCGGGCAGCCCGTTGGCGATCCACAAGCCGGTAACGGACACCGCCGTCTGCATCAACCGTTCGCGTTTGGGCAACGCAGCTTCCTCTGCAAGGATGCGCACGAGCATCTCCACCTCGCGCTCCCCTTCGCCGAAGAAGAGCGCGTCGACCACACAGTCACCGGTCGCTGTGAGGATCGCCTGTGTCGCCAGCGCGTTGGAGCCGCCCAGGATCAGCGGGGGATAGCGCGAATCCCGCTGGCTCGCCAGCAACGGCGCGCCAGAATGGTGCAGCAGGTACGGCAAGTTGATCAATTCCAGCGTGTAGGCATTGGAGATCAACACCACGTCGAAGTCTTCGATACTGCGCCAGGATTGCGTCCCCACCAGCAGCGGAACGCCCACCGCCAGCAACCGCTCGCGGTCGTATTGCGGCGGGAAGAACGCCATATCGATAAAAGCATCAGGCAACGCCCGGCGGACAGCCTGGTAGAGGAACAGATGCGGCGTCGAGCGGTCCACGTCGCGGAACGGTGACAGTCGCACGATCAGCGCACGGAAGCCCGCCGCCTCGAACGCCGGATTGCCGAACGTGGGATTCGGATCGGGACGGTACAGCGCCGCCTGCTGTAGCAAGGGCCAGTTTTGCGCGAAAAATTCCCGGTAATGTGTCATCTCCCGCCATTGTACTTGAAAGAGGCAGGATGCAAGGAGTAAGGAGTAGGGAGTAAGAAGTAAGAAGTAAGGAGTAAGGAGTAAGGAGTAAGGAGTAAGAAGTAAGAAGTAAG
>DAOUAY010000477.1:0-5975 GCA_034432995.1 Anaerolineae bacterium | reverse complement strand
TCGCGGCGTTCCCGTTATACAAGAAGCATTTGACGAGTACGCCGTCGACGTCGATATCCTTGGGTGGCTGGTTTTTGCATATCTCCATGACATGTGGGCAGCGTCCGGCGAACTTGCACCCCACTCGCATGTATTCCTCTTCTTCGGTTTCTGTGAGCACAATCCGCTTGCTCCAACGCTTTGTCGGATCTGCTTCCGGGATGGATTCACGCAGGAGTTGCGAGTAAGGGTGTTTGGGTTCCATCAGGACTTTTTCTACCGGCCCTATTTCGACGATATTGCCTCTGAACATAATCGCGATGCGCTCGCTCACGTAGTAGGCGGTTGCCAGATCGTGCGTGATGTAGAGTATGCCCAGGTTGGCCTCTTCCTTGAGTCGTTTGAACAGGTTGACGATCGACATACGCAACGAGGCATCGACCATCGAAACCGGTTCGTCAGCAATGAGCAAGTTTGGCTTGGTGAGTAAAGCTCTGGCAATGGAAATGCGTTGTAGTTGGCCACCGGAGAATTCACTGGGATATTTTCCGGCGAACTCTTCGTATGAAAGGCCCACCAATCGCAGCGTCTCATCGATCAAATCGATGGCTTCGCGCTTGGTTGCCGCCAATTTGAAGCTCTGAACGGTCTCGAAGAAATACCGGTCAACGACGCGCAGCGGATTGAACGTGCCAAAGGGGTCTTGAAAGATGGCTTGTATGCCCTCTTCTTGCCAGACTTTCTTGCCTTTGGTTTGTGCGCGATCTTTGCCTTCGTGGATGATCGTGCCGGACGTCTGCTCTTCGAAGCCCAGAATGATCTTGGCCGTGGTGGTCTTGCCGCAGCCGCTTTCACCCGCCAGGGTAAAGATTTCGCCCGGCTTGATGTAAAAGGACACGTCTTCGGCGGCTGTCAATCTGACCCGTGAGAGTATACTCCCCATGGTGAATACTTTGGTCAGGTTCTTGACTTCAAGCAGTTTTTCCATGCTCTCCTCCAACCAACCAGCAGGCGACTTTGTGATCGGTATCCAGTGTGATGAGGTTTGGCGTCTGTTCCGTACAAATTCCCATGGCGTGGGGACACCGCGGATGGAACGCGCATCCACTTGGCAGATCGATGAGCGAGGGTGGGCTTCCAGGCGCGCTCTGGCGGGTCGACTTGTCGCCAAACTGCGGGAGTGAATCGATCAGGAATTTGGTGTAGGGATGCTGTGGATCGCCGTAGATCTTCGCGGTCGTGGATTCCTCGACGATTTTGCCGGCATACATGATGCCGACCCGATCGGCGATGTTGGCTTGCACGCCCATGTCGTGTGTCACCAGGATGATGGTATTTTTCAGCTTCTTCTGAATATCCGTCAAGAGTTGCACGACGCCGCGCTGGACAACCACATCGAGCGCCGTGGTCGGCTCATCGGCGATGATGATGGCGGGCTTTAGCAGCGCCGCCAGGGCGATTGTCACCCGTTGTCGCATCCCACCGGACAACTGGTGTGGATACGCATCCAGGATCTTGGGCGGCAGTCCCAACTCGGCGATATGTCGCTCGGCAATCTCGATGGTTTCTTCTTTCGTCTTGCCGCTCACGTGGCTGCCGATGAAATCCTGGTAAGTCTCTTTCAGCTTGATCACAGGATTGAGCGCGCTCATCGAGCCTTGGGGCACGTAGGCGATGTAATCCAGGCGTAATTTTCGCTTGGCTTCCGGCCTCAATGTGGCCACATCGACCGCTTTCCCATCGATGTAGTAGAAAATGTAGCCGTCCACCAGGCGCAGCGGCGGTTCGATCGCGGCCGCGAGCGCTTTCAACAACGTCGTCTTTCCACAACCGCTTTCCCCGGCGATGCCGTAGACTTCGTTTGCCCGGATATCGAGATTGACGTCATTGACCGCCTTCACGACCTTTTGAGTCCCAAAAACGTCGAGCATGTAGAAGGTTTTCAACCCTTCGGTTCTGAGTATGGTTTCGTTCATGGTCACCTCACTGCGCCCCAACGCGCTGGATGCGGGTTCTTGGATCCAGGTATTCGCTGATGCTGACGGAGAGCCAGTAAAGCGCCACAAACAGCATGAGCGATAAAACCACCGGCGTCAAGATCCACCACCAACGTCCTAACAGAATGGATTGGTAGAAGAGCGCCCAGTTCAACATCGTTCCCAGGGTAGGAATGTTGAGATTGACCAATCCCAGGATGGCCAACGTCATCTCCAAACCGATCGCCCAAGCGATGTTGTTGATCAACGTCGAGAAGATCAACGGCATAGCAAAGGGCATGTATTCGTTCAAGACCAGTTTGACCGTTCCTGTACCTGAGAGGATGGCCGTCTTGGTGAAGTCGCGCTCGCGCAAGCTCAAGATGATCGAGCGAATCAAGCGCGCATCCCATGCCCAACCGAAGGCCGATAGCATCAATCCCAAAATCACCAGATTCATAAATTGCCGCACCAGCATAGCGATCATAACCATAATCAGAAAGAGCGGGATCACCAGCAGGCTGTCGCCGACAAACATCAACACCCGGTCAGCCTGGCCGCCTTTATATCCGGCAATCATACCGACCAGGATAGCAACCATCCTGGAAATCAATGCGGCGATAAGCGAGATGATCAAGGAATTGCGTACCGCAAAGGTGGCCTGCCAGAAGATATCCTGCCCGTTTGCATCGGTGCCGAGCCAGTGTTGCGCCGACGGCTTCAGATCTCTCGGTACGACATTCCACAACGTAGGGTCATAAGGCGAAAAAATGGACAGGAAGGCCATGATCACGATGATCGCCAGTACGCCAAAGCTGATGCAGAAGCGATAATCTCTGAATAAGTCTCTAAGGATTTTCACAGGACCGGTCTCCTTATGTGTATCTCACCCGCGGGTCAACCAAGGGGTATGTCAAGTCGACAATCAGGATTGCCGTGGTGATCCCAACAATAGAAAAGATGGTGATCCCCATAATCAGATTATAGTCTCCATTGACGATGGCTCTATAAAGCAGCATACCCAAACCCGGATAACCATAAACGATCTCGGTAATCAATGCCCCACTGAAGATTTGCCCAAGCCCAAGCGCCAGGCCGGTGATTTGCGGCAGTATAGCATTGCGAATGACGTACTTGCCCACGATGCGGCTTTCTTTGACGCCGCCCAGTTTGGCGTACTGGACGAAATTCTCTGCATTGACGTTCTGCACAATCAATTTCATTGTTTGGAAGGTGACTGCGCCTCCCAGCACCATAAGCGAAACAGCCGGCAAGGTCGAATGCCAGATGACGCTTCTGATGTAGGGCCAGGTGAAGGTAGGGATAGCCCCCAACGGCGCTCCGCCGGTAATGGGGAACCAACGCACGACATAAGCAAAGAGCAGGAGCAGCATGAAGGCGAAGATATAATAGGGTAGCGGGCGGACGACCATGGCGACGGCATCCAGGATCCGCGACCACCCTCTACGGGAATAGTAACCCGCCAACCCGCCAATGATATTGCCCAATGTCCACGTGATAGCGGTCGTGGTCAACAGCAGCCGCAATGTCCAGGGCATCGCATTGGCAATGAGTTTGTTAACGCGGGTGGGGAATTGGAAGAAGGAAACGCCAAAGTCGCCGCGGAACAACCTGCCCCAAAAGGCCCAATATTGCTCGAGCCAGGAGCCTTCCAAGCCATACATCTCGGTCAGGTCGCGGATGATGCCGTCCATTGAGCCTGGCTCCAACGTCGAACCACGTCCCCTCATCTCAGCGACCATTCTCATGACTGGATCATTTGGGGTGAGCCGGGGAATGAGGAAAACCACGGTGATGCCTAACCAGATCACGAGAACGTATTGGATCAAACGAGGGATGAGATATCGTTTCACGAATGTCACGGTAATCACCTCACTTATCAAAAGTAATCCTGGACGAGCGAGGCGCCCGCCCAGGATTATTATACCACACACCACGCGAACTACATACCGGTAGGTTGCAGGAATGGGGTCGTGTACTTGAAGTTGGGCCAGTGTGTATAGGGCTGGGTGTAGGGATTTTCGCTGCCGGGCCAGTTGGTCCAGAAGTACTCGTCCCAGCCGACAAAGCCGATATACCCGTAAGTCGGGATGCCGGGCATATTCGTGACGGCTTCCTTGAGGCCCTCGGTGCCTATGGCGATGACGGCTGCGGTATCGAAGGGATCCGTTTCGCGCAGTTTCTTGACGATGGCGTCCATTTCATCACTCGACCAGCGCGAGTATATACCCTGGGTGCGTTCTCCGACGGGGCGTTTATAGGCGGAGTTCCATCTGTCGAGCACGCGATACAAGTCGGGGCCTGCCCCCCACGGCTCTTGCGCCGGCCAGGCGCCGCTCACGTCGAAGTCGCCGGTAGCGCCCAATCCGTCGCCATTTTCCGTTGAATACATCTCGGCATCGATGCCGAACTTCTTCCACTGCTGTACGGCCGCCGCGGCATTGCGCGCATCGTGGTTGGAAAGCACAGTGCCGCACATGAAGGAAATCTTCCAGGGTTTGCCATCGGGCAGCAGCCACTTCCCGTCCGCATTCTTCGAGAACCCGTTCTTCACCAGCAGCTTCTCGGCGACTTCCGGGGCATGTTTGTACCACCCCAGTCCGAAAGCCTGTTCCTGAAATTCCGGCGTATCCGGGAAGATATACCCGCGGCTCTTGGCGTAGGCTGCAACACGGCTCGGCGCATCAGGGTCATACGGCGCGAAGGTTTCGCCGCCGCCAACATCAATGGTGAAGGACTTCAGCCAGTCTTGCATTGGCTTGATGTAATCCCGGGGATATGGACCCAGGTGCGGGACGTGCACCGGGCTTAGGGTACCGGAGGAGTCGACGGCGATGCTCGTGTACTCGACGATATCGATGGCCAGCACCAAGGCCCAGCGGATATCGACGTTGTCGAACGGTGGCCGGGCGGTGTTGAAGAGGATACCGGTGATGCAGGGGTCGTTGTTGACCACGAAGGGGAAGGTGGGCTGGTAGGCGCGGGAGGTCTTGGACTGCGCCAACAGCGCCTTGAGGCCATCGGCCGACAGTTCCGCCACATCCAGTTGGTGGGTCAATTGCGCCAGGATTTGCGCGCCTTCATCGGCAAAGTACTGGTAGATGACGTACTTGGGCTTAGGCTGGCCGTACAGAATGCCGGTGGGGCTTTTGTCCCAATCCTCGCGTCTTTCCCAGGCTGTCCAGGCGCCTTGGGGATCGAAGCTGTGCAGTTTGTAAGGCCCGCAGCCGACAAACGGGTTGAAGGTGAACTGAACCGGATCGGCCTCCTTCTCGAAGATGTGCTTGGGCATAATCCTGGTGCAGCCCCAGCGGTCGAGGAAGGTGGTGTGGAAGCGTGAGTTGGCCTGCTTCAGATCAAATCTGACCGTATAATCGTCCACCGCCGTCACTGTCTCGACGTTGGTGACAAAGAAGGTGTGGGCGCCGAACTCTTTGTACGCTTTAAGCGTCTCGACCGTGAAAATGACATCGGCTGCCGTGAAGGGCGTGCCATCCGACCAGGCGACACCCTTGCGTAGCGAGACCGTGAGGCTCGTGAAATCTGAATTGTACGTTGGGTCTCCATCCGCCAGGCCGTTGATGATGTTGCCCGTGGCAAAGTCGACCGTCCAGAACGGCTCCGCGGCCACATTCTGCAGGCCGCGGTCTGACCACTTCCAGCCCACCCACCAGTTGAAGTTGTCGGGTGTGCCGACGCGCCCGGTGAGCTGTCTGGCGATGAACGTCTCGCTTCTGGGGAAGGTACCAAGCACGGCAGGCGCTTCTTTTTTAGGGGCGGGCGGTGGGGCAGTCGCCGTCACGATGATTTGTTCGACTTCGACAACTTTCTCGCCAGCCACTTCGACGACGCGCGTAACCTCAATTGGGACTTCTTCGCGTTTTGTGATAACCTGGGGTGTAGGTGTGGTACAGGCCGTCGCTACCATCGCGGTCGTGAAAACGGCCGCGCTGCGCAGGAATTCTCTGCGCGTGAGTTTCTTTCTACTCTCCTTCATTT
>DAOUAY010000476.1:0-3945 GCA_034432995.1 Anaerolineae bacterium | reverse complement strand
TGTCCACGCCCAAGCGGTCGGGCATGGTGAAGATGAAGAGCGACGTGGCCTGATTCTGCAACAACTGGCCGAGCATCAGCAGTTCGCGGATGGTGAGCGCCAACGGCGGCGGCGTGATGCCGTAGGCGTCTTCCAGCGCCTTCACCGAGGCGACGTGGTGCGCCGTCGAACACACGCCGCAGATGCGCGGCACGAGCACCGGCATTTGCTCGGCCGGCGCGCCTTTCACCAGATACTCGAAGCCGCGAAATTCCGTGGCCTGGAATTTGGCGGATTGCACGCTCCCGCCGCGCGTGTCGATGACAACGCGCGCGTGTCCTTCGATCCGGCTCAGGGGGAAGGTCAACGTCGTCATCTCACAACACCTTCTCTTTGGGACGCGGCTGGTGGTCGCCGCCGACAGTTTTGTTGTCGGCATAGTCGGAGAATTGGAAGAGGAAGAGCGCCAACTGCGGCGAGCGCAAACCCCGCTCGATTTCATCTTCCGGCACAGTCGTCATCGTGGCAAACACGCGCTTGATGCTCGTGAACCACGCCGCGGATTCCTTCTCGATGAAGACGTCCGATGGCCCCCGGCAGCCCACGCACGGATGGCCCGCGCGCGGGCACGGAGCGCGACAACCGCCGCGCGTCGAAGAGCCAACGCAGAGGTAGCCTTGATTGATGAGGCACACGTCGGGGAGCACCTCGCCCTGTTGGAAGCCGAGCAGGTGCGCCGGTTTCACGTCTTTGAGTTTCTGCCGCCCACACTCCTGGCAAACGACCTTGCTGGCCTGGAAGTCGTGGGGATTGGTAAGCACTGCCATAAACAATTCGGCGGTCGGCGGACAGCCTGGCACGTACAAGTCCACCGCGACGAAGGCATCGACCGGATGGGATTTGGGGAGCAAGCGGGGGACGTGCGGGCGGTCCCTTTCGGCCAGAAAGAGAGCGCGCACTTCGTCGCGGTCGCCCAGGTTGGCAACGCCGCCGGAAATGGCGCAGGTCCCCACGGCGACGACTTGCTGCGCATTCTTGACGGCGCGTCGCAGCTTGTAAAGGTCTTCGTCGGTGCGCACGCCGCCGCTGATGAGCAGCACGTCCACCTCCGGCACGTCTTCGACAGAGACCACCAGCGGCATGTAGACGAGTCTGTACTGCGCCACCCAGGCTTCGGCGTTGAGGAGCGCCACTTCGCAGCCGGCGCATCCCGAGAGCTGCAACACGGCGAAGCGTTTCATCGTCATCCTTATGCTCTGGCGATGAATTTCAACTGCAGTGACGGCCAGGCTACTTCTTTGGCCGTTTCCACGGTCAATGCAGCAAACTGCCCGGTCTCAAGCCATTCCCGGGTTCGTTCGTTGGACGCTTCGACCGTCAACACATCATTGCCAAGCGCCATCCCCACCGTAGACTCGAAGAACTTGAATTTTGTGCTACGCATCTTGGAACGCAATGCATCCAGAATCGCCTCCCACAATTCGGCCGCCGAGAGGTCATGGACTTCTTTCTCGACAACCATGACAGCCTCTTCCACCTCTGCGAGTTCCTCCGGCGCAAGCATACTGAGCGGCAGCGGCGGGACGCCCTGTAGGAGACGTTCGAGCACCGTCTTGAAGCGCGCGGGCGGATCCAAATGCGTCATCAAGCGCCCTACCGCAATCCAATCGGCGACGGCATCCGCTCCGTTATCGACCACCGCACGGCGCACCAGCGCAAGATCGGCGGTCGCCCCCATCTCGCGGCTGAAGGAGATCAGAGCTTGAAAGGCGCTCTCCAGATCAGGCCGCAGCGGGACGATCTTTTCGGTCCTGTCCTCTGCCGGGGCAAGCGGCTTCAATTCGACCTCACGATTGAGCACGAAGTCGGTGGTCGGCTCGCCGGATTGATCAAGCAGCAAATATCCGGCGTCCACACATTCACGCAGCGCTTTACCGATCAAGCCAGATTCCTTGATGCCGGTTTTTTCCTCGAACTGCGCGAGCGTGATATGGACGGGGATCGCCCGCCCACTTTCGACATCGCCGCCCCACGTCTGGCGTAGCGCCACGCACAGCACCTTCCAGGCATCGGACGAAAGCGCCGGCATCACCCGGTCGAAGAGAACATTACGGACCGCCGTAAATTCCCTGTATGGATTAGCGAATAATTTCTCCCCCATAATCTAACCTCCACAACTTTGATGAGACAACGAAGCGCTTGCGCACGTCGATCGATGCGCCGGAAATTACCTTAAGTATACGGCACAATGAAAAAGCGGTCAATTCGCGTATGAATATGGTACAATAAAAGGCATATCGCCTTGATGATCAAGGAACAGACTATGAAGAAAACACTTAAGCATCGAATGTTGCGCAAGGGCATCCTTGTTATGACCGCGCTGATTGGGATCGCCGCCGCAGTTTGGGTGAATGTCGCGGCTTCGGCTCCCCACATCGAGGCGCAGCAATCCGGTCTCGTACTCGGACGATTCGGGTTCGGGTGGACCAGAAAGGTGTCTGATGTGCAAGCGCGTGGTTGGCCCGCTTATCTCAATGCCGGATGGTACTGGGACTGGGGCGCGCGCGGTGCAACAGCACTCCCGCCGCTCCAGTACGTGCAGACCATCCAACTCAGACCAGTATTGAGTGGCAACACCCAGATCAATTACACCGCCGGCCCGACCGGCACCACGTTACTCAACATCATCTCCCAGCAACCAGGCGCCACGTGGTTCATCGGCAACGAGCCAGATTGTAATGCAATGAACAACATGCGCTCCGAGTGGTACGCGCGTGCCTATTACGACATGTACCACCTCATCAAGGGCGCCGATCCGACGGCCAAAATCGCCGCCGGCAACATCGTGCAACCCACGCCCTTACGCCTCAAATACCTGGATCGCGTCCTGGCGGAGTATCAAACGCGCTACGGCGAGCCACTCCCGGCGGATGTATGGAGCATCCACAGCTATATCCTCTGCGAGACGTGCTATCCTAACAATCCCGGCCAACCCTTTGCCTGGGGAGCCTGCTACGTACCAGATTGGCCGAGCCAAGATCTGTCAAAAGCCAATGGTGGGACATTTTACTCGGTCTACGATCACTGGAATATTAACATCTATACCTCCCGCATCGAAACGTTCCGCCAGTGGATGTACGACAACGGCTATCGCAATCACCCACTGGTCATTCCCGAATACGGGATCCTGTTTTACGATGGACTGGTGTACAGCGGCTCCACCTACAACGCGAAGAGCCGGGAGTTCATGTACAATGGATTCGATTGGATGCTGACCGCTCGCAGTCCCATCACCGGTTACCGCCCTGACGACGGACGGTTGGTTCAGGGATGGGCCTGGTTCAGTCTCGATCACGGGGATTATCCGGGCGGCTCGCTCTTTAATCCGTACACTTATCAACCGACCACAATGGGGCGGGATTTTGCCGCTTATACCGCACTCCTCACGCCGACCGCAGAATTACTGACGCTGGATGCCCATATCGCCATCCCCGACGGTGAATCAGGCACATTGGGCGTTGAACCGGGTACGGCGGTCACGGCCACCGTCAACTTTACCGTCTCCAACAGCGGGGACATCGGCACAGAGGGGTTGGTCGTCGTGAAGGTGATCGGCAATTCGCCGGTCAGCCCCACATACTTTTCGGTTATCAATGGCATAACCATCGACAACCTGGGATGCTGCGGCGACTACGAAGTTGTCGCCCTCCCCTGGCCCAATTACATCGTCGGCGAGAACTATGATTTCTACCTTACCGCCCAGGAGATCGATTTACACGTCGATGACATCTGGACGACTGTCCTGGCCAACGTACCTGCACCGATCACCGTCACGCTCTCGGCCACGCTCAGCAATGGGGGGTATTCGCAGGTAGGGGAGCCACTGACGGTGACGTTCTACCACAACACCAGCATTCACATCCCCATCGGGGAAGTGGTGATCCCCGAACTCGGCTGCTGCGGCAA
>DAOUAY010000475.1:0-9608 GCA_034432995.1 Anaerolineae bacterium | reverse complement strand
TTGTAATAATCATACGCCGTGCTCGCCGGCGTCTGCGCTTTGAGCGGGAACTTGGCCCGCAGGCGATAGCTGAATTCGAGCGGCTGCCCGGCAGTGAGGTCGCTCACGTAGAGGATGATCTGCCGCCCAGTTAGCTCGAAACGCTCGATTTTGGCGTAGCCGTAGTCCTCCGGCGTGTCCTGGTAGCGCGCGACGAGCCGCGCCAGGTCTTCCGCCTCCACGCTGAAGCCCGGCGGCAAACCGAGGTCGACAATCGCGGACTGCGCCACGCCCTCGTTGAGCGTAACGACGACGTTTACGCCGACTGTATCATTGACCGCCAATTCGGTGCGGTCGTAAGTCACGTCTATGGTGACAAGGTCTTCGGCGCCCAACAGCTCCGGGTAAAACGGCAGCTTGTCCCACGACAGATAGTAGCTGCCCGCCACCTGGTACATCAGGTTGCCCTTGCCGCTCAAGGTGATGTCCACGACGCTCTCGCGGCCCAACGGCGCGTCGTCGAAGACGAGCATCTGCACCACGTCGAAGTTCTCCGGCTTGACTGACACGGTCTTGACCTGCCCGCCGTTGAGCGTGACGGTGACGGCGGCATCGGCGTCCTCCGCGCCGGACTTGACGCTGGCGATGAGCGCCTTGAGCGCCAACACCGTCGCCGAGGTGGTCTCCCACGTGCCGAAGCTGTCCTTGTTGCGCACCAGGTACGTGAGCGCGGCATTGGCGGTATCGCCGTGCTTGTCCGCGCGGATGAAGGCCAGCGCCGCCAACGCAGTCGCTTCGAGCTGCGCGCTGTTGCCGTAGCCGCCCATGTACGTCTCGCCGCCCGCGTCCCAATAAACGGCCTCGCCGTCCTTTTGCGCCATGCCCGCCAGACGATCCAGCACTGCGTCTGTGGCGCCGGTAGTCTTGCCTTCCAGCGCTATGTCGTAGGCGACCAGCGCGTTGGCGACCAAACCTAAATCGTAGGCCGTCTCTACTTGCGAAGCGCCCTCGCGCAGGAAGCTCGCACCCCGCGCTGTACGACTGTCACCTGCGTAACCCGCGTCCGCCAGCCCCCAGACGATGAAGGCCGTCACTTGCACTTTATCCGTCATCTGCGTGAGGCTCGTCTCGTGGAAGCCCTCCACGCCCTTCCAAGAGCCGTCGTTCTCCTGCCGCGCAAACAACCAGTCAGCGATGCGACCGATCAGCTTGGGATCGATGTCGTAGACGCGGCTCATATCGCCGAACTCCTGCAAGCCGTAGGCCGTCAGCATTGGATCGGCGGGCGCTTCACCGAAGAGCGAGAACCCGCCCGGTTCGCCGTTCACCTCGAAGGTGGTGAGGCGCTGGTAGCCCAGGTTGATGTACTGCTCGGCTTGCATCTGCACTTCCGGCGACGCCTGCTTGGTGGTCTTGAGGTAGTCCAACACGAGGATGTTGGGATATGTCGTGGATGACGTCTGCTCGAAGCAGCCGAAGGGCATTCGCAGGAGCGCGTCCAACCCCTCCACCACCTGGCTGACGATGCCGGGGTAGATTTTGACGATGAGCTTCTGCGTGCCCGGGATCGCGTCCGCCGGAATCTGTACCGTTTCTTGCACCGGCGTCGTCGGACTGAGCTTGTCGGAGACGGTGAAGCGCAGTTCCTTGCCGTCGGGGAAGACGCGCACGTCCTTGCGGATCGCGTCGGACATGCGGCTGCCGTAGGCCGTCACCTGGAACGGCTGCGCGCCGAAGTCCAGCGCCTTGATGCGGAAGTAGACGACGGTGATGTCGTTGGACGCGATCTCGATAGTCTTGCTCGATTCGTCAAGCAACTCAAACCAGCGCTCCTGCTGCACTTCCAGCCGCACACTCTGCGCTTCTGGCAGGTAGTTGAAGACGCCGACCGGCACGGCGATCTCGTCGCCCACGGTGAGCGAGCCGGGCAGGTCGAGGTCGATGAAGAAATCCTGGAAGACGCGCAACCCGCCGGTCGCGCTGCCCAGCCGTCCATCCTGCGAGGAGGCCAGCGCCGTCACCCGCCAGGTGGTGATCGAGTCGGCGACGGGGAATTCGAGGTGCAACGCGCCGTTCGCATCGGTGACTTCGTCCGGCAGCCAGAGCATCGTTTCGGGGAAGTATTGGCGCAGGCGCGGCGGTTCGCCGGCGGATTGCGCCTCGCCGCCGACAACCTCCACCGACTTTACCACTTCCCTTTCCACCAGTTTCTCGACGACGACCGTCTCCAAGACTTGAGCCGGCGCCGCAAACATCGCTTCGGGCATAGCCAGCCCCTCATCCATCATCCCGCGCGGCGCAGCAGCGCCCATCGCGCCGCCGCCCGCCATCACAAACGCGAGCGGGATCACGCTACCCAAGAGGAGGAGCGTCAATCCCAACGCGGCAACACAGGCGAAAGCGCGCTTCTCAAACGCAAAGCCCGCGCTGCGCAGCAAGAACGCCAGCGGCAGCAGCAGTAGCGCCAGCGCCCCGATGAGGATAACGCCGTCGCCGGGATTCACATCGCCGCGCGACACCGCGAAGGCCAACGCGACGGTCACGACAATAAAGACCGGCAGCAGCCCCAACATCGCGCCGAGTATCCCGTCCTTGCGCTTGATCGCAACCACGACGAGACCGATCAACCCCACGACGGCGAACAGCCCTAACGCGCCGAGTAGCAACAACCCGACGACTTGCGAGGCTCCGTAGGGCAGGCGACTCACAATGAAGATCACTCCCGCCGTCATCAGCGCCAGCGCGATCAGTGCGCCGAACGCGACGCCCAGGCTGGCCCAGAAGCGGCTGTTTTTCCAGACGGCGACACCGCTCAACACCATCACGCCCAATGGGATGAGCAAGAGCAGACCGAATGTGCCCTTCGCCAGCCCGGTGTAGAACTTTTCTTGTTTTTCATACGCCCGTGACATCGCCTGCTCGTGCGAATTCGCGTTCAGGCTGAACGGCGACGCTTGTTGAATCGCCGACGCCAACGCCGCCTTACCCGCGCCTTCTTGCGCCTCGCGCAAGGCCGGATCGTCCACCGGATACGGTTCCGAGATCAATTCGGGGATGCCAAAACCGTGCAGTTCGTATTTCGGCTGCAACAGTTCGGCTTCGAGCATGAAGTAGAGTTTGGCGAAGCCGGGGTCCTGTTCCGCCAGCGCGAAGACCGACTCATCCACCACCGCCAGCCCCACCGCCGACTGCACGCCCCCGCCGTCCGTCCCGCTCACCTGGACATCGAGCGTCGCGTCCTCGCCTGGCCGGTAGGTATCCGCGCCGGGCGTCAGCGCCACGGTGAGATCGCTGGCCTGATCGACAATGACCAGGCGCGTGTCGCGGGTGATGTTACCGGAGCGTAAGATTTTGTAGGCGTGGAGTTCGAGCGTGCCGTAGAAGTCTGGGGTAACATCGACGGCGACTTCGGCTTTGCCGGCCGTCACATCCACGGCGCGCGTGCTCACGGTTTGGCCCTCGCGGATGATGTCCACGTAGACCGTCCCGCGCTGCGCCGAGGTGAGCAGCGTGAGCATCATCGTATCGCCGACGCGGTAAACGGGCGCGTCGGGCCGCAACAGGACGGTTTCCTCATCCCATTGGCCCTCGAAATAGAAGTTGCGCGACGCCGTCGCGCCGGTCGCGTCGCGCGCCTCGACAGTCAACGTGACGTAGGGACCTTCCGGGGTGAACGTCGCCTCGGCCAGCCCATATTTGCCGGTTTGCGCGCGCTGCGTCCCACCCTGAGCGTCGTGGAACGTCACCGTCAGCGTCGTCTCGGCCGGCGCGCCGTCGGGATAACTCGTGAGCACGTAGAGGATGTTTTCGACGCCGAGACGCGGCTGCCCGCCTTCCAGCACGGCGTCGATGACCAGCGCGCCCTGCGCCACCGGCAGCGACAACCGTCCGACTTCGGTGTGCTCGGCCTGGTCGGTGACGGCGGCCTCGATGTAGAAGCGCGCGCCGCCGCTTTCCAAGTCGCTGCCCGCAATGTAGCCCGGCAGGTCGAAGCTGAAGGTGAAGTTGCCGGCCTCGTCCGTCGTCCCTTCCAACGCCACCGCGACGACACGCTGGAAGTCGAAGGTGTAGCCTTCCAGCTTCACCGCGCCGCCCGCCACGTCCTTGCCGAAGAAGTAGCGCGCCGTCAGCGAACCTTCGACGTGGTC
The DNA here is from genome assembly GCA_034432995.1 of Anaerolineae bacterium. GTDB lineage: Bacteria > Chloroflexota > Anaerolineae > B4-G1 > SLSP01 > DSWT01. The sequence goes on along the minus strand of DAOUAY010000475.1, from coordinate 5,481 downwards.
GCCGGGCCGGTAGTACGTGCGGTCGGTAGTCAGCTTGACATCGAATTTGGGGAGGATGTAGTGCTCAACAGTGACGGTTTTCTCGGAGGACGTGTTGCCCAACGTCGCCGTAAGTTTGTACGCGCCGCTATTGACCTCGTCCGCCAGTTGGAAATCCACCGCCGCCACACCGTAATCGGAGGCGGTAAGCTGCTTGCGGAAGACGGTGTTGCCCTTGCCGTCGGCCACCGTAATTTCCAGGTTCTGCCCGGCGGCGGGACGCAGATCGAACGCGCCGAGGGCCAGCGCGCGGATGTGGATGAGCTGTCCCGGCTGGTAGAGCGGCTTGTCGGTGGTCAGCAAGATGCGGTAGTCACGCTTGACCGTCACCGCCTGCTCCAGCGTGTCGGCGCCGAGGCTGGATTTCGTCTCGACGATGAGCGTCTGCTGCGGCTCGGCTTCCTCTGGCACGGCGAAAGCGACATCCACGTTGCCAGATGCATCGGTCGTACCGCTGAAGAGCACCTTCGCCCGCCCGCCGTCTGCCGGACGCATCCGCACTTCGACTTCGGCGTTGGGCAAGGGGCTGGCGTCGCGGCTGTCGCGCACGACGACGCGCATTGCGGCAGTACTGCCGGGGACCAGGGTATTCTGTCCCAGCACGAGCGTTTCGTGCTGGCTGAGCGTTTCGGGGAGACGCTCGTAATGGATCAGCAGGCCAATCAGTCCGCCGATCAAAATGACAAAACCGATCAGAAAACTGACGACCACCCAGGTTTTGCGGGACATTATGGAACCTCCTTCGTGATACATAACTGATGATAAGACGTTTCCGGGAAAAGAGAAGTTCCATATCTGTGCTATAATTGTTATCAGGTGAAAGGAGCAAATGATGCACGAAGCCAGCGCAATTTCACTGACAAAGTACAAAGAGACGCTGCGCCGCCGGGAGGCGCGCGCGCAACAACACCTTGAGGAACGCAAAACGCGTGCCTGGGATGTGGCGCGTCATGCTGCATTGCTGTTATATGACCAATTCAACGCTTCACGCGTCGTCACATTCGGGTCGCTCGTCCACGGGATGTGGTTCTCCCCTACGTCGGATATCGATCTGGCCGCTTGGGACATTGCTGACGAAGACTACTTCACTGCGGTCGCCAAATTGCAGGACCTCGCGCCGGAATTCAAAATTGATCTAGTTGTTATGGAACGTTGCAAATCCCGTCTCCGCCAAATCATCGAGCGTGAAGGAGTGCCATTGTGAACACAGCCTATCGTACCATCGCTGGACGTATCCGCGCCGATGTGGCAGAGTTAGCCGGGGTCGTAGAACGTGCTTTGTACATCTGGCAAGAAGGCCGAACGTCAGGCGCGTATTTCTACCTGGATGCCATCGCGCTCAATCTCCACGGCTTCTACGCCGGAGTGGAGAGATTACTGGAAATCATCGCCGACGGCGTCGATGAAACCAAACCAACCGGCGCGCAATGGCATCAACAATTGTTACGCCAGATGACGTCCGAGATCGCAGAAGTGCGGCCCGCTGTACTCAGCCCCGGCCTTCGAGAGCAGCTCGACCGCTATCGCGGGTTCCGCCACGTCGTGCGCAACGTCTACACGTTTAACCTGGATTCAGAACAAATCGAGATTCTTGTCCGGCATCTCCCCGAAACGATGACCCAACTGCGTCAAGAATTGCTGGTGTTCGCCGATTTCCTAGACGCCATCTCAGGGTGAGTTTTTCAGCGCCACATCCGCCAGCACCGGCATGTGATCCGACGGATAGCGTCTGCCGTCCCAATAGTCAGCGAGGGTAGCGTGCCGGAGAACGTAAATGCACTCACTCACAAAGATGTAGTCGATACGCTCACGCAGTTCGCCGGTAAAGGCGTGAAACGTGCCTGACGGGCCGTGGTGCGGCAGCGCCGAGTGTACCTTGGCATCTTGCAGGCGCAAGGGGATGTCCACCGTACCGCCCGTCAACAGCCGGTAAGCCGGCGCGCCCTCGTCGCAGTTCAAATCGCTCACGACGACAACGGGCGTTGCACCGGCCCGCATGTAAGCGTCCTTCAGTAGCAGCCGGGCGCTCTCGTTGCGGGCTTTCTCCCCTCTGTGATCGAAGTGCGTATTATAGAAGAAAAACGTGGTGTCCGTTGCGGTGTCCCGCACCTTTGCCCAGGTCGCAATGCGGATACAAGCAGCATCCCACCCCAGGCTGCCGGGGACATCCGGCGTCTCGGATAGCCAGAACGTCCCCTGATCGAGCAATGTGAGCCGCGAACGGCGATAAAAAATCGCGGCGAACTCGCCCTGGCGCGCGCCGTCATCGCGGCCCACCCCCACCCACGCGAAGTCGGGCAGACGCGCTGCGAGATCGTCCACTTGAGCGGGCAACGCCTCTTGTAAGCCCACAACATCGGGGCGATGCAGATGCAGCATACTGGCAACCAGGTCTTTGCGATAGGGCCAGGCGTTCGGGCCATCACCGGCTGTGTTCAAGCGGATATTGAACGACATCACGCGCAGAAAAAGAGGCGGCTCCATGTTACATTTCCTTGAAAGAGGTATTCGCGTAGTGGCGACTTCAGTCGCTTGTCTTGGAAGAACGACTGAAGTCGTCACTACGCGCGCCATTTAAAACGCCAGCTCGCACGCGCCCGCCGAGCAAGCCACTTCCTGGGCTGCCGTGGTGAGGTCCTTGTCCTCGTAACGCCAGATCTTGGAGAAATCAATCGTCGGGAAGGTCGCGGCTCTTTGGTAGTACTCCGCTTCGGAAATCTCAACGTAGGGCATCTGGTCGTACTGGGCATCGAAGGTCGGGAGGAACGTCATCCCGTTGATCTGGCTTTGGTGCTCCCACACCCATTTGATGATGTCCAGCACCTCGTGCGGGTGATAAGTGATCGTCACGCTCGGATTGTGCTCGGTCCAACAGGTTTTGTTTTGCAGCCAATATTCGCATTGCTCGAGGGCCGAACGCATGGTGCGGGTGATGGCCCCATCCGGCGACTTGACCGGAAAATGCACCACCCACGTGTCGGCGGTCTCCGGCGTCTGGCCGTTTTCGGGGTTCATCGGCACGCCGGCGTCCTGGAGCACTTTGTAGATCGGTGTGAACGTACTGACACGCACATTGCGGATGTAATACGGCGCCCAGCGCGCGTGAATGCCGGACGAGCTATCCAACAACAGCGAAGAATTGCCCGAGGGTTTGACACACGTTGTCGCCGCGGACTGGTTGATGTTCAACAGCGCGGCAATTTGGCGGTTCGTCTCGATGACGACCTGCCGCAAGCGCGCCTGCACTTCGGGGTCGCGGGCCAGCGCGCCGTCCAACTGGCCGTTGAGATCGACGCCCAGCAAGCGTTCTTCCTCGCAATTTTGTCGCCACTGCGGACGCAGACCAGGGAAGAACGTCGCCATGGACTGCATCGTACCGATGATCGTCGCCAGCTCGACCTTGTCGCGCAGGCTCTCGTAGGTATCGTCGGCGCGAACGACGGCGCTGGAAAGATTGCAGAACTCCCATGGCTTCAACAAAATCTCGCCACATGGGTTCGTGCCAAACTCAGCCTCGGCGCGCCGCTCCGGGCGGGCGTCGATGGCAGCCTGGCGGTTGAAGATGCCCGGCTCGCCGCGCCCGGTGTCTACCATATCCAAAATGTAATGCGCGACTTCGGCCTGGGTAAGCCGCCGCGCCGGCCAGACCGCCGAGTTGTTGGCGTTCCAGCGTTGGCTGTTCTCCCGCCAAAAGTCGCCGTCTTTGCACGTCTTCATCTCCGTGTCGTCCTGATCGAACAGGGCGATCATCGCGGTGTTATGAACGAGATAACCTTCAGCCACAAACATACTCCCGTCCTGCACTTCGATATCGTATGTATGGGCATCGCCGCCAGGGCGAATTTCGACAATCCCTACCGGAACATAGTGGGTTGCCTCAACCAGGGTTGTGAGCGTCGCGCTGTTCATGTTTTTATCACGGCTTGCCGGCCACAATCTCGCCCATTGTTGGCGCGGCACATCACGCTGTACCATCCAACCCGGCACACTGTAACCGGCTTGTTTGCCTATGCGCGAGACCCAGGCCCCACATGCCCGGTTGCCAACCAGTTCGCCAGCAGTCTGCAGCGCCAAAGCATCTTTAATACTGACCACCCACTGCGCTTTCCATCCGTCCTCGGTCGCGGGACGCCGGATGCGAATCTCGGACACAATCCCCAGCGTCGCCAGCAGTTTGACGACATCACGCCCGAAACCTTCGTAGACTGTTGCTAGGACAGTGATCGGGCGATCTGTAAAACACCCATCGCCATCCATCAGCCCGGCAATGAATGCAGCACGAATTTCGACCGGTGAGCGCCAGATCACCTCTGGAATGACCAGCGGTGTATTAGGTTGCTTATAGTGCGCTATCCAGCGGGCAATCTGGCGGTTGCCACTGCGAATCTGCACCCACTTGCCATCCTGATACACCATTCGTGCAGGAATCCCATGCGCTTCCATCCAGGCCGTTACACGCTCGATTTGCTCGATCTCATCGGTGTGGCAGGCAACGGAAAACTGGGTATTTCCACCTTTGCCCTGCTCGTCGTGATCCGTCAATTGCACATATCCATCAGCCATGAATTTGCCGATGAACCAGGCAGTCTCTTCGGTGAGTTCAGGTGGCGTCAACTGTGATCCACTATGATCGGCGACGCGCTTCTCAGGGAGCGGAAGAAGTGTTTGCCTGACGCCATCAATAGGATGGGTGATGAAGAGGAGGCGATCTTCAGGAGTGAGATCGCGAGCATATTTGAAGGTGTGACCTCCCCACACATCGGTCAGGACGGCCACGCGATGATGTGGTGTGCAACGGAAGATAGTGCCTGATTCTGTGACAATTTCGACCACTGGTTGCACACCCTGGTCCGCCCACCCAGTCACTGCCTGGTAGCCAACCGCAGTCATGACACGATCATTGCTCTTGACTTCCTCGATAGGGATTGCGCCACGATCTGTATGAACGCGAGCACCCTTTGGAAGGCATCGACGCACGCCGCCGGAAACCGCCGCGCCGCCGATGGCGCACATGATGTCGTGCGCGTCGAGGGAGCGCAGGAAGCTGCCCTGACGCGCCAAAATGCGCGCGCGCGTGAAATCCAGCATCTTGCGCAGCGGCTCTGGCCCCGAAGCGCGTCCGCCTTTGATGCGCAATGGCGCGCCGGCCGGACGCACGAGCGAGAAATCGAACTGCACGTCGCCGCCTTCGAACCACGTCTCCAATCCGAAGCGCAGCGCAGCGGCCCATCCCTCCGCCGAATCCTCGATCACATGGCGGGCCGGCGTGAATCCCAACTGCCGCTGGATGCGTGGGAAATTTTCCACATATTGGCGCTCCACCGAATATCCCACGCCGCAGCCACTCATCGAAATAACCAACGCCTCTACGAAGGAATCCAGGCTTTCTACCGGTTGGTAGGAGCTCCCCTCTGATACAGCTTTCTGATGTGGCGAATGTCC
>DAOUAY010000474.1:0-4046 GCA_034432995.1 Anaerolineae bacterium | reverse complement strand
TCGCGCGTCCCTCTTCGCAGAGTTGTGTGGGGAAGAATCCCCGGTTGCCGATAATGATACCTAATGTGGGCTGTTTCATACTGTATACCTCGCTTTCATATAGAATTTTGGGATAAACTATCGTTCATTAGACATCCAGAGACTGTCCGCCATCTGCGGCATAGCGTTTTTCATCATCCGCGTCGTGGATCAACTGGAATCCCGTCCGGAGTGTTGCAACCTCAAACGACAACGGCAAATGCGCGAGCACATCCAGATACCACCACCAATGCGTAATCGGTGTGAATTCACTCCGGCGCCAACTGGCTAGATCAGCAATCGCCCGAATCGCGTCATAGAACTGGCGCGCCCGGCTCATGAGCTGTTTATCGGCCTCAAGCACACGCTCGCGCAATGCAGCCGGCAAGTGCGGTTCAATACTCGCAATCTCGCTGCGTGTCATCAACATATCCAGATGTTCCATGCCGCTGACCTCGGGAAATCGCACATCCGTTTCATAGGCTGTAACCAATTCAGCATAGTTCATGGTCTACCTCGCCTAACAATCCAAGACACTCGAATCCGGGTTTACACCAGTATTGCTCAGGCCGCTCGACAACAAATGCGCTTTCCAACACGCCTTCATAGGCAAACATAATCAGCCATTCCCGGTTTTCGACTGAACCCACAACGGGTACATAAGCAACCTGATTATACCAATAACGATACACTTGAGCAGACCTATCATGCAAAACGGCGAGAATTACGGCTTCGTAATCTGCTAACGTTGCTGTAGTTGGCAAGTGTCCTCGAAGTTTACGTTTCTGCAAATGACGCAAGGCGCTGCCGGGCTTCCAATGTATTTTAACCCGCACAGTCTTGATTGCGTTAAGAACTTGAGGTTCCTGAATCCGTTTGTATGCTATTACGTGAACCCGAATTATCTTATAGATATACCGCCTGAGTGAGGAATAGTCAAGTACAATTTTACCACATCACCCCCGCTGCGTCCGCTTGCGCTGTTCCTTCCGCCGTTTGCGTTCCTCGCGGCTCACTTGCGGCGATTTGCGGGACGACTGTGGCAGCGGTTCGAGATGCTGTACCCGTTTGCGCGTCTCAGGCTCGGGTTCCGGCGCCACATCGAACATCGCTCTGATGTCCTCGTCGGCCATGTCTAGCCCCATGCCCTCCAAAATTTCCCTGGTTTTCGCCAGAGTGGACAATGGTCTGTCAGGACTGGTGATGAGCGCGTCCATACGTGCGTCCTCAGCCTCGACAAACTCGCGCCACTGCGATAGTTCAGGCTTGTCCACGCCGTGCAAGGCGCACAAGAGCAAGAGACTCCCGGCCAGAATCGGATTATCGGGGTATCGCTTGGCCAGCCGGTACAGCAGCTCGAGGGCGATGAGGCTGCCGGTGTCCGCCAGGTTGACGATTTCCATTTCATCAGGTTCTTCGTCCAGTGGAACGTACTTCAACAACGCTTGCGCTGAGGCATCGGTCGAGATTTCGCTAAGCGCCCCGGTCAAGTAGATGTAACGGGTGCTATCGCCGTCATCGAGATGCTGAGTGATCGGCGCGACGGCTACCGGCCCAATGACCGCCAACGCTTCGGCGGCAGCTTCGCACGCAAAATCGCCTTGTCCCTCGAAGATCATCTCGATGATGAAGGGAATCAGCGCATCGCAACTGCCCGGATGCCGCCGCGCCAGCCGCGTCACAATCTGCAACGCGCGCGTCGCCCCCCACCCGTAGTGAGCCGGCGAGAGCAAAGAGACCAGTCCAGGCAACACCGCCGGTCCCATTTCGACCAATCGGTCTACCACGGTGGGCAAAATATGCTCACGGTTCTCGGTCAGAATCCCCAACAGCATAATCAGCTCATCGGTCGTGGTTTCCAGGCGCCCTTGATCGTCTCGATCCACGCCTAGTTGCGCCAGCAGCGCCAGGCCCATCGCCGCTTCAGCCTGACGCTGCTCGCCGCCGACCGCGCGCTCAACCGCAAAAGCCTCCAAAAGCGCCAGCGTGTAGACGACTTGCAGCCGGTAGCCCACCAATGACTCGCCGGCTTCCCACGCCGCGCGCCACGCCGCGACGTTATCGCCGCGTTTATGCATCAAGCGCTGCGCTTCGCCGAGCAGCAGGGCAAAGATGTTGATACGCGGCTTGGCAAAAGCCGACCGCAATCTGTTATACGTATCCGGGCTAACCGGCAATCTACGCCCAAGCCACCCATAGATCCTATCCACGACCGCGTCGAATCCTTGCGAGAGCACGTAGCCGGTTTCGTGAATGGTGCGATTGGCCCCGGCCGGGTCGCCGAAGGATTGCACCGTATGCCGATCGAAAGGCAGAGCACGGTAGCCCTTGACCAGACGCGGCACTTCGTCCGGACGTACCGCGTCAAGCAGCGCGGCGATCACCATCCCGGCCTCAGCCGGGTGCGCGCGTACTTCGGAGAGCAGTTCCCAGAGCCGCTGGCGCGCTTCCGGCGCGTGACCGTAACGCCCTAGCGCGTGAGTCAGGCGCAAAAACCAGCCTGGCGAGCTAAAAGGTATATCCTGCCGGCGACTGTGCGCCACGATCAACGGCAAAGCCTCAGCAAGCCCAAGCTGCGCAGCCGCCTCGGCCAGGGCCGCAAAATGAGCGGGAGGGACGTGCTGCATATATTCCAGCACAACCGGGCCATACCGCGCTGCGTCGCCGCTTTTGCCAATCACCTCTGCCGCGCGCAGGGCCAGATAGAAGTCTTCATCGGCCAACTGCGCCGTCAACACTTCCGGCGCTCGTTCAGGAAAGAGAGTCAGTAAGCGGTCTTGCGCCCAGCGGCGCACCGGTTTATCAGGATGTGTCGCAAAACCGGCAATCTCTTCGAAAGTGAATAACAAGGGTTCCATAGGTGACTCCTCGTATAGCGACAGTCTCGTAGTCTTTAGTCTGATCGTCGAATAGTCAGTTTCAGTAGATCACAATGTGCTTCGAGGGGATCGTCAGATCCCACAATGTGCTTCGAGGGGATCGTCAGATCCCCGTTCCAGTCTGGGCGATCCAGACCAAGCAAAACTAGATCTAATGAGTTTCACGCTCAAGCTCGATTTTACCACATCACCGGACTGCGCAACCGCTGCGCGATGACAGCGTAGTGCGGATCGTCCGGGCCGACGTAGCCGTGACGCAGCAAAAAGTCGATGATGACCAGGTTGTTGTTCATCTTGAAGTCCTCGGTGGCGATCACCGTCTCGATGACCTGCTCAATCGGCCACAGGTAGAACTCCGCCACTTCCCCGTCGGTGTTCTGCGGGACGAACGTCTCCGGCAATTCCAGGTCGTAGATGAAGATCAGGTCGCGGTGGCGGCGGCAATTCGCGTCGATCATATAGCTGATGAGGCTCACCGGGCGCGCGCGCTGCGCCAGTTCCGGCGGGACGTTCGCCTCCTCGTGGCACTCCTTGATGACCACGTCCCACGCGCTCAATCCGGCGGGAATCCCACCCGCGACGAGGTGATCCAACTTGCCCGGATGCTCCGGCTTGTTGAGCGAGCGCCGGGCGATCCAGAGATGCAGATGTCCGTTCTTGCGGACGACGCCGTTGAGATGCGCGCCGTACCGCAGGATGCCGAAGGTCGAGGCGGCGGCGCGTTCGAGCGCCATCAGCGGCGGCGCATCGAACCCCGCAGACACGCGATACAACTCGTCACGCCAGCCGGGGAAAAGGCCGGCGGCGCGCCACTCAGCGAGCACACCGGCGACGGCGTCCGTCCGCGCGGTCGGCGTGTCCAGGCGCAGATCGAGCGTTACGCGCGCATCGTCAACGTGAAAAATACCGGGATGCGCCTGCAACAGCGGCAACCGTTGGCGATGCACTGCGCCCACGACGGTATCTTCGATGACGAAGTTAAGGTAGGTGCGCGGATCGAAGACGTTGTGAGCGTCGATCCAGTGGAGGAAGGCGGTGGTGATGCGCAAGGTTATTCAGCGGCCCAATTTGCAATCTGTAGACCCGGAACCCTGGAAAACTCTCGGGTGTTATTCGTAACCAATGTGACGTCCAAACTTAGTGCATGGG
>DAOUAY010000473.1:0-3019 GCA_034432995.1 Anaerolineae bacterium | reverse complement strand
GTAAAGAGTAAAGAGTAAAGAGTAAAGAGTAAAGAGTAAAGAGTAAAGAGTAAAGAGTTAGGAGTTATGGGATACTTCATTTCTTACTCCCTACTCCCTACTCCCTACTCCCTACTCCTTACTCCCTACTCCTTACTCCCTACTCCTTACTCCTATATCTAATTCGCCTGGGGGTTTTGATGAGGCGTTTCCGTTCTTTCACTGTTATAGCATTATCTGTATTGTTGTTGGTGGCGCTCGAAGCCTGTGCGACGCCGTTGGCTGAAAGAGTTGTCGAGACCGTGGTGGTGACGCGCGAAGTCGAAGTGGAAAAAGAGGTTGTCGTCACCCAGGAAGTCACGGTCGAAGTTCCGGTTGAGAAGATCGTCGAGGTGACGCCGACGCCGCTGATTCCGGTGGTCGTCAGCGTCACCGACGCGGCACTTGAGGACGACGCGCTGGGGATTCAACGGCAGCGCTGGCTGCTGGAGCAATTCCACGCGATTCGCCCTGAAGTGGTCATCGATCCCAATCCTTACCGTTACGATCTGCAGACGTTCATCGTGCGGGCAAACAGCCCCTTGGAAGACACTTACGCCGTGCGGCTGCCCGACGCCCGCACACTGATCGAGCGTGGTTACGCGGCGGATATCACGGACTATGTCGAAGACACATCCTATCCTACCGCCTATCATCCGGCGCTCCTGGCGTTGGCGCAGGATGCTTACGGAAAAATCTACGGCTTGCCGCACGCTGCCAACGGGATGGGGCTGATGTACAACCGGCGTTTGTTCGAGGAAGCCGGCCTCGATCCCGATAAGCCGCCGCAGACCTGGGGTGAGGTGCGGGAGGCTGCGCGCCAGATTCACGCCAGACTCGAAGGCGTGGACGGGTTCAACATCCGCAACGAGGGCGCGCTCGGCGGCTGGATGAGTGTGGCGTTGATGGTCACGTTTGGCGGCGACACGGTGCAATCGGTGGATGGCCGGTGGGTGGCGGTCTACAACAACAACGCGATGATCGCCGCGCTGCAGTTGATGCACGACTTACGCTGGAAAGATAATGCGACCACGTCCGATATCTCAACCTGGGGCAACTATGCGCTGGTACTCGACTTCGGCAGCGGCAAAACGGCGATGACGATTGCCAGCGCCGACACGCTCGGCTGGATGATCCGCAATCTCACCGATTTGCCCATTGACGAGATTGGCTTTGGCCGTATGCCCAACGGCGGCGCGAATGCGACGCTCGGTACGGGCAGCGTGTGGCTGTACAATCCCGCGTCGTCGTCGGAGACGCTGGAAGCGGCGTTGGCCTTCAACACCTGGCGCGAATTCGACTTGGCGGCGTTCGAGAATGCCGTGCGGCTCCAGGCCGAGCACGGCGAACTGGTAGGGCTGCCGTACATCAACCTTTTCACCGGTGAATACGGCCAACAGCGGGCAGCGATCGTTGAGAAATACGCGAACCTGCCGGTAGCAAATTATGCGAACTTCATCCATGCGGGCGTCGCCGTGCGCGGTGAACCGCCCATCGCCGCGCCGGAACTCTACGAGGAACTGGGGCAGGTGCTACGCCAAATCCTCGCTGCGCCTGCCCCCAACATCAAGGCGCTGCTGGATGCGTCGGCGGCGAGTTTCCAGGCGCGGGTGCTGGATGTGATCAACGCGACTCAAGTAAAGGAGTGAACGATGCTTACGGCAATTAGAGGCATATATCGTGGTGGCAATATTCAGCTTACAACGTTACCTCGAAATGTAAAGGACGATACTCCTGTTATCGTTACTTTCCTCGCGCCCAATCATGTGGACCTGCAAGCGCGCGGCATTGATGAGGCACAGGCCGCTGACTTGCGGGCGCGCCTGGCGACCTTTGCTGAGGAGTGGGATAGTCCTGAAATGGACATATATGATAACTATGATGCAGCAAAAGCCAAACTACAAACGCGGTGATGTTATTCTAGCGTTCTTTCCTCATTCAGACTTGGGTACTGCCAAAGTACGCCCGGCGTTGATTGTTCAGGCCGATGACCTGCAAACAGGATTGCCGCAAGTGATTGTGGCTATGATTACCTGCCGTTTAATGCGCGCTCAACATCCAAGCCGTGTATTGATCCGGTTGACTACATCTGGTGGGCGCAGATCGGGGTTGTTGACCGATTCGGTTGTTATGACAGATAATCTGGCGACGATTGCCGAATCCGAAATTGACCGTGTTATTGGATCGCTTCTGATGTCTGACGTTGATGCCGCGTTGCGTCATACTTTGGGGCTGTAAGGGTGCTGATATGTCAGAATCCGCTGCCTCTGTCATTATCGTCGCCGGACACGTGTGCCTGGACGTGATTCCGACGTTGCCCGAAAGCTGCCGCGACCTGGCGACGTGGCTCGCGCCAAGCGGATTGGTCAACGTGGGACCGATGACGCTCTCGACAGGTGGGGCGGTCTCCAATACCGGGTTGGCGCTGCACCGCTTGGGCGTGCCGGTGCGCTTGATGGGCAAAGTCGGCGACGACACCTTCGGGCGGGCGACGCTGGACGTGTTCCGCAGTTACGATCCCGCTTTGGCCGAGGGGATGCTGGTCACGGCCGGCGAGTCCAGCTCGTACACACTCATCTTCAGTTCCCCCAACATCGACCGCACTTTCCTGCACTACCCCGGCCCCAACGACACCTTCTGCGCCGCCGACGTCCATGACGACGCACTGGCTGGCGCCCGCATCTTCCACTTTGGCTATCCCACGTTGATGCGCAGTTTTTATCAGGATGACGGGCAGGAATTCGAGACCTTGCTCCGGCGCGTCAAGGCGCACGGCTTGGTCACGTCGCTCGACGTGAGCCGACCCGATCCCCACGCCGAGGCCGGAAAAGTCAACTGGCCTGCGTGGTTCGCGCGTGTTCTTTCCCAGGTGGATTTCTTCCTGCCGAGTGTGGAAGAAGCCTTGTTGATGGTATACCCGGCGCGTTACGCGACCCTGGAAGCGAACGGCGAAGTTCTGCCTCAGGTGGATGGCGACCTGCTCAGCAATTTAGCCGGGCGG
>DAOUAY010000472.1:0-2772 GCA_034432995.1 Anaerolineae bacterium | reverse complement strand
AAGGCGGCAAGACCAAGGAGTTGACGCGATTCTGCCACGGCTGGAAGGGCGGTAGTCATTGTAGGTTCGGGCCTCGAACCCCAAAGCGGTTTTTCAGGAATCTGTGCAAAGGAGTGGGTGTTTTTAGATCGTAGTTTACGGCGGCCCGATCCACTCCTTGACTGAATTCTTGAAACTCTTTTTGATTCATATCTTTCAAACTGTCGTAAATGAGCGCCCTGCCCACACGCATCTCATCAAAGCTAGACGCAAAAAGCTCATCATAAGCCAACGAAAGGGTGTAGTGAAGGGCTGCATTCGCCAAGTACTGAAAATCATCGGCGGACCTGGCAGGGTAGAACTTGCGCATGGCAATCTGGCCACAAAGCAGATGGGCCTTGCCCAGTTGCACCCATAAGAAGACCTGCGGCAGGCCACGTTTTCGAGGTCTCTTGCCAGGGGTAATGTGATAGCCTAAGGGTATGCGCGCGGTTGCTTTATCCGCTTCGGAGACCGCTGCTGCATCATCGCCCATGTAATGGTACAACCATGCCAGATTCATTTGTGCGTCAACCCACTGTGTCAATGATGCCTGAGACAACTCTTCCGCTGAATTTAGTGTACAATTCAGCCAAGGAGCGTTGTCCATGTCACACCAACCGATCGTTCAAGCCAGTCGCAATGGTCAGCACGCGGCCGATGTAGCCTGCACGCCCGACCCGGAGGTCGTGCCGAAAGCCGAACGGCGACGGTTTACCGCCGAATACAAGCTGCGCATCCTCGCGGAAGCCGATGCGTGTACGCAGCGTGGTCAGATTGGCGCTTTGCTGCGCCGGGAAGGTCTCTACCGCTCACACCTCGACAAGTGGCGTGAACAGCGGCGGGTGGGCGTGTTGCAGGCGTTGACCCCACAGAAGCGCGGGCGCAAGCCCGACCCGCAGGCGGCTGAGATCGTCCGGTTACGCCACGAAAACGAGCGGCTCCAACAACGCTTGCAGCGGGCCGAGACGATCATCGAGGTCCAAAAAAAACTCTCAACGCTGCTCGGCCTGCCGATGAGCGAGAACGACGAGCAGCTATGATCGAGACGGCCGAAGAACTGGCAGTCTCGCAAGGCGTCGTCGCCGCCTGTGCTGTGCTGGCGGTGCCCCGCAGCAGCTTGTATCGGGCGCGGCCGGCGCCAACCGTGCCGGAGGTAGCAGCGCCGCCCGCAGAACCGGCGAGCCGCCCGGCGCCGCCACGCGCGTTGAGTCCGACCGAGCAGGCCCAAGTCCGGGAGGTGCTCAATAGCGAACGCTTTCAAGACCTGGCGCCGCGCGAAATCTACGCCGAGCTGCTGGACGAGGAGCGCTATCTGTGCTCCATCAGCACGATGTACCGTATCCTGGCTGAGCATGCCGAGGTGCGTGAGCGCCGCAATCAACTGCGTCATCCAGCCTACCAGAAGCCGGAACTGCTGGCCACCGGGCCGAATCAGGTCTGGAGCTGGGACATCACCAAACTGCGCGGCCCGAGCAAGGGCGTCTACTACTACTTGTACGCGATGATCGACATCTACAGCCGCTATGTGGTGGGCTGGCTGATCGCTGAAGTCGAGTCGGCCGAACTGGCTGAGCAACTGATCGCTGAAACCTGTGTCAAGCAGAGCGTGCAACGCGCACAACTGACGATTCATGCCGACAACGGCAGCCCGATGATCGCCAAGACGGTCGCCATTTTGCTGGCCGACCTGGGCGTGGCGAAGAGTCACGCGCGACCGCACGTTTCCAACGATAACCCGTACTCGGAGGCGCAGTTCAAAACGCTCAAGTACCGGCCCGATTACCCGGACCGCTTCGCCAGCGTCGCCGACGCCCGCCGGTGGGCCCGCAGCTTCTTCGCCTGGTACAACGATGAACACCATCACACCGGGCTGGGGCTGCTCACGCCGGCCGTGGTGCATACTGGACAGGCTGAAGCGGTGCGTCAGAAGCGCCAAGCCGTTTTGCAGCAAGCTTACCAGGCCCATCCCGAACGCTTTGTGCGCGGTCAGCCCCAGCCGGCCAAGTTGCCGGAGGCGGTTTGGATCAATCCACCGCCGCACCCAGCTGACCTGTCAGCACCCACACCGCGGACCGCCACCGCCAAGACGCCTGCTGCGGCTGGCACAGATCAGCTTGCACCTGCAACCGCTCTGCGCTATACTGATGCTTGCGGGCCGGAGGATAGGGCAACGCTGCGGAGCGACCCGAGCGCCGTGCCCGCCGACGGTGTAGCTGGGCAGGGTGGCTATCCTGTCAGCCCTGCCCACACCGATCCGTTCTCAGGCGCTACATTGTCGTCCAAGCGATAAACCGATGCGTAAGTTGCGGCGAGTCTCGCCCAAGTCGGCGCCAACCGGCTTTGCCAGCCGCCAGGCATCGCCAGCAACGCAAATCCGTACACTAAAATCCAGGCTCAGTTGTCTCAAAGTCGTTGAAACATTCCGGGTGGGCTTGTTGGTGGTGGCTTGTACCTTGTGAACGAGTTGCGTCAGGGTGACCTGAATCTGAAGGTCAGTGTTTCATTTGAAGGCAGCTTTAAGGTGAACGCGGGAGACTGGGGGGATTTGGGCGCGGCGGTAGGTACGGGCGCTGTGGCGGGCTTGCTCATTGCCACGCCAGGCGGCCAAGCTGCCGGAGTGAGCATGGCAGTCAACCTCGTGAGTGACCACGTCGGTAACCTTGCGTCAGGCAGTGATTTTTCTGCTGCACAGCACCTCGTCACCGGAGGGGTCGGGCTGGTGGAAGGCGCCGTGGGTGCGAAAGTATCAAG
>DAOUAY010000471.1:0-1588 GCA_034432995.1 Anaerolineae bacterium | reverse complement strand
GTCTCGGCCATCCTGTAATACTGTTTTTCGCTCTCTGGCTCTGACATTCCAGGCAGCATTGTGGGCGGTAGATCTGAACGATATCCTCCGTCAGCTAAAGCGTTGTTACCCCCATAGAAGTTGAGTCCACTATTGGTGGCAATCACTACCCATGTGCCATGGACGTGTAAACTCTTGCAATGTCGTACCCTAACAATCTCATAAAGTCATACCCCTTCCAGCGGCAGGGGCAATTGGAAAGGCTGAATCAGCAGGCCTGCGACCGGGACGTAGCCGATCAGATTGGCTTGCGTCAGCTCGTAAGCAGGTAGTTCAGCTGCTGTTGTGCCATCAGACAAGTCGAACCGAAACGCATGCGTTGCGGGACGATAGCTGACGGCCACCGTCTGCCCCGCATAGGTTCGGCCGACTACATATAGGTGGCCGCCGATACTGGTCCCGCCGCTGGCACTGACTTGCCGAGTCCAGACCTGGCGGGCGAGCTCACGTTCAACCCGCTCCATGTTGAAGAGTTCCCACTCGACGTCCTCGCGGAAGGGGCGACCGGAGTCGCGGGCCGCCGGGTAGGCCGTCAAGGGCGGCTGCCCCTGGCAATGGGCGGCATGGCTTGGGTAGTGCTGGTTATAGCGCTGCCGGCGGCGGTCCAACAGCGCTTGCAGTTCTGGCACCGTGGCGCAGGGTTCATCTTTCCAAGCCATATCACCGACCGTCCGATGGGTGCGTTCACCTTCGGCCTGATCGGTGGGCCGTCGGCTCCGCCCCGTCACATGGGTGATGCCCAGGCCGAGCAGCCATAAACTGAAGACCGCTGGGAAATCTGCCGCCGGTGAACCCGTGTAGACGACCTCGTGGTCGGTCTGCACCTCGTCGGGCCGGCCCCATTCGGCAAACGCCTGGCGCAACACCGTTTGCACTTCGGCGAACGTCAACTTGCGCCAGCCCTTGGCCGTCGTGGTGACAAAGGCGCGGCTGGCCACAATCACCGCACTAAACTCGTCGCGAATGTTTAGGATGGTCGCTAACTCACCGCTGATGAGCTGGATCTTCTCTTGGGCGTCCGCCTGCCACCGCTGATGCGGATAATGCGCTGAGGCGAGCGGCTTTTCAGGATAATGCGTCTGCTGACGCGGCTGGACGGCTTCTGGGCACCGACGCTTGAACAACGCGGCCAAACGCGCATCGCTGGGCAGGGCCGCCGGCGCCAAGTGCAGCTGCTCGGCCAGTTCCAGTTTGACGTTGGCCGGCCCCCAATGGGGATGCGAACGCTTGAGGGCTACGGCACGCTCGCCGAACTCAGCGGGATAGCTGCTCAGCGGACCGGCAGCGGGTCGGCCACGCCGGTGGGGCTGAATCTGATCCCGACCGTAACGCCACCACTTGCGGGCTGTGGTGAGCGCACAGTGCAGTTCCGCGGCAACCTGGCGCAGCGTGGCGCCGGCCTGCTTGCGCTGCAGTAGGTACTGCTTCTCCGCTGCGGTCAGCGGCGCTCTCTTGATCATAATGGTACCTCCTGATGACTGCCAGCATGATCAAGATGGGATACGATTTTATGAGAATTGTCAAGGTACGAAATAGCGAGAGTTTACAG
>DAOUAY010000470.1:0-2109 GCA_034432995.1 Anaerolineae bacterium | reverse complement strand
GCTTCATCTTGTCCCTCCTGTGACGGTATGCGCGTCTCAGAATGGCATGATTCCGTTACCTTTCCAGTCCTCCGGCTCCGCTGCGGAAGTGTTATTCGATTGTTAAAGACCCAATTTGTGTCAATAGTGTACTGCTGTCTACTGTCTACCGTCTACTTATCTTGATAAACCCCTGCCTGCTTGTATAATGAGCGTAGGAGATGTTACGTTGAAAGGGGTAGCACCGATGAATGAAGAAGATACGATCACCAATGCCAATGTCTCGCAACTTTTCACTGCGGATAAACGTTTTCTCACCGAGCGCATTGGCAAAGTTCCCTTGACGTTACTTTCGCGGATAGAAACTGGCGTTCGTTTGGTTTTGAGTCTGTAAAGTGACGCAATAGTACAAATTTATGAGGTACACCATGACCAACACTCTACCCCTGATTGCAATCACCCTTGGCGACGTCGCCGGCATCGGCCCGGAAGTTGTCGTGAAGGCGCTGGCGCTGCCGGAAGTGTGGGCGGTATGCCGTCCACTCGTCATCGGCGACGCGCGCGCGTTGACGGAAGCCCGGCTTGGCGTTCCTGTTCCGCCGCTGCGCGTAGCGAAGACGGTTGCGGAGGCGACGTTCGACATTGGAACGCTGACGTTGCTCGATTTGGGCAACCTCGATGTGAACGCCGCGCCGCTTGGACAGATTTCGACCGAGGCGGGGCGGGCGGCGGTAGAGTACGTCCTCAAGGCGACCGAGTTGGCCATGACCGGCGCGGTGGATGCTGTGGCGACCGCGCCGCTCAATAAGGAAGCGATGCGCCTGGCCGGCTTCGACTACATCGGCCACACGGAAATCCTCGCCGACGTCACCCACACCCCGCGCTGCACGACGATGCTGGCGACGCCCGGCCTGCGCGTCACCCACGTCACGCGCCATATCCCGTTCCGCAGCATCGCCGCTCATCTGACGACTGCCGGCGTGCTCGATACGATTGTCCTCACGCACGAGGGGATGCAGGTGCTTGGCTTCCCGCAGCCGCGCCTCGCCGTCGCCGGGCTGAACCCGCACAACGGCGACAACGGCCTGATGGGGCGCGAGGAACTGGACATCATCGCGCCGGCAGTCGCGGCGGCGCAAGATCAGGGCATCGACGCGCGCGGCCCGATTCCGGCGGATTCCGTCTTCTTCCAGGCCATTCGCGGCGACTACGACGTGGTGGTGTGCCAGTACCACGATCAAGGCCACATCGCGGTGAAGACGCACGGTTTCGAGCAGTCGATCACGATCACGCTTGGTCTGCCGCTCATCCGCACCTCCGCCGACCACGGCACGGCCTTCGACATCGCCGGGCGCGGCATCGCCCACGCCGACAGTATGCTCGCGGCGATTCTGGCGGCGGCGGCGATGGCTGCGCGGGTGAGGGCGGCGTCAACGGATTGAACGGATGAAACGGATTTAAGGAGGTTAGAAGATGAAGGCTAAATTCACACGCTCTAATATAGACTATACCGTGCAAATCTGGCAAGAGGGGGCGCAGTATGTGGCGCACGCGATGCCATTGGATGTGATGAGCGCGGGGCGCACCCCGGCGGAAGCGCGTCAAGCAGTGGAAGAGGCGGTTCAGTTGTTTCTGACCACTGCGATTGAAATGGGAACCCTGGACGAGGTGCTGGAGGAAGCCGGTTATAGATTCGAGCGTAATGATTGGGTTAGCCCGCGTTGGATTGCTATTGAGCGACATCTTGTGGCAGTAGGGGCCTGACATGCCCAAGCTAACGCCGGTTCACTGGAAAAAGCTGGAAAAGGTGTTTTTGGCTGCCGGGTTTCGCTTCGCGCGCCAGCAGGGTAGCCATCGTTCTTATGTGAAAGATGGCGTCGCTCGTCCGGTGGTGATTCCGACCTATGACGAAGTGCCGGTGTCAATTATTCGCAACAACCTGCGCACCGCTGGTATTTCCAGAGAGGTGTATTTCGAGTTGTTAGCTGGTTAAGGCAAAAGTTATGAACAGCATTCCCGGCGACCTCTACATCCGAATCCAGGCAGCCTTGCTGCGCTGCCCTGCTTTCGATAGCGACCGCGCCTTGCGCGCGCTGTTCGTGGACGCGCGTCTCGCTCCCTGGCATGACG
>DAOUAY010000469.1:0-8249 GCA_034432995.1 Anaerolineae bacterium | reverse complement strand
GCGGCGAAGCCCGGCGGGATGACGATGCCGGCCTGCGCGCGTCCACTGTCGATGGCCTGGATCACCGCGGCTTCGCTGGCGACGTAATCGATCACGTCGAAGTAGCGCGTGTTGACCATCGCCGCGACGTAGGCGTGGCTGTGCGCGTCCAAACTCTGGTCGGCGACCACGGTGGGGATGTGTTCCACGTTCATATCCACCGCGTAGCCGAGCATGAACAATTGCAGCAGCGGCATGCTCAGCATCAGGATCAACGTGCCTCGATCGCGCAGCGTTTGGATGAACTCCTTTTGCAAGACGGCCCAAATCCGTTGTAACATCGTCCTCAACTTTTCACAATTCGGCTAAAGTCTGTTGGGCCGGTCTCTGACCGTGCCCGCCTATGCCTGGCGCTGCGGTGGCGCGGTCGGAGACCGGCCACAGCCTTTTGCGCAGTTGTGCTTTTATCGCCGTTAGCTTTCACGGACTCTCAGCCCGTCGAACAGCAGATCGACGGCGGTCTGCGCCAGCCTATGCCGTTCCTCCGGGGTGGGGGTGGGCTGCTTGCCGCGCAGCACCGGCAAAATCAACGCCACAAAGCCGCCCAAAATCATCGACGTCGCAGCTTCCGGGTCGATGGGACGGAAATTCCCTGCTTCAATTCTTCTGGCGATGAATCCCTTAATAGCGTGTCCGATGTACTGCAAGCGGCCGATGATCAGATCGTTCAAAATCACGTCATCCACCCATATCTCGGTCAACAGCGCGCGGGTGAAATCGAGTTGTGACACGAAAATCTCCAGGCCGTTTTCGACGACGCGCACAAAGTCGTCGCGGCTGATGAGCGGCCGGGCATTTTGCAACAGGGCGTCGATTGGGACGCACATCTCGTTGAGAATCGCCAGCAGAATCTCGCGCTTGCCTTCGAAGTAGTTGTAGAGCGTGCCTTCGGCCATATCGGCGGCCTCGGCCAGGTCCTTCGTGGTGGTGTGCGCGTAACCCTTCCCGGCGAATATCTGCGCGGCGGCGGTCAGAATTTCACGTCGCCGTCGTTCGATGCGCCGCTCGCGGCGCGAATGTCGGGGGTGGTCTCCTTGCTTGCCGTCCATTGTTCTCCTTGATGGATAAGTCACATAAGATATAAATAATGAGTAATTGCTCATTTTATGAGTAATTATACATCAGATGAGGGATTTGTCAAGTTTGAATTTGGTTAGCGGAAATAACCGGATGAGAAGCGATTTTTCTATCTCGTAAAATTGACTACAATAGAGGCATGATCTTTTGGATGACGTCCTATCGCGTGGAAAACGACAATTCACCGGAACGATGACACCACTACTACACAATATTTTATCTTTACTTGGGGTCGCAGCTCTGCTGTTCTGGTTGCGGCGCACAACGCTATCCGTAAGGGCAGTTTCGGCGTTGCGAATGGGGCTGTCGATTACGTGCTTGGGGGGATTGCTGTTATTTCTGGGAGCGCTGAGCGCGTTACAGTTTCGCCAGGACAATTTCGGTAAGCTGCAGTTGTTGGCTTGGACGGTGTTCTTGCACGTGCCGTTGTTTCTGGGGGGCGCGGCGGTCTTTCTGTGGCGACGGGCAAGGCTTGTGGCTTGGGGAAGCTTGGCGCTTATCGGGGTGCTTGCTCTCATCGCCCTCGATGCTTTTCTCATTGAACCGCGGTGGCTGGAGGTCTCACATATCACGTTGGCCACAGCCAAAGTGGAGCAGGCGTTGCGTATTGTTGTGCTTGCCGACATTCAAACCGATCGTCCAGGAGACTATGAGGAACGCGCACTGCGTCGGGCAATGACTGAACAACCTGATCTGTTGTTGCTGGCGGGCGACTATATCCAAATGGGGCGACGCAGTCGTAGTGACGTAGAAGAAGTTCAGGCGTTGAACGCCATTCTGCATACGGTCGGGTTGGATGCACCGCTTGGCGTCTACGCTGTGCAGGGGAACGTAGATCGGCCTGGTGTGTGGCCCGACATCTTTGCCAGATTGCCCGTGACGACTTTCGAAACTACGACACAGGTGGATGTGGGGCCGATCGTGTTGACGGCGTTGGCGATGTGGGATGCCTTCGATGCGCACAAGGTGGTCGCGGCGCAGGACAAGTTCCACATCGTCCTCGGTCACAGCCCGAATTTCAGTCTGGGCAATGTGGATGCAGACTTGCTGATTGCAGGGCACACGCACGGCGGGCAGGTGCAACTGCCCTTGCTCGGCCCGCTCATGACGTTGACGGTCGCGCCACGCGCGTGGGCCTCCGGCGTGACGACCATCGCGCCAGGGAAGACGCTGGTGGTATCGCGCGGCATCGGGATGGAACGCGCAAATGCGCCGCAACTACGCTTTTTGTGCCGCCCAGAAATCGTGGTTATCGACGTCGTCCCAGGGAAGTAAGCGTGTGAACAGGCCGCGCCGGCCTGTCGCCTGGACTAGATGACTAACGACGATCCGACTTATTGTGGAGGTGAGCCATGACGCCGATGTCTCCGAATGACATACCGATTACCATCCGGCCCATTCGGCCTGACGAATTGGATCGTATCCCTTTGCGCTGCTGGCCGGCGGACCGAGACATACTGTTGCGTCTCTTCGAGCGCCAGGGCACGCTCGGCATGGCGGCGTGGGAAGGCGATCGGTGCGTGGCGCAACTGCACTGCTACCGCATCGTCTTGCCCGATCAGGACAATCCCGATTGGCCGCCGTGGAATCACTGGTGGCGACCGGAATGGTGGCTGCGGATGACCGGCTCGGTGAACCTGAATTTGTCCGGGCCGACGTGGTGTCATGCCTGCTGCCACGTCGGACGCACGTTGGAGACTTTCCGCCAGGAGACTGAGATGCCGGTGGGTGCTCCGACCATCCTCAAGGGGGCCGACCCGCGCTATTTTGGGCGCGGGATCGGCACGGCGTTGGTGCGCGTCTCCATGCGTTGGGCATGGGATCACGATTACACGACGATCCTGGCTCTGGGTGCACCGCAAGGCATCTTCGAATACGCCGTCGCTGCGGGGCATTTGCCCTGGACGACCTACGCCAGGTTAGGCTTCGATTTCTTTGGGCTGGTCACAGATGCAGCGCAACTGCCGCAGTGGGCGCGGGGGCACGGTCCGGCGGAGGTCGAAGAGGCCATCCACGCCGCCGTTGCCGCCGGCCGTCCGATGCAGGATTTCTTCGAGCGGTTGATGATCATGAATCTCACGGGGGCGTAGGAGATCACAGTAACTCAGCTATCTTTTCCGCTCTTCCAATTCCTCGACGGTGCGCGGCCAGTCATCTTTCAACAGCCGCGATAAGGCCCGGTCGGCCAGCAACCGATCTTCGGTCTGGCAGCGCGGACAGTAGTTGGTCTCGTTTTCTGCATAACGAATCCGCTGAACTTTGACGCCGCACACCGGACATGGTTGTCCGTAGCGTCCATGAACGGCCATTGCTTCGTGAAAGGCTGTCACCTTGGGAAGCCCATCACCTGCCTCGGCGCGCAGGCGTTCCACCCATTCACCGAGCACGGCTTTGGTGGCTGCAGCCAGTTGCGCGATCTGTTCATCCGTCAGTTTGGTGGACAGCAGAAAGGGTGATAGCCGCGCGCGGTGTAGGATTTCGTCCGAATAGGCGTTCCCGATTCCACTGAAGAGACGCGGGTCGGTCAGCGCGCGTTTGAGCGTGTGATTCTCGGCCTGGAGCGCGGCGCGGAACTCCGCTGTCGTCGCCTCCATCACTTCCAGCCCCCCGCGGGTGAACGCGTGCAACGCCTCCCGCCCGCGCACCAGATGCAGGCTCGCGCGCTTTTGCGTCGAGGCTTCGGTGAGGAGCAGTGTGCCGTTTGTAAAGTCCAGCGCCGCCAGCCACCCTTTGGCCGGCGCCTTGCGGCCTGGAGGATACCATTGCAGTCGCCCGCTGATCATCAAATGCAGCACGAGGAACTGCTCCGCGTCGAAAACGAAGACGATGCGCTTGCCCAGGCGTTCCAGATCTCGCAAGACTTTCCCGTGAAGCGCCGCGATGGGCGGCGCTACCGTGCGCAGCACAAACGGGTGCGCGATCCGCACGAGTTCCAAAGTCTGCCCCTGGATAAAACGTTGTAAAGACTCAATGTAGACGACGATATCAGGATATTCTGGCATGGCTCTCTCCGTGAGTGTGAAGATAGTCTCTCAGTTTTTCGGCGTGTTTGGTCCTTTCCTCTATCGGCATCAAGGCACGGACGGACATATAGAACCCGTCGTTGTGATACCGCGGTGTCACGTGGACGTGATAGTGCCACACATCCTGGTTGCCATCTGGTTCATTGTGTTGCCGTGTCGAGATCCCGTCACATTGGTACACGGCTTTCATCGGATGTAATGGGCTGGTGCGTGGTTATACATTGATTCCCCTTATGATCTGGCTGAAGTGGCTTCCAAAATTCGCTGGTCGTTTGGGTATGATACAAGTAGTATAGCTGTTCTACAGAAAATTGGCAACAGTTATATCGACTGCGTTTTTCAGTCGAGTGTCGATATCTTCGTCCAGGCATACTTGTGTTTAATCCGCGCTGATATAGACTATCTGACTAACGACTACCTAACTATCCGACATTCTGCACAAGGAGTAAATTCAATGCACGATCATTGTAAGGATAAGCTGGTTTACGTAGGCACGTATACGTACAAGGGGACGAGTGAGGGCATCTACATCTACCGGCTGGCTATGGCAACCGGCGCACTGACACCGGTGGGTGTCGCGGGAGGCGTGCAGAATCCATCTTTCCTGGCGCTCGATTCGCAGCGCCGGTATCTGTACGCCGTCAACGAGACGATGGAATTCGACGGGCAGCCGGGTGGGGGCGTGAGCGCGTTTGCGGTCGATTCGCAGCGTGGTGCGCTCACGCTAATCAACAGCCAGTGCACGCATGGCGGCGCGCCGTGTCACGTAAGTGTGGACCAAACCGGGCATTACATCTACGTAGCGAACTATATGGGCGGCAATGCCGCCGCTTTCCCGGTGCGTGCGGATGGAGGGCTGGAGCCGGCTTCCGCCGTGGTGCAGCACACCGGTTCCGGCGTCAATCCGCGCCGGCAGGAAGGTCCGCACGCTCATTCGATCACCCTGGACCCGACCAACCAGTTCGCATTCGTAGCGGATCTGGGTATCGACAAGGTGATGGTCTACCGGCTTGATCTTGAGGGTGGGACGTTGCCGCCGCATACTCTGCCGTGGGTTGAAGTAGAAGGCGGGGCCGGGCCGCGCCACATGGCGTTTCATCCCAACGGGCGCTATGCCTATTTGATCACCGAAATGGGCAACACGATCATCACCTTCGCCTACGATGCCGTGCAAGGGACGCTCGACGCGCGGCAAACCGCGCCCGCGCTGCCGGCCGATTTTACCGGGCAGAGCAACTGCGCGGACATTCACGTCGCGCCGTCGGGCAAGTTCCTCTACGGCTCGAATCGCGGCCACGATAGCATCGTCATCTACGCCATCGATGCGGAGACCGGCCTGCTCACCTACGTGGGTCACGCACCGACCCTCGGTAAGACGCCGCGCAACTTCGCTATCGATCCTACGGGCGCGTATCTCTTCGCCGCGCACCAGGATAGCGACAGCATCGTCACCTTCCGCATTGACCCGGGGACCGGCCAGCTCACGCCTACCGGGCAGGTGACGGAAGTTCCTATGCCAGTGTGTGTCACGATCGCGTAGGTGAATTCGGCAAGATGTCTACAGATCGTATCCCGCCAGCTTTGAAATCCCATTTTCAGGAATACGTTTTTGAAGACCTCGATCCTGACAAAGACGCTTTCCTCGTGATCGAGCGGACGTTGGCTTGGGGCGAAGCGCCGGAATTGCGCTGGCTTTTTGCGCGTTATGGCGCGCAGCGATTGGCCGAATGGGTACGCCAGGCCGGGTGGCGTTGTCTGCCCTCCCGGCGTTTTAAGTATTGGCAAGCCTTTTTTGATTTGCGGGACGTTGCAAAAAGGGAGCGCATATGGCCGCATTGAAGGATCCACATTGGGATGCTGTTACCGCACAAACATACGCGTTATGGGATTTGGTGGCGCGCTTGCCTGACATTCGGTCCTTTTACCTCGCCGGTGGGACAGCATTGGCATTGCGTTTAGGACATCGGATTTCTCGGGACCTGGATTTATTCGCCAACATCGAGACCTTGGATGATGAAATGCGCTATCGGATTGTGAACAAGCTGCAACGTGAGCACGTTGTTGTGCTTGAGCAAGACTCTGTGTTGGGCCTGGTGTTGACGCTCGGTGACTTACCACTGAGTTTCTTCAGCTACAATTATCCGCTTTTGCAGCCTACGGAAGAGGTTGAGGGGATTCAGTTAGCCGGATTGATCGACATTGGATTGATGAAGCTGGATGCTATAGCCGGTCGCGGCACGCGCAAGGACTTCTATGATTTGTATGTCATCGCCACACATGTGCCTTTGCAGACTTTGTTCACGCGCAGCAAGGAAAAATATGCTTACTCGCGGGGATTTGGGATGCGTGTTTTGACTGCACTGGTGGACTTTGATATCGCCGAGCAAGAACCAGATCCGGTGCTATTGCATCCAATCGATTGGGAGACTGTAAAGGCGTTCTGTATAACATCTGCCCGTCATTTGGGCGAAATTTGGTTTAGCGCCAATTTGGAGGCTTAATGAAAATACTCGTTACAGGTGGCATTGGTCACGTCGGGAGACCGGCGGTGGCGCGACTGTTGGCGCACGGGCATGACGTGCGTATGCTGGACCGCATCCCGGAAACGGAGATTACGCCGGAGGCTGCTGAAGAGGTGCGGGGGGCGGAATATCGCCAGGCCGACATCACGGATTACGCGACGTTGCGCCCGCACTTCGAGGGTATCGAAGCGGTGGTGCATCTCGCCGCCATTCCCGATCCCATTCCGGGCAAGGACGCCGAGATCTTCGCCATCAACTGCGGTGGATCGTTCAACGTGTATCAGGCCGCAGCGGAAAACGGCATCAAGCGCGTGGTCAGCGCCAGCTCGATCAACGCGCTGGGTAACGGCTACGGCATCCGCGAGATTCCTATCCATTATTTCCCGCTGGACGAGGCGCATCCCGGTGCCACATCGGATGTGTACTCGTTCTCCAAGCAAATCCTGGAAGAGATCGCGGCCTATTTCTGGCGGCGCGAGGGCATTTCCGGCGCGTGTCTGCGCTTTCCGTGGGTTTACGACAGGCGGTGGTTCGAGCACGAGTACGAACATGCCGGGGAATTTCGCACCTTTATCCAGGCTGCTTATGATGGTTTGATGGCTCTGCCTGAAGCCGAACGCCGGGCGCAGGTACAGCAAATTCTTGCCAAACTCCGCGAACTGCGTGCGCAGCATGAGGCGATGGACGTCGAGGATGAGGCGATGACTGCGATGCGCGACATGCCCGGCGCGATCCTGACCTTCGGACGCGGTGACTTTTGGGCGATGCTGGACAAGCGGGACGCCGCACAGGCCATCGAAAAGGCCGTGCTGGCGGACTACACGGGCAGCCATCCGCTGTGGATCGTGGGCAGCCACAATTCCACGGGATTGCCCACGCAAGGGCTGGCCTCGCTGATGTACCCCGACGTGAAAACGTGGACGCGGCCTGTCGAAGGCAGCGAGTCGCTGATCAGCATCGACAAGGCCCGCTCTCTTATCGGCTTCGAGCCGGAGTTTTCGCTCGACGTAGAGGTCGCCGTATAACAGAGTCATTAAAGTGGTTGGATTCGCCAGTCTCAGGCTCCTGTATTACCTCGGCGAGGATGCGCCTTATGCGGAAATTTCCGAACTCTTCGTCTTGGAGCATTATCGCCGTCGGGGTGTAGGCCGGGCGTTGATGGCGGAATTGGAAGCGCGAGCGCGTTCGGCGGGCGCCAGCAGTTTGGCCGTCCTCACCGCTGCCGACAATGCAGCGGCGGCGGCGCTTTATCGCGCCATGGGCTTCCAGGCGTTCTCGGTCGGTCTCCAGAAGTGGCTCACTGAAGATCGTCCATACCGCGAGAGCTGAGAATACAAGGGGACATCTTTTTCATAAACAGGTGAACAAGGAGTGTGGAGCTATGTTTTCATTGGATACGCTGGGTCGTTGGCTCATCGTCATCGGCTTGGGGGTCGCCGCTCTGGGCGTGCTATTGTTTCTTTTGGGAAAGCTGCCGTTTATGCAGTGGTTAGGCAAGCTCCCCGGCGACATCCGCTATCGCAGCCCGGATGGCAGCCTGTCGTGCTTCGTGCCTATCGTTAGCTCGATTTTGCTCAGCATTTTGTTG
>DAOUAY010000468.1:0-2998 GCA_034432995.1 Anaerolineae bacterium | reverse complement strand
ATGGTAGCAACACGTGTAGCAGATATGAGTGTAGACGAGTTGAAATCACTGATACAGGAAACTGTTACCCAGACCTAATGGAACTATTCCGCGATCCTGATAAAGGCTTGGAATTACGCGAAGACTTCCAGAGCCTTTTACAGCACTCACTGGCGGCTGTCAAAGCAGGCGGCGAAACGATGCCGGTAGATAACGTTGCTGCCAAGTTAGGGTTAGGTGGGTGACTATCGGGTATTGTATACATTCGGCAAAGCCGAACCCGGCATCACAGTGCATTTTGTGCGCCATCGCCGCGAAGTTTACAAAACGAAGTGAGTGAGGACAAGCCATCTGAAAGTGAGGTTAAAAAATGGATACCGGTTCCATTCAAAAGGCGATTAGCATGGCAAAAGCGTATGGCGCGACCCGTCTGATTCTGTTTGGCAGCGCATTGGAGACGCCATCGCAAGCCCGCGACCTCGACTTGGCGTGCGATGGCATCCCGGGCTGGAAGCTGTACGAGTTGGCGGCGCGCCTTGAAGAAGAACTGGGTACGCTGGTTGACCTGGTGCCGCTCACGCCCGCAACCCGCTTTACACGCCGGATCGAGACCCAAGGACGGGTACTCTATGAAGCCTGAAGCCTTACGCGAAGAAGTAGCGATCGAAACAGAACGTCTGGCTGCTACCATCCGTGAATTGACGGCGTTAGGCCATGATCTGGCCGGACGCGAGCCAACTTTGCGCGAAAAAGCAGCCGCAGCCGTGTTCCTGGCCCAGTTTTACACAGGCATCGAAAATACTCTCAAGCGCATTTGCCATTTTCACAATGTCCCCTTGCCCGGCGGCGAGACCTGGCACATCGAGTTATTCAAGCTATTTTGTGCCCCGGCCTATACCCCATTGCCGGAGTTATTCGACACCCCGTTAGCCACTGCGTTAGCGCCATTCCACAAATTCCGCCACGTGGTTTATCACGGCTATGCGGTCGAACTGGATTGGTTACGTATGCGTGAAGGTATGATACGTGCGGCTGAGGTGTGGACGCGATTCCAGGCGCGATCAGCCGAATATCTGGATACGCTTGAATGAGAGTCTCCGGCGGGAATTGCATCATCTTGGAGTGTGAAGGATGAGAAGAAAGTTCATCGTCTTAAGTTTATTACTTGTTTTGAGTATAAGCGCTTGCGACCGAGGAACATCAACAGCAACATCCCCAATCAGTCCACTATCGCCGCTGTACCCCACCACAATGCCAACGATGATGCCGACCGCTACGCCTACGCAACTGATCGTAACATCAACACCAATACCGACACCAATCTCTACACCGTTCGCTCTGCCTACCCTTATTCCAACAATAGACCCGACAACGCTACCTAACCTGCTAACTACTGTGATCACCATACAACAGGAACATGGGATACCAGGACATAGCCTTCACCGGATAACTGGATGGGATTATGGCTTATACCCATCGTATCCCTATCGTTGGCTCGATAGTATGCATCTGCTGATCTTGGCTTTTGCCGGTGAAGATTACTACGATGAAATGAGCGGGGCAAGAGGGGTCTCGCAACCGGCAGTTTTAAGTCTAGAGAGTGGCCGGGTATGGCTCCCGATAGCAAATCAGTTGAGCACTTGGGATCATCATCCATTTCTGTGGTCCGATGCGCTGCAGGTATTAATTGTAGCACAGGAAGGCGAGGCGCTTCTGATGAACACGGCGGGGGAGTGTATGCAACGCTTTCCAGGCGGTGTACCTCTAAGCCTGTCGCCCAGCGGTAAACACTTGCTGGCAGGAGGCATCTGGCGTGATTTGAAGACTGGGCAAACCGTCGATTTTGGCGATTTGCAAATGCTTTCTCCAGATTGGTCTGCTGATGAAACCCGTTTAATCGGCAGCGCCCGTTTTGCTGACGCACGATCCGGCCAGCACAACTATGTCGATCCACCCGGGTTGTATCCGGCTGGACGCGGCGGAGGGGGGATCATAAGAGAACGTTGGGTGCTAGACGATACACGAATAATGATTGAATGGGACTTCGACAATGGCAAGTCGCCCGTTGTGCCTTTGATTGATCCACAGACACTTACATACGAGGACCTGTGTGATAGGGCAAAACTTCCTAATGATTTCACAGGATGCTACTGGGGAGTTCAACCCCGAATTGCTCCAGATGGTGAATATGCGATAGTGGGCAATTATCTGATCGATTTACGCACTTTTGTTGCCTTGAGTCCACCTGATGATTTTCATTTCGGCGGTTGGTCGCCGGACAGCCAATTCATTGTGTTAAGCCGCAATTGGGATATGGAGAATCAGAGTGCAGAATACAGTTTACTATCACTTAACGAACGCAATATACGCCCAATATCTAATGTGCCCGTAACCCGGATGACATGGAACGCACAGTCTGACCATTTAGCTTTTCTAAACGAGACTCGGGATACACTCATCATCTTATCTATCGAGACATGGACAATATACCAGGTTTCACTTCCCGGCTCTGGCGTCAGTGTCTTCTGGCAGCCTCAAAGCAATGCGTTAGCAGTTTTAACCGACAACGGCAGTCTATGGCAGCTTGCTACGCTCGATTCCGATACTGTCGAACCACTCACCCCGCCATTCGTAGATGTACGTAACGTTCGGTGGTCGCCCAACGGAGTATTTATCGCTTTTATCGTTGGACCAGATGTGTATATCGTCTCCACAGATACTCAAAAATAAACCTGACAACTAACAAACCAACAGACCATCAGAAACAACTATATCTTTGTATTTTGCCTTTGGCGTCGCCCTTCAGATATATTGGGCGCAACGCAATAACAAAAAAAGGAAACCACCCATGAAACCACGACACATCCGCCCAGGCGTCCACTGGTTGGGCGCCGTCGATTGGAATCGCCGCTTGTTCGACGCGCTCATCCCGTTGCCCGATGGCACGAGCTACAACACCTACCTCGTGCAGGGCGCGGCGAAAACCGCCCTACTGGACACCGTAACCTCAAAGTCGAAC
>DAOUAY010000467.1:0-4968 GCA_034432995.1 Anaerolineae bacterium | reverse complement strand
CACCACTTGCAGGTGGAAGGACGCTTTGTGACCAACTATCTGACAAAAGTGGAAATTCAGCCCGAAGTGGGCGAGGAAGCCTACGACGTCGGGGCGAAGATCCTGACCGATTTCTTCCACAAATGCTTGAAGGAATTCAACACTGCTGATCTGCTTCCGTTGGGCCGCCAAATCATCGAGTGCTGCTTCGACGGTGGCAGCGTTGCCGATTACGAGATGCTGATTCCCTCACACCCCGGAGACTGAAGCGCCAGTAGACAGCATTCTCCTTTGATTTCAAGGGGTTTTTGCAAATGGTACCCCCTATTTGCAAAAACCCCTTACTTTTTTAATCCAATCGTAATTAGATTTTAACCTATTCCCGCAAAGAATATCCTATAATGAAAGTAGGGCGCTATTCACGTGGAGGGATATGCGCGCTTTTTTTACTCTCCTCCACCTTATCATAAAAGACTACTGCCTCATCGATGTCGAGCATGGGAGGTTGGAATGTTAAAAAGGGGTCTGACGCTTACAGGAACGCTTGTACTGGCTTTTGGGACATTGACCGCCTTGTTTATGCTGCTCTCGCCGTCCATGACTCAGGCGGCGCCTCCGCCCGGGTGCATCACCGTCAACCAGGACATTAACACCAACACGACATGGGACGCTCCATGCTATGAGATCATGACCACGACGGTTACGGTCATTCCTGGGATTACGCTGACGATCTCGCCGCCGTCCTCGGGAACAGCCGTCTACTTCCAGACCGGCGCGCGACTCCAGGTGGAGGGCAATCTCCAGGCCCTCGGAACCGCCAGCCGTCCCATCACGTTCACGGCATCCGATCCGACTGCCGCAAGTCCCTGCGGCGGACAGGGACGGTGGTTGGGCATCCTCTTTGGGACGAACAGCGTCCGAAACCAGATTCACTATGCGCTGATCGAGTACGCCTGCACCGGCATCGCGCCCAGTGGATCGACGACGGGAGGCAGCGGAGACCAGATTCTGTCCAATACCTTGCGCTACAACGGCGGGACAGGCGAATTTCACGGCGCTATCGGTGGCGACATCGACTACTCCGAGATCGGATACAACACCATCTACAGTTGCAGCAACGGCATTGTCCTCAACGAAGGCAGCCGCAACTTCATCGTGAATAATCGCATCAGGGATATTGCCAATGTGGGACTACACCTGAAAAGCGGCGGAAGCGGCGGCGGCAATAACAACTTCATCACCGACAATGAGATTTTCAACTGTGGCGCGGCGGGCATCAGTGCAGAAGCCGGCGGCCCGCACACCATCGCCAGAAATGTTATCTACCAGACGATGCTGACTGCTTCCGGCGCTGGGGGGGCAATATCCCTCATCGATCAGACCGGAACGTGGGTCCAATACAACTATCTCTACAATAACGGCGGTGGCAGTGGTTATCGCGGCGGCATCTATGTCGATGCTACGCCATCGCTTGGACTCAATCCCGTTCAGCGCAACGTCATTTACGAGACTGTGAACGATGCCGTTGCGTACTCTGTGAACAACCCTTCGCTCATCAATCCGCAGGTGCAGTACAACGCCTTCTGTTCTTTCCCGGCGCACGAATTGCGCAACGACGCCAGCCGCGCGGTTGAGGCCAACTACAACCGCTGGGGGACGCCGCATCCCAACGCCCCCACCACCGGCGCCGATCCGCTCAACGACAATATCCGCGGCAGCGCGACGCTGACAGCCTGGGTCACGTTCGCCGTCGAAGGCGACGCCAGCGGTCTGGTGACGGTCACGATGCGCGATCAGGACGGGCGTACCGTCCCCGCGCCGTTATCGCCAGACCGCACGCCCACCATGCCCGCGCCAAACGCGCGCCGGGTCACGCTGGTGAGCAACTGGGGTACATTGAATCCCCC
The DNA here is from genome assembly GCA_034432995.1 of Anaerolineae bacterium. Lineage (GTDB taxonomy): Bacteria > Chloroflexota > Anaerolineae > B4-G1 > SLSP01 > DSWT01. Next base: position 3,082 of record DAOUAY010000467.1, on the reverse strand, counting down.
CACCGTGCTGCTGGATGGCAATGGCCTCGCGGCGACCACGCTCCAACAAGGCGCAGGCCCCGCGCCAACGCAAATCATCATCACTGCCACGGATTTCTGCAACGAGGTCGTGAGCGCCACCCTGGCCCTTCCCGATCTGACCATCACCAAGACGGCTTTGACCCCGCAAACTGTGGTCGGTGGGTTGGTGACGTACCGGATCGATTATGCCAATCAGGGCGACGCAGCCGCGAGCGCCCTGACGATCCGCGATACGTTGCCGGTGGGAATGCAGTGGGTGGCCGATACCGCCGTGCCGCCCTGGACGCGCGCGGCGACGACGCCGGACATCGTATGGACGCTGCCGAATCTGGCGGCGGGCGCGAGCGGCAGCTTCCTGGTGACGACGACCGTGAACGTCACCGCTGCCTGCGGCCTGCAATTGACCAATCTGGCCGTGATCACCGGCACGACGTTGGAGGCGCGGCTGGACAACAACGCCGATAGCGCCGAACCGGTGACGGTGCTGTGCCCTTCTATCGCCATAAGCAAGACCGGCCCGGCGCTGTCCAAAGTCACCGATGTCGTCAACTACACGTTCACCATCACCAACACGAGTGTCCCGCCTTCTACCCCCGCACTCGATCTGGTTTCTGTTATCGATCAGGGCGCTGGGTGGGCTGGACTGGGTGATCTGACCGCGACCGCGCTCGCCAATGGTTGCGGTTCCCTGGCGACCGGGGCAGCCTGCACCTTCCAGGTTCCGCATACCGTCGCGGCGGGCGTCCCCGATCCGCTCGTCAACGTGGTCACGGCGACCTACCGGCTCACCGCGTTCGGCCTGGCGGTCACGGCGACGGACAGCCACAGCGTCGATCTGTTCCAGCCGTCCATCACGTTCAGCAAGACGGGTGAACCGTTGAGCAAGATCGGTGATTCGACCACTTATACCTTGACGCTTACCAACACCAGTTCCAGCGACTCGCCGGATTTGGTGTGTCGCATCACCGACGCCTTGTTGGGCCTCGACCAGACCGTGACGCTGGCCGCGGGCGCTTTGCCCTCCGTGGTGACGCGCCAGTTCACCGTGCCCGCCGGGGCAGCGGATCCGCTGGTGAACACGGCCAACGTCACCTGCTCGCCCATCGGTTTCCCCAACGTCCTCACGGCGACGGCCAGCCATACCGTCAACCTGTTCCAGCCTGCAATCCAGGTCGATAAGAGCGGTCCGGCCGAAGCGCATCCCGGCGACGCGATCAGCTACACTGTCAGAATCACCAACACCGGCTCCACGGACAGCCCGGCTCTGATTCTGGATTCCGTGATCGACGCCGGCGTTGGCTGGCCTGGATTGGGGAATTTGACGGCGCTGGCTGCGGCCAATGGCTGCGCGGCGCTGGCTTCCGGCGCGGCGTGCGCGTTCAGTGCGCCTTATGTGATCCCCGCCGGGACGCCCAACGGCGCATTGACCAACATTGTCAGCGTGCTGTACCACCCGCTCGGATTCACCAACCAGATCACGGGCACGGACCAACACGTCCTCGCCATCACCGGCGCGGTCGATATCGTCGTCATCAAGGACGACAGCGTCGGGCCGATCACCAACACGCTGATGACCGCGGAAAACCAGGCCGCCTTCGACCGTTTGTGGCAGACCGCTGCGCCCCTGGCGCCTACGCAACACCGCGAGTATGTCTTCGAGGGCGACCTGATCACGTACACGATTTCGGTCGTCAACGTGGGGCTGGTCCCCGCCACCAACGTGGCGCTGACGGAGACGCTGCCGCTGTACACCAGCTACGTCGGTTATGGGTGGACGCCGCTGGGTGGGCGCACCTACATCACGACTGTTGGCACGCTGGACCCGGGACAGGGCGTGGTGCGCTACTTCGTCGTCCGCGTGGATGAGCCGCTGGCGGAGGGCGTCAACAATCTGGATAACCGGGTGTGTGGGATGAGCGCCGTGCCGGACGCGACGCCCGGCGACAACTGCAACCGCGAGGATACGCCTGTCCTGCGCCGCCCGCAGATCGAGAAAACGTTCGACGCGACGATGGGCGTGGCGGGGCAGGTGCTCTCGTTCACCATCACCTACACGAACCCCAACGCCGCGCCGCTCACCGGAGCGCGCATCACCGACACACTGCCGCCCGACACGGTCTGGCACAGCGACACCGCCGTCGATGCCGGGTGGACGCGCGTGGCGACGACACCCGCAATCGTCTGGTATACGCCAACGCTGGCGGCGGGCGCTTCGGGCAGCTTCATCCTCAACGTGATCTACAATCCGGCGGTGGAAGCCTGCGGTGTCACGCTGACCAACACGGTCACGTTGACCATCCTCAATGCCGGCGAGCCGTACTTCGCCGATGAGGATACGGCGACGTTCCGCATCGAGTGCCCGGCGGATCTGCTGGTCATCAAGGACGACGCCGTAGGGCCGACGACGCCCTTTGCGCTGGCGAAGCAAGCGACCCTCTCGCGCCTGTTGCAGCGCGAAGTGACCACGATGGGCATCACCCAACACCGCGAGTTCGTCTACGAGGGCGATCTGATCACGTACACCATCGCCATCCAAAACGTCGGGCCGTACACCGCCACGAACGTCATCCTCACCGAACTGCTGCCGCTCTACACGACTTACGTCGGCTACGGCTGGACGTTTGCCGGCGGGCGCACCTACACGATGGCGCTGGGGACGATTCCGCCGGGCGGCGGGAGCATCTACCGCTTTGTGGTGCGCGTGGATGACATCGTTCCCGATGGCGTCAATAACCTGATCAACTACGTTTGCGGGTGGAGCGCGGAAACCGACTACAACCCGGCGGACAACTGTAATTACGAGGACACACCGCTGCAACGCCGACCGCTGCGCATCTCCAAGACAGCGCCGCGTTGTATCGCGCCGGGCGACTATTTCAACTACAGCACGTTCTACACCAACACCAGCCTTATCACCAGCTTTACCAACGTCCCCATCACCGACACGCTTTCGCCCTACGTTGATTACACCGGCGCAGTGAGCACGTGGACGTGTACCGGGCCAATCTGCCGCATCGACATCCCGTCCATCCCGGCGGCGACGTACAACCAGCCCGGCCCG
>DAOUAY010000466.1:0-4012 GCA_034432995.1 Anaerolineae bacterium | reverse complement strand
AACGGATTGAACGGATTTGAACGGATTACAGAAAAAAAATCCGTTTCGTCCGTTAAATCCGTTGACACCTTGATCCTCAGTTTATACGAAGCCGGGTGCGTCAAGTTCGGCGAGTTCACGCTGGCATCGGGGAAGACGTCGCCCATTTACGTGGATTTGCGCCGCGTGATTTCGTACCCGGAGGTGTTCCGGCGCGTCGTCGCCGCCTACGTCGATGTGGTGAACAACTTGACCTTCGACCACATCGCCGCCGTGCCCTACGCCGCGCTGCCTGCTGCCGCCGCCGTTGCGTTACAATTGGGGCGTCCGATGCTGTACCCGCGCAAGGAAGTCAAGGCGCACGGCACCGGCCAGGCCATCGAGGGCGCGTTCGAGGCGGGACAAACCGCCGTCGCCATCGAAGACGTTGTCACCAGTGGGGGGAGCATCGTCACAGCGATTCAGACGATGCAGGATGCAGGACTCAAGATAGAGGATGTGGTCGTGCTCGTAGATCGAGAACAAGGTGGGCAAGCGGCGCTGGCTGAAAAAGGGCTGCGCCTGCACGCCGTTCTCACCATCAGCCAGATTCTCGACACGCTGCGGGCCGAAAGATGCATCTCTGATACAATGTATGCAGAAGTGAAACACTATTTAGCGGCATGAATCATGATTCATGATTCGTAATTCGTAATTCGTAATTCGTAATTCGTAATTCGTCGAAGGAATGGTATGGAGATACGTCTAGCCACTTTGGCCGATGTCGAAAGCATCTCGGCGCTCAACGTGGATGTGCAGAACGTCCACGCGGCGGCGCTACCGCACATCTTCAAGCACGTCTCGGAGCCGGGCTTTGCCGTGCCCTACGTCACCGAGCAATTGAGCGATCCTAACAACTACTTTTTTGTCGCCAGCATTGACGGCGAAGATGTGGGTTACATTTTCGCACACGTTACCCGGCGACCCGATAGCGCCTACATGCACCCGTGGAACTTCGTCTACATCAATCAAATCTCCGTCAAACCGGCGTACCAGGGGCGGGGCTGCGGCGCGGCGCTCATCCAGGCCGTGCGCGACCTCGCCAGAGAACAAGGCATCACAACCGTCGCCATGGACACGTGGTTCTTCAACGAGAAAGCGCAAGCCTTCTTTGCCCACGAGGGCTTTACCATGTTCAACATGCGAATGTGGATGCAAATCGCTGCGTGAAACGAGATGCCTGATTTAACGTGTGATTTTCTCAGTCTCAGACTGCGCAATCCGGTAGTCCTTGCCTCCGGCATCCTCGGCACGAGCGCGGATGTGTTGGAGCGGGTGGCGCGCGCAGGCGCAGGGGCGGTCACGGCGAAAAGCTGCGGTCCAACGCCGCGCACCGGGCATCCCAACCCCGTCGCTGTAGACTGGGGCCACGGGTTGATCAACGCCATCGGGCTGACGAATCCCGGCGCAGAAGAGGAAGCACGGATGCTGGCAGAGGCCCGCGCACGGCTGGAACCGCTCGGCGTACCGCTCATCGCCAGCATTTTCGCGGGAACGGTGGCGGAGTTTGGCGACGTAGCGCGCATCATCGCGGCGGCGCGCCCGCATCTCATCGAGGTCAATATCTCGTGCCCCAACGTCGCCGACGAGTTCGGGACGCCGTTCGCGGCAACCTGTGAGAGCGCAGCGGCGGTCACAGAGACGGTGAAGCGCGCAGCGGGCGACATTCCCATCAGCATCAAGCTCGCGCCGAACGTACCCAACATCGGGCGGATCGCCGCCGCTATTGTCGAAGCCGGCGCCGACGCCATCACCGCCATCAACACCATGCCGGGGATGCTCATCGATGCCGAGGCGGGCCGGCCGGTGCTCTCCAACCGCGTCGGCGGCGTCTCCGGGCCGGCGCTCAAGCCTATCGCGCTGCGTTGCGTCTACGAGATTGCCCGGGCGGTGCGCGTCCCCATTATCGGGACGGGAGGCGTCACCACGGGGCGCGACGCGGCGGAGATGCTCATGGCCGGCGCAACCGCCGTCGGTGTCGGGTCGGCGGTGTGGACGCGCGGCGTCGAGGCGCTAGGCGAGATCGCGGCGGAGTTAGCGGCGTTTATGGCACAGGAAGGCTACCCGACGTTGGCAACGATGCGTGGCCTGATCTAATAGTTCACCACGAATCTTCACGAATCATCACTAATTTCTTCTCATTCGTCAAAATTTCTAGTAGTCAAGATGATCTTGCAATCACGAATCGAAGAATCGTACACGGATTTCACGGATTCTACGGATTTTAGGGAAAGAAATCCGTGTTTTCGGTGTTCATCCGTGTACCAAAATTGCGATATACTTCTGCTCAGTACATCATTCGCAAAGATTCGAGGTTCATTCTGACGAGGTGTCATGCACCAGACTTTCACCATTGCAGGAATCCGCACGGAGAATTACCGCACGAAGACGTTCGTCTTCGATAAGTCGCTGCCCGCTGCGCAGCCGGGTCAATACGTGATGACATGGCTGCCGGATGTAGGCGAGAAGCCGTTCAGCATCGCGGGTGATGATCCGCTGGCGCTAATGGTCGTCGCAGTGGGGCCTTTTAGCGAGGCGCTGCACCGGCTGAGTGTGGGCGACCGCGTGTGGGTGCGCGGCCCGCTTGGACAAGGCTTTGCGCTGCGCGGACAACATCACCTGCTGGTGGGTGGGGGCTACGGCGTCGCGCCGCTACTCTTCCTGGCGCGGACAAGCCTCGCGGCCGGGCATACGGTAGAGGTCTGCATCGGCGCGCGGACGGCGGAGGATGTGCTGCTGGCGGAGGCGTTTGAGAAAGAAGCTGTCAGCGATCAGCGATCAGCTGTCAGTCCTGCTATAGTCGTACATATCGCCACTAACGATGGCTCGATGGGCGTGCGCGGTCTCGTCACGCAGACCGTCGAGGCGGCGATTGCTGCGCGCCGTCCGGACTGCGTCTACGCCTGCGGCCCGGCTCCGATGCTGACGGCGTTGGCGCGATTGTGCCAGCAACACGGTCTGCCGCACCAGTTCTCGTGGGAAGCGCATCTGCGCTGCGGGTTGGGTATCTGCGGGAGTTGTGAGCTGGACGCGCAAACCCGGCAGGCGGCGAACATTCCTGCCGGGTGGCTCGTGTGCAAAGATGGCCCCGTGAGAATCATGAATCATGATTCGTGATTCATGATTCCTGGTAGACGAGTTTGCCTTCCCCGTAGGCGACGAGCGGGTAGCTTTCCAGGGAGAAGGGGTCGCCGTTCCAACCAACGAACGACGCCCACTTGCCCGGTTCGAGCGTGCCGAGGATGTCGGCGACGCCGAGGATTTCCGCGTTTCTGCGGGTGATGATCTCCAGCGCCTGCTGCTTGCTGAAGCCCATCCGCAGGAACCAGCGCAGTTCGAAGAACAGCATCTTCTGCAAAATCACCGGATGATCGGTCATCAGGCCAAACTCGACGCCGGACTCGATCAGGTACTTGATATTGCGCCAGTTTTCGTGCTTCAACTCCACCTTGTAGGCCAGCGTGTCCATCGGCCCGTAGACGACGGGGATGCCGCGCGCCTTGAGTTCGCGGTAGATCTCCACCTCATGCACGTCGCACGTGTGCTCGATGGTGACGCGCAGCCCAAACTCATCCACAAAGCGCAGCAAGGCCGCGATGTCGTCGCTCTTGTGGACGTGGACGCGCAGCCGGTCCGCACCTGTGAGCAGCGACTTGAGGATGGTCTCCTCGGCGGTGTAGGTGACGTCGGCATCTTCCTTGGCCTTCTCCTTCGCCATTTTCTGGCGCACGTCGTGCAGCTTGGCGCGCAAGATCGCCAGTGCTCCCATGCGGGTGAAGGGGCGCGTGCCCTTCCACTCGCGGGTGGACATCGGGTTGTAGCCGAAGGCGGCTTTGATGCCCGCGCGGCGGATGAGCGCGTCGTTGGTGTTCTTACCGTAGTTGCGGATGATGGCAGAATTCCCGCCGATGATGTTCCCGCTGCCCGGCACCACGCACGAGTACAGCACGCCCGATTCGAGCGAATCCGTGAAGCCGCTGTCATCCATCTGCAC